>JBKEAR010000068.1:0-35344 GCA_047972425.1 Alphaproteobacteria bacterium | reverse complement strand
ACCGTAACCGTATCTGTTAGCTGTTCGCCATCACCTAAGCCTTTAACCGCTGCTAAGCTTTCATCTAAAACATATGTATATTTACCTGTAGCTTCATCTAAGGTAAATGTTCCATAACTTCCTGTACCTTGTAGGCTGTATGTTAAGCTATCGCCATCTTCATCCGATGCCAACACCAAACCACTTACCTCAGGGGCTGTTTCTTCATATACATTATTGGTTGTGGCCGATACGATAGGGGCATCGTTACGCCCTGTAATGGTGATAAGAATTGGCTTGGAGGTAGAAGCTCCTTGATCATCCGTAACAGTAACAATTACAGTTTCATAGATAGTTTCCCCTTCTTTAAGGGCAACAATATCAGCATTGGTTTCATCTAATGTATAAGTGTAAGTACCATCGTCATTAACAACTAATGAGCCATATTCTGCACCTTCAACATCAAAGGTGAGCTCTGCATCGTCTGGTAAATCCACATCATTTGCAATGAGTGTTCCTGTTACCGTGCTTTCCACACCATCATCCGGATCACCAGCAGTAATCGTTGCATCTCCAACCACAAGAGTTGGAGCATCATTTGTACCACTAATGGTTACATTTATTGTAACAACTTTTGTTGCACCCGTTATTGTTGTAACAGTTAATGTAACAGTATCCGTTACGACTTCACCTTCTTGTAATGATTGAAGTGCCGCATTACTTTCACCACCAAGGGCATATTCAAACACACCTGTTCTATGATTAAAATATATTGTACCATATGTACCTTGTTGAGCCGTAAAACTGCGTACTGTTTCTTCAAATTCTATCGTTCCCGAATAAGTAGAATCCGCAATACTACCGTCTTCCACTAATACTTTATCTTCATCATTATAATGTATTGTAGCCATAAACCTTAACCTATTTACTCTATTCCCACTTTATTTTTGGGATAATTAAACACTATTTTAGAGCCCTACATTATTGAAACCATGTAAGGCTCTGCTGATTTTATTTTTATGAAATGTTACCACTCAACGCGGACACCTAAGTTACCCCGAACAGCATCGTAATCGCTAAAATCGGTTGTATATGCGACATCCGAATAAAGCTGAACGGAACGGTAAACATCGGCCGTGATACCCAGTTTAATTTCGCCTGAAGTATCCAACTCAGGACCATCTAGCTCTAAGCCCGCATATGTTATTTGGGGTGTATCTGAAAATTCATGAACAACACCAATATAACCCCATGGCTTGACCTCGCCAGCAGATGTGAGAATTGTTTTTTCCACACGTACTCCCACACGACCAGTTAAAAAATTATATGTGTCAAACTCGACATTATTTACACCCGTGAACAAATCATCCCATTTGATATAAGCATATTCTAATTGGGCTTGGGGTTCGATAATCCATGCTTTTCTTAAATCGAAACTATGGCCAACTTCTACAGAGGCTGAAAGCCCATAGCCATCGGTCGATGAACTTGTTGGGTCCGCATCAATACTAGTATCAAAATCCATATATTTTCCAACAATGTCAATATATGTGCCCGCTGTATTAAAGAATGTGGCATAAGCACCAAGCTCCCACATATCCACATCAATATCCGCACCTAGGTTGGAGGAATATTTATCACCCTCGCCACTGGTTGAAAAATCACCTGTTTTGTAACCACCAAACACACCGGTGAATACACTCCATTGCGGAGAAGCCGCGGGGAGGTCGAATTTTTTATCAATACCGATTTCAACACCACCAAAAGTACCCGAAACATCAAAGCCAGCATCTTTATCGTAACCAAAATGATTAATATTCCCTTTTATCCAAGCATTGGCACGGCTTTCATTGAAACCGATAGTATTATGCCACTTGGTTCCTAAATTTGTTTTTAAATTGGAAGAACCTGTGCCCACCCAACCCTGATTATTACGAAGCTCACCAAGACGCTCATGCAAAGTATCGGAGCGCGCCATCTCTTTAGATACTGCTGGTAAAGAAGCATAAGCCACAGCCTCGGCAGCTATTTTAGGCTCAGACGGTGGCGGCGGCGGCGGTGGGCAAGTACCATCATCCTCGCAAGATGGCTCAACATAAGTTGGCCTTGTATCACTATAATATCCCATCACCCATTGATTAGACGCACGATATAGCTCCCAAACAAACGGAGAACCTGTAAACAGAGCTAAATTTGTGCCACCATGCTGCTGTGTAGTTTCAAACACATAATTTTCGTCTTGAGTTGTATCATTGGGCGCATCAATCAATAAAATTGTACCATTTTGGGCAGATTGCGCTTCAGCCTCGCCCTGAGTTGTATTATTATAATCGTCATATGTTGCCGAAGTAATATCATTAATATAAACAATACCATTACCCGTAAGTTGACCTGCAACCGTAATATAATCCGATGTTTTATTTGCAAAATCCGTATCGAACTTCAATAAAGTTGAATCTAAAGCCATTGAGCCTGTGGATTTACTACCAGAAGTTAGAATTAAATGATCCCCAACAGCACCATCCATAAAATCAAATACCGTATCACCATCGGCCGTAACACCACTATTAAACGTATATTCTCCAACGCCACCGCCCGTCATAATAACATTAGAATTAATAAAGGAAATATCAATTGACTCAGAAGGCGTTGTATAGCTACCGCCTAAATCTAAATTCGAACTATCCAGATATCCAGACTTAGAGTAATAATAAATGAGATATTCAAAATTTTTGTAATTATCCAACATTTCCGCGCGACTAAAAATTTCTATTTCATCATTATCGCCATCGCCACCGTCTGCAGTACCTTCAATAGTCGCCAAAGGATTAATCGAAAGAATATCATAACCGGCACCCATATAGATATTGCCCTTCACGACAGAGCTGTCCGCTAAAAGGATATTATCCCCATCATGAGGCCAAACACCCTCAACTTCATCGCCTGTTGTAATATCGCCACCAACAACAGAGGTGCCCAGAATAGTAATTTGATCATATGCCTTATCTGCTGTAGTAATATTACCAGTTATCTGAGAGTTATCATATAAATCAACATAAGTACCTCGGTTTGTATCAACTGTACTAGGATCCGCAGTTTCAGATGTAAAATTACCATCTAATATCGCATTATTTTCTAATCTTAAATTTTGCGTACCCGTACCCGTAAAGCTATCACCAAAATCAACATCGCCCCTAATCTCATTATTACCTGACATCGTAAGCTCATGTTGTAAATTACCACCCGTATAACTACTAAGAACCACAATACTTGAAGCATCGGATATTGTTAAATTATCCACAGGCCCTGTTATTGTTGTTGTTGAACCAGATGAAGTAATCTCATATTGCGATCTTGATAAATTTACATCTGTTGCGGTATTTGGATAACTTAACGGTCCCGGCAGAGAGTTAAACGTACAAACCCCACCCACAAGAGAACCACCTGCACCCGAGCAAGTTTGCGTTGCCGCAAAAGCTACTGGGCTAGTTGCCAGCATTAATACTGATAAAAATAAACTCTTCGTCTTCATCTCAACATTCCTTTGTTACACCCATATTTTAAATGCTTTACTTAATATTTTGCCAACTCATATAATAATACTCTTGTAATTATTATTTTTATTATATTAATTAAAAGCACACGCAAAACAAACAATAAAAAAACATAGTAATTGACTATTTTTTTATTATTATTTACTTTATAACCCATTAAAATTTAACAATTTTATTAAATTTCAAGTTCATTATACATAAGCAATATAAAATTGCAATAAAAAATGAATATAAACTTATGAAATGCATATTATAAATATATATAATTTACGCATATGTATATAAATTATATGCATTAAATGCCGTTATTATCTTAATTTTATTAGATGGATATATGAAGCAGGAAGTAATATTGATTACCACAAAATTAAATCGCGGGTGGGGTCGGCATCGTCAAGAATATGGGTATTGAGCGGTTTGGGTAAATCGGCCGGCGGTAGGCCTTGGTGGATTGCCCCCATATAATCATGCCAAATTTTGGCCGGCACACTACCGCCTGTTACTTTATTGGTTTTGCTATTATCATCGTTACCTAACCATACGCCGGTAACAAAATTTGATGAATATCCTAAAAACCAAGCATCGCGGTAATCTTGTGTTGTACCTGTTTTACCGGCAACATCAAAGGGGAGTTGCGCATTTTTGGCCGTGCCTTTGTTGATCACATCGCTTAAGGCTAAGTTCATTTGGGCGACAACAGGGGTAGAAACCACTTGGCTAAATTTTTGATCTTCATGGGCATATAAAACAACATCGTAACTATTCACAATGCGTTTAATCCCCCAAGGGAATATTTGGTAACCCCCGCTTGCCCAACTACTATAAAGGCTGACCATATCTTGCAATGTGACTTCCTCGGCACCAAGGGCAATAGAAAAATTGGGTTCTAATGATGTTGTTACCCCTTGGCGATAGGCGGCATCCACAATATTTTGCGGCCCCACCATAACAGCCAATTGGGCAGCGATTGTGTTAATAGAGCTACGTAAAGCCTGTTGCAATGTAACCTCGCCCTTATAGTTACGGCTATAATTTTGGGGTTTCCAACCGTTAATATCTACGGGTGCATCGACCATTTTATCATTTAACGTCATGCCCTGTTGCAAGGCGACTTGCCAAACCAAAGGCTTAAATGAAGAGCCCGGTTGGCGTTTGGCTTGGGTGGCTCGGTTAAATTGCGATTGCTTATAATCGCGCCCGCCCACCATTGCCATAACTGCACCATCGCTTGTTACCGATAATATCGCCCCTTGGGCAAAATTTTGACTTTTGCCATCGCTATCGATATATTTATTCAATATATCTTGGGCAAGTTTTTGAGCTTGGGGGTCAAAGGTGGTTTCAATGATAATATCCGCATTGGCCGTTTGCACAAAAGCTTGCGATTGTGCAAGCACCCAATCGATAAACCAAGAACTGCCTTTATTTTGCCGGGCATAAACTTTATTAGCGCCTTCACTAAGAGCCGCTTGATATTCGGCCTCGGTAATCTTATTTTGATCCAGCATGAGTTTAAGCACAAGTTGGGTGCGCTCATTGGCGCGTTTTAAATTACTATGGGGGTTATAACCGTTGGGGCTCTTCATAATCGCAGCCAACATGGCGGACTCCCAAATAGAAAGTGTTTTAGCCGAATGACCAAAATAGGCTTGCGATGCCCCATCGACCGTCCATGCATTGGTGCCGAAATAAACACGGTTAAAATAGATGGTTAATATTTGGTCTTTGGTGAACTTCCATTCTAACCATAAAGATAATAAGGCCTCTTGCGCTTTACGCTTTAAGCTACGCTCATTGGTTAAAAACATATTTTTGGCGAGCTGTTGGGTAATGGTAGAGCCACCCTCGCGCCGGCCATAACGAACATTACGATAGACCGCACGGCTAATGGAATAAGGGTCGATACCAAAATGATAATAAAAACGCTTATCTTCTACAGCAATTAAGGCATCGGCCATGGATGGCGGGAGCTCTTCTACCGTAAGCGGCTCGCCCCAATTAGCCCCTTTGCGATAAATTGTTGCCCCATAAGCATCTTTAATGGTGACAACGGCATCGCGCCTTGGTGAAAATGCCTCGTTCACATTGGGCAAGGTTGGCCCTAAAATCGCAATCAGCCCAATAAATGCCAAAATCCCCAATACAACACACCAAAGCAATAACCGCCGCAACCACCGCCAAAACCAGCGGGTTTGCTTTTTATTATTTGTGGTTTTTCTTACACGGCTTGTTGGTTTTTTCTTGGTTGTTGTTTTCGCTTTTGTCGATGTTTTTTGCGCTCTCTTGGCCATGCCTAATCCTATATTTTTCCCTTTATCCTTATATAAATAATAAAAAAGGCTGAAATAAGTATTAACACACTTCGTGTGTTTATATTTTTATATAGTCAACCCAAAAAATATGAGGGCATAAAGCCCCCATACTCCCCTTTTTTAATCCCAAAGGATTAAATTGCGATGGATTAAATACCCAGTGATTGAATATCCCAAATATCGGCACAATAACCATGGATGGTTCTATCGGAGCTAAATTTACCCATACGAGCAACGTTTAAGATAGACTCCCTTACCCACTGGTCGCGATTATGACGATAGAGTTTCTCTACCTCTTTTTGGCATTCAATATAAGATTCATAATCAGCCAAAAGCATAAAATGATCGCCATTAACGGTTAAATTGTCATAAATATCGCGATATTTATAGGGATCTTGCGGGTTAAAATAACCATCGCGCAACATATCCAACACGCGCTTAAGTGCAGGGTTGTTATTATAATAATCGGTCGGGTTATAACCTTGTGCGCGTTTTTCTTCCACTTCTTCGGTTGTCATACCAAAGATGAAGATATTATCATCGCCCACTTCTTCTTTAATTTCCACATTAGCACCATCGAGCGTGCCGATAGTCAATGCGCCGTTTAAGGCAAACTTCATATTGCCCGTGCCCGAAGCTTCGGTACCGGCGGTAGAAATTTGCTCCGAAAGATCAGAACCCGGAATAATAACCTCGGCTTGCGAAACATTATAATTGGGGATAAACACAACTTTTAAACGATCTTTAATGATTGGGTCATGGTTGATTGTATCGGCAACATCATTGATTAAAGCGATAATCTTTTTGGCCATAAAATAACCCGGTGCCGCTTTACCCGCAAATACAACCACACGCTCTTGGAAGTCCGCGCTTGGATTATCGCGAATTTCGTTATAACGGGTAATCACATGCAATACATTTAAAAGCTGGCGCTTATATTCATGAATACGCTTTACCTGTGTATCGATGAGTGCATCGGGATTAATGGTGATATCAAGACGTTTTTTAATGAGTTTTGCTAATTTTTCTTTACGCTGTTTTTTTACAGCGGCAAAACGCGCACAAAAATCTTTATCATCCACATAAGCTTCTAACTTGCGGAGCTCATCGAGGTTTTTAACCCAACTCGTTCCAATTTTTTCGGAAATTAAAGCGGTTAATTCTCTATTGGCTTGGTATAACCAGCGCCGTGGTGTAATCCCGTTGGTTTCGTTTACAAATTTACCGGGGTAATAAGCATCGAACTCCGGGAACATAAAGCGTTTTAAAAGCTCTGAATGCAGGGCTGCCACACCATTAACTTTATGAGAGCCCACAATAGCCACATGGGCCATACGCACCGACTGACTATCGTCATCGACCAAACTTAATGTTTTTAAAATGCCCGGATTACCCGGATATTGGTAACGAATTTGGGTTAAGAAAATCTCGTTAATTTTAAAGATAATCTCTAAGTGACGTGGGAGATTTTGCTTCATTAAATGGATTGACCATTTCTCTAACGCCTCAGGCAATAAAGTATGGTTGGTATAAGAGATTACATTGGTTGTAATATCCCAAGCTTTATCCCAATCATATTTATGTTCGTCCATCAGTAAACGCATTAGCTCTGGTACGGCCAATGCAGGGTGGGTATCGTTAAGCTGAATAGCCACTTTATCGGCTAAATTATCGAATGAGCCATAATATTTTTTATGGCGAAACATAATATCTTGCAACGATGCCGACACAAAGAAATATTCTTGGCGTAAGCGTAAAGCTTTACCCTCTTGGGTATTATCGTTAGGGTATAAGACTTTGGTTAAAGTTTCTGCACCCACTTTATCGGCCACGGCTTCTACATAATTACCCGTATTAAAGCTTGCTAAATTAAATTCATCGGGCGATTTTGCACTCCATAACCGTAAATTAGCAACCGCATCGGTATCAAAACCGGTAATTGGCATATCATAAGCAATGGCACGCACATTATCGCTATCAATCCATTCATGGCCTTTTGTGCCATCGGCGCGGGTAAACTCTACCACACGGCCACCAAACTGAATATTATAATCTGTCCCCGGGCGCGCAAACTCCCATGGGTTTCCATAACGCAACCATGTTTCGGGGCGCTCGGTTTGTAAGCCGTTTTCGATATCTTGAATAAACATACCGTAATCATAACGTAAACCATAACCCCAAGCCGGATAAGCATGGGAGGCAATGGAATCTAAAAAGCAAGCTGCAAGGCGGCCTAAACCACCGTTACCCAATGCGGCATCGCTATCAATCTCGTAAACAAGTTCATCTAAATTCACGCCAAATTCCGATAATGCAGAGCGCATAGATTCATCCATACCCAAATCGGTCAGGCGTTTATACATGCTTTGCCCAAGCAAATATTCCATCGAAAGATAAAACATTTGTTTGGCTTGTTTTTCTTTGGTTGCTTTTTCGGTTTTCACCAAATTTTCACCCATTTTACGGCGAACAACCTCGGCAACGGCATTATACCATGCATAAGACGATGCCCCTTCGGGGTCCCGACCAATCTCATGCACCATAACATCTAACAATGCTTTTTTAATATTTGCAGCATTAGAATAATCCGCTGATTGATAATGATTTTCCATTCATTACTCCTAAATAATTATAGATAAATTTTTAATGTTGATTATTATTGATGATTTCTTCGTATAATTGCTTCCACTGTTTTGCCGAGTTCAGCCAAGAGAAATCTTCTTTCATTCCTCTGCGGCGCACTTCATTATACATGCGGCGGTTCTCAAAAAGTTCCACACCACGTTTACATGCATGGACAACATCGTCTTTAGATGCATAACCAAAAACAATACCATTGCCCTCTCCGCGTACCGAGTAATCGACCACTGTATCGGCCAAGCCACCCGTATAACGCACAATTGGTACTGTACCATAGCGCATAGCAAACATTTGGGTTAAACCACAAGGTTCAAAGCGCGATGGAATAAGTAAATAATCAGAACCCGCAATCACTTTATGAGATAAAGCTTCATTATAACCCAAATAAATACCCACATGTTTGGGGTAAGCTTTTTGCAACTCGGTAAAGCCATGCTCTAAGCCTTTATCGCCCGAGCCTAACAATACAAGGGTTGCACCATTTTTGATAATTTCTTCCGATGCCGCCAAAACAAGGTCTAACCCTTTTTGCTCGGCTAAGCGCGAGACAATGCCAATAACCGGACGTAGCGGGTCATTCGCAAGATCAAAATGCTTTAAAAGTTCTTTACGGGCTTGTTTTTTACCCAAAATACTTTCTTCGGAATAATTTTTGGCAATATTTTTATCGGTTTCGGGATTCCATTCTTCCACATTAATCCCGTTAATAATACCGGTTAACTGATGCGCCTTGCTTGAAACCAAACCATCTAAGCCCATACCATATTCGGCCGTGGTAATCTCTTTGGCATAGGTGGGGCTAACGGTCGATAAATGGCTACTAAACCAAATACCGGCTTTCATATAACTAATTTGGCCATGGAACTCTAAACCATGTACCGAAAATTGCTCGCCCGAAATACCTAAACGCTCCCGATTCCAAGCCGGGAAATTCCCTTGATATTGTAAATTATGGATTGTATATACGGTGGGTATGCCCTTACCGCCCCATTGCCGCAATAAAGCCGGCGTTAAGCCGGTTTGCCAATCGTTACAATGGATAATATCGGGGCGAAAACCTATCATATCGCCGGCTAAAGACATTAATGCACCAATACGGCTAAATAAGGCAAAACGCAAATCATTATCGGGCCAATCAACACCATTGGCATCTAAATATGGCCCGCCGTCACGCTCAAAAGCAGCCGGTGCATCTAATAAATAAATTGTCATATCTTCAGTGGGGTGTTTGGCTTCTATAACCCAACAATCGGATATACCTAACGGATTGCCGAAATAAATCGGTTTTTGCATATCCCTAACCATATCCTTTATACCCTTATAGGCAGGCATAAACAAACGAACATCCACACCGGATTCTTTTAATGCTAAAGGTAGGCTCCCAGCAACATCAGCTAAGCCGCCCGTTTTAATCAGAGGAAAAACCTCAGAGGCCATAAATAACACACGCACAGCAATCAACTTCCTTAAAAAGTGAATAGAATGTCTTATTTGTTCATTATTTATAGGCTTTTGTCAAGCCAAGAAGCGAAGATATGCAATAATTGCAAAGGTAATAAAAATACCTTGGTTATTTATAGTAGCATTATACCAAAATAACATACCTATATAATAAAATAAATTTTAAACATAGGCTTACATACTATCATATAAATGCTATACTTACTTTGATGTCATTAATTATCTATGCTTGGAGGTCTTATGCCAGATTATGATCATGAAATTGAACTTGAAACCGGCCGTGTAAAAATTAACGCGGCGCTCAGAAAAACAATTTCATTTGTGCTTGCCGGTGGGCGCGGTTCTCGCCTAATGGATTTAACCGATAATAAAGCCAAACCTGCGGTTCCGTTTGCGGGTAAATATCGTATTATCGATTTTCCGTTATCTAATTGTGTAAACTCGGGTATCCGTAAAATTGTGGTGCCTACACAATATAAATCGCATCTGCTTATTCAGCATGTGTATCGCTCTTGGGGTTTTATGCGTGCAGAATTAGGCGAATTTGTATCGGCATTACCTGCCCAGCAACAAATTGATGAAAATACTTGGTATCGTGGAACAGCCGATGCTGTTTGGCAAAATGTGGAAATCATTACAAAATCGGATATTGACTATGTATTAATTTTGGCTGGTGACCATGTTTACAAACAAGATTATTCGCGCATGTTACACCAGCATATTGCCCGTGGTGCCGATGTTTCGGTTTCTTGTTTAGAAGTTGCACAAGAAGAAGCCACACGTTTTGGTGTGGTGGGTGTTAATGAAGAAGATGAAATTATTGCCTTCCAAGAAAAACCGAAAGACCCGGCAACTATTCCCGGTAAACCCGGCCGCTCTTTTGCATCGATGGGTATTTATATTTTTAATGCCGACTTCTTAGTTAAAGAACTTGAAATTGAAGCTTTATCAGAAGGCACAAAACATGATTTTGGTGGCGATATTTTACCCCGCCTTTTAGGTAAAAGTAAAATGTATGCCCACCGTTTCTCTCATTCATCGGTTGGTACCGAAGAAGGTGCCGAGCCTTACTGGCGCGATGTGGGAACTATCGATAGCTATTGGGAAGCCAATATGGACTTATGCGATGTAACGCCCGAGCTTAATCTTTACGACGAAGATTGGCCTATTTGGACATACCAAGCCCAACGCCCATCGGCAAAATTTGTGTTTAACGATATGGGTCGTACAGGTACAGCAACCGATAGTATCGTATCGGGTGGTGTAATTGTATCGGGCTCTTCAATTTCCCATAGCTTGTTATCATCAAATGTCCGTGTGCATTCTTATTCGACCATTGCCGAATCTGTATTATTACCTCATGTCGTAATTAATCGGGGTTGTCGTCTCAGAAAATGTGTGGTCGACTCCAGAGTTGTATTACCACGCGACATGATTATTGGCGAAAATAAATCCGAAGACGCAAAATATTTTTATGTGAGCGACAACGGTGTAACTTTAGTGACACAGCCAATGGTTGATAAATGGGTGGCTGACCATAGTTAAAACCAGAAACCCATAATAATCTTATTGGATAAAAAGCCCTTTTTAATTATTTTAAAGAGGGTTTTTTATTATATTTTTTTCTGGTCATTCGGTATGAAAAAAGCTACAAATAACGCAATAAAAATTTATCTATTACCCTAGTTTTTCACTAGGAATTTAAGGAGGAAATTTAAATGACCAAAGGTACAACCAAGACTTTCGATGAGATCCAAATTGGGGATCAAGCATCGACTATGCGCACGCTCACAGCCAAAGAAATTGAGCTTTATGCGAGTGCAGCCCACGATTACAACCCCACCCATTTCGATGCCGCTGCTGCCGAAAATACCATCGGCCAAAGCAAAATTTTAGGCCATGGCATGTGGATTGGGGTATTATTAAGCCATGTATTTGGTAATGATTTACCCGGGCCGGGCGCTGTTTATCGCTCGCAATCATTAAATTGGCACCGTATGACGCACTTGGGCGATCGCATTACATTAACCGTTACGGCTACAGGTAAAGACCCGGCAACCAAAATTGTTTATTTCGATTGCGAATGTGTGGACCAGAATGGGGAGTTGGTTGCCAATGGTAAGGCCGAGGTTTACGCACCAACCAAAAAAATTGCCGCTGCCAATATTGAACTTAAAGAAGCCCGCCTTTTAAATGTGCTCGATTTATTTGACGATATTGTTGCCCGCGCCCAATTATTAGACCCCGTACGAGTTGCCGTTGCCCACCCAACCGATGCTGTATCGTTAGGTGGCGCGGTAGAAGGTGCCGAGCTTGGTTTTATGGAACCCATTTTATTTGGCCCCGAAAAACAAATTCGGGCGGTGGCTGAGGAAAATAATATTGATATTTCACCTTATGAGCTTGTTCATTGTAATCACGAGCTTTCATCGGCCGAAAAAGCTGTTTTAGCCTGCCGCGAGGGCAATGCCGATGCCCTAATGAAAGGCGCTTTACATACCGATGAATTAATGGGTGCTGTTGTTGCCCGTGCTACTGGTTTGCGTACTGCACGGCGTATTTCCCATGTATTTGTTATGGATGTTCCGGCTTATCATAAAATGCTGCTCATTACCGATGCCGCTATTAACATTTACCCCGATTTAGCTACTAAAGCCGATATAGTTAATAATGCGGTAGAAATTGCCCAAACATTGGGTGTGCAAATTCCTAAAGTGGCTGTACTTTCGGCTGTAGAAACTGTTTATCCAAAAATTGAAAGCACAATTGAAGCCGCAGCCCTTTGTAAAATGGCCGACCGTGGCCAAATTAAAGATGTGATTATTGATGGCCCACTTGCTTATGATAATGCAATCTCTGCCGAGGCCGCACGTATCAAAAAAATCAAAAGCCCTGTTTCAGGTGATGTTGATATTTTGGTTGCACCCAATTTAGAGGCTGGCAATATGATATCTAAACAGCTTGCCTATTTAGCTAATGCCGAAATGGCTGGTATTGTTTTGGGTGCCCGTGTTCCGATTATTTTAACAAGCCGTGCCGATAATGCCCGTGCTCGTTTAGCATCGGCCGCCATTGCCGCTTTACATGCGCATCGTTTAAAAAATCTATAATTTAAAGGAAGATATTTATTTATGTCTGAAGGTATTTTAGTAATTAATGCAGGCTCTTCTAGCCTAAAGTTTACATTATTCGAAAAACAAGGCAATGATGCCATAGAGGTAACATCGGGGCAAGTTGCGGGCATTGGCTCGCACCCTCGGTTTAAAGCCACCGATAGCCAAGGCCAAAAGCAAACCCATGATTGGGGCAAAGGTAATAAAGATATCGGCCATGCCGAATGTTTAAGTTACATTTTAGAATGGTTAGATAAGAATTTTCATCAAATTCATATTGTGGCTGCAGGGCACCGTATTGTGCATGGCGGCCCCGATTTTACTGCGCCAGTTTTGGTTACCGACCAAACTTTGGCCGATATTGAAGCTTTAACGCCGCTTGCGCCGTTGCATCAGCCCCATAATTTATCGCCCATTAAAATTTTGCGTAAGCTCAACCCCAACTTACCACAGGTCGCTTGTTTTGATACGGCGTTTCATCGTACTCAACCCGAATTGGCACAAATGTATGCAATCCCCCGCGAATTGATTGAAAAAGATAAAATTCGCCGCTATGGCATGCATGGGCTTTCTTACGAGTTTATTGCCCATAAATTAGAGGAAATTGCGCCCGAGATTGCCAAAGAACGGGTGGTGGTTGCCCATATTGGCTCTGGTGCCTCCCTTGCTGCTTTAAAAGATGGCAAATCTCAAGCCACAACCATGGGCTTTACCGCCTTAGAAGGTTTACCCATGGGCACACGCCCCGGTAATATCGATGCCGGTATTTTATTATGGCTGATGCAAAATAAAGATTTTGATGCCGCCCGTATGGAAAAATTCCTTTACCATGAATGTGGTATGCTTGGCTTTACACAAGTCTCTAACGATTTTTACGAAGTTGAGATTTCCGATGACCCCAGAGCCAAACAAGGTTATGCCTTAATGGGTTATCAGACCGCACGGCAAATCAGCTCGCTCACCGCTGCAATTGGTGGCTTAGATGCCATTGTATTTACTGCGGGTGTGGGCGAACGTGGGCCGTTACTCCGTGGGCCTGTTTGCGAGCAGCTGGCTTATTTTGGCATTAAGCTCGATGAAAAAGCCAATGATGAAAATGCACTCGTAATCTCAACCCCTGATTCTAAAGTGAAGGTTATGGTTGTGCCAACCAATGAAGAACTTATGATTGCCCGCCATACACTCCATTTAATTTAATCGGTCTTATGCGTAATAAAAAAGCCATAGAGAAATTCTCTATGGCTTTTTTTGTTATTAACGGTAAATTTAATAGGCATCGCGCAAGTTACGCAACTTAACAACAAAATCAATGGGGGATGTCGCACCGATAGCCTTCCATAATTTATCGTCATTATAGCGCAAAAACGGGTTGACTTGTTTTTCTTTAGATAATTGTATGGGTACAGTCGGCTCGCCCACCATGCTCATGGATTGAACTTCTTGAAAATAATTTTGTAAAGGGGCATCATCGCTAAAATGCTCTAAACAAAATTCCACATTGGTTAATGTATATTCATGCCCTGTATAAAGCAAATAATCACCGCTTAGGCGGTTAACGGTTTTTAGTGCTGTTAATAGGCGCTCGTCTGTTCCCTGAAACTGGCGGCCACAACCACAGCTAAACAGAACATCGCCCGCAAATATCGCATAAGGTTGGGCTTTATAATCCATCAGCCACAAGCCGGATTCTTCGGTATGGCCGGGTAAATGTAAAAAAGAAAAACCAAGCTCTGCCGCTTTTTGCTCATTATAATCCGCCATCGGTAAATCCCAATAGGAAGAAGCAATCACTTTGCTTTGATATTTTTCTTTTAAGTGAGCCGCACCGTTCGTATGGTCACCATGGCTATGGGTTAGCAAGATATAATCGGGCGATTTATCACCCAATTTTTCTAAAGCTTGCTCAATTTCCTGAAAATTGCCGGCATCGACCAAAAGTGTAAAGTCATCTGTTTCAACAAAATAAGCATAATTTCGATAATTATCCCAATTATAGGCAATGGGCTGAATAAACATTTTTTTATCCCCACAGGCTCTTTTTCCGATTTTCTCGGGCATCGGAAATATTTACAATTTTTTTGGAAAATAATGGCATATCTTCCTCTACCGGCAAACATACGGCTCTTGGCCCTTCCATGCCGTTAAAGCTTTTTGCAGCGCAAGATACAGTATAAGCCCCAGCAGCCATAAAATAAACCATATCCCCCTCTTTTAAATTATCAGGCAGATAAATTTGTGTGCGCTCATAAATCATATCCACACTATCGCATGTGGGGCCGGCTAAAATACATTGGGTTTCTTCATCCTCATTTTTGGGATAATCGGTTTCTAAGCAATAGGTAATCGCTTCATCTTGCACATCAATTAAACCGCTATAATATCCCACATCTAAATACACCCAACGCGGTGCACCAAAACCATCTTTATGGCTTACCAAGATAACTTCAGATGCCAAAACACCGGCATCAGCCACCAATGAGCGGCCGGGCTCGGCAATGATATGTTGAATTTCATCGCCAAAATGCTCTTCTATTGCCGCAAAAATCATCTCACCATATTCAACATCGCTTGGGACTTCTTCGTCATAACTACCGGGGAAGCCACCACCGATATTGAGCATTTTAAGCTGCAAACCTTCATATTTTAAATCGTTATAAACCGAGGCCACATAGTCAAGCGCCCGTGCATAAGCGGCAGGGTCGGTTTGTTGCGAGCCCACATGAAAGGAAATCCCCACCGGGTCAAGCTCTAGCTCTTTCGCATGGAGCAATAAATCCCTTGCTTGGCTACCCCGACAACCAAATTTACGCGAAAGCGGCCATCTGGCACCCTCATTCGGCACCCAAAGGCGACAATAAACTTGACTATGAGGGGCATTTTTAGCTATTTTTTCCAACTCTTCCAAACAGTCAAAGGCAAATAAGCGCACACCGCGCTGCCAAGCATAGGCAATATCGCTCGACTTTTTAATTGTGTGCCCATAGGATATTTTTTCGGGGTCAACACCTGTAAGCAATACGGCATCAAGCTCCATGGGCGATGCAATATCAAAACCAGCACCTTCTCTGGCTAATAAACGCAAAACATCAAATTCGGGGTTGGCTTTTACCGCATAATGTAAATGCGTATGTTTTAAAGCCTTTTTTAGCTGATGATATTTTTTTCGCACCTCTTCAAGATCAATAACCATAACCGGTGTATGGGTGCGTGTTTGCTTTAGCCATTCTTTAATGCGCGGGTTCATCTATGTTCCTTACTCAAAAAACTATAAGGCTTTAATGTGAGTTTTTTTTGAGCAAAAATCAATGGAATTTCACCGATTAAATCAGAAAAAAAATAAGGTGGGCAAAAAGGATTACACAAAAAGACAAGCTTGTGTTTTTTGTATAAAATAAAGGCCACACATATAAAGCAGATGCGCAGCCCATAAATTATTAATTAATAAACTCGTATTTTCCAAACATATCACTACCCGGCCAATCATGGGTTTTAATTATCTCGGCATTCTCACCGCGTTGCCAACTCTGCGCATTGGTATAATCACCATCGCCACTATATTGGGCAATATAAGGGTAAGGCCAAACAGGGCGTGTCATATTTGGTAACGGCAGTACCCCTAAATCCATTTTTTGAGGCCGATGGGCATTTTGATTATTTTCGCCAAAATCTGGCTGGCCAAAGCTGCTGGTTTCGGCTGTGGAGCTTGTTATGATTGCATCGGGCGCAATTCCACCTTCAACCCAATCCATCATTGCCGATAATAAATCAACATTGCTCGGCCCTTGCCCACCACTGCAATGGCCAACAGCAGGCAATAGATATAAACGGCTAAAATTTTGGCGTATCTCACGCCCCAATAAATCACCCATCGCATTATAAAGGGAGACTGTATTAGCCGGTGCAATATGGGAGTCTGCCAAACCATGCCACATGATTAATTTACCACCATTTTGAGCAAAAGCCGATAAATCGGCATTGGTCGCATCATATAGCGGATGTCGGGCTTGTAACTCATTTAAAGTTTGGGTAGTAAATTCTAAATCTTTAATGGTCATATCTGGCCGCGGGTTTGCAAAAGCCAAATAACGTAATACGGGGGTGACTGCCATTTCGCTCATTAAACTGCCATCGGCACTATCAGTCACATAAACCCCTTGCCATTCAAGCTCCGAGCCATAAACAGGTTGGCCGGCGGTTAGATAAACATCACCCTCTTTTGGACCTTCGTAAAATTTTTGTGCAACCATTGCCTGCGCTTCTGTTAAACAGTTACGGCTATCTGTACCTTCGCAAATCAGCACCTTTGGGTCAAATTGGCACAAGGCGGGTTGGGCAATAATACCATCGGCTAAGCCATCATTACCATCACAAGCTTTTATCACCGCGTTATACAATATGGGTAATTTATCGGATGTTAAAATAATTTTACCGTTTTCATCGGTATTTGAGCGTGCCATCCAACCATGATAAAGGGTATTTTGTACCTGAAACAACATGGCCGGTGCGCCTGCAATAATACCATCAAAATCATCGGGGTAACGCATGGCTTCCATTAAAGCTTCACGTCCGCCATCGGAGCATCCGTTAAAATACGCATATTTTGGCTCTTGACCATAATATTTGGTGATTAAGGCTTTGGCCGAAAGTGCAGTTAAATGTTGCGCCCTATAGGCAAAATCAGCCCGTTTTTGCGCATCTAACCCCCAAGTTTCATCCGATGACTGATGCCCCATATCGGTCGCTGCCATCACAAATTCGCCATCGGCCAAAACCATGCAACCCGCCGATGCACCAGAATTTAATGTGATATTTCCGCATAATCCGCCGCAACCCACTTGCAGATAACGCCCTGTCCAACTTTTCATCGGTAAAAGAATCTGAAAGTTAATCTCTGGTGCCAGTTTACCTGTAATTGCACAAACAGCTTTGCCATCACTTGTGGTCTCCTCAGCGGTTATAACTACACTGCCCACACCGCCAATAGAAGTTAAATCAGTATCTACTAAATCCAAACAAGATATAACAGGAAAAACAACATCACCCTTTATATCTGCAGCATTACCCATAAAACTAAAGGCCATAAACCCTAAGCTCAACATAAATGACAATATATAACGCATAAAAAAGCTCCCTTACCGATAATTACATATATTACCATAAACAAAAATATCTATCATTTAAAGAGAATATACAGCTATAGATATAGGAAAAACCAATAGGCCTAAATAAATATTTAGGCCTATTGGTTTTGGGAGTAATTTATTGGTTATTTTATAATGAAGTTTTTAATTTCATAAGGTTTAAATGTAGCTTTAAGATTATTGCTTTGTACCTCATCGCCAATTGGTTTTTCTAACATATTACATTCTTGGAAGGAATGTAAAGGGAGGCCGGACGAAATTTTTACTGCACTTGTCCGCCCATAGGCCTCATGCATGCGTATAATAATCGCATCTTGATCTTCGGCCTTTTTAACGGCATCTATAACAATATTGTCTTTATTGGCACTAATTAAAGATTTATCGGATAATATGGGGGTAATATATGTTACTTGTTTTAGCGGGCTGTTTAAATCCCAAGCTTTCTGAACAACTGAACCCATACGCCAATCACCTAAATGCGGAAGCAATGCATAAGTAAATTCATGTTGTCCCATATCGGCCTGAAAATCCGGATAGCGTGATGATTTTAACAAACTAATGCGCATTCGATTCTGATAAATATCATAGCCATATTTGCAATCATTGAGCAAAGCAATACCATAATCATTTTGGCTGAGATCTGCCCATTGATGTGCCGCAACCTCAAATTTGGCATGATCCCAACTGGTGGAATGATGATTTGGGCGTTGGCAGTTACCATATTGAATATCATATGTAGCCGAATTGGCTTGGATATCCACAATAAACCCAGCTTTAAGGAGTTTATCATGCTCATGCCAATCCACTTTGGTGATAAAATCAATACGTCGGTCATAGGCATATACACGCAAAGTTTGTTGGATTTTTGAATGATTATATGTCCATGAGAATGCAATATCACAAAACAATTGCCCTACTTCTTTAAATTCAACCGCATCTAATTGGGTTACTTGTGTTTTATTATCGTTATAAGAGGCTTCGAGCTCCCATGCATCATATTTGCGAGGTTTATCCACAAAAATCTCTAAAACATTGCCTAACTCGCCTTCGGCTAAGACTTCCCGATTATTTTCTTTATCAAAAATTTGTGTTAGCTGGCCATGTCCGTTCCATGTTAAATCGTAAAATGGTGTTGATACACCGTTGTTGTGATATGTGAAATTTTGCGAAATTGCCTTACTTAATGCGGGTTGCTGCTGTTGTTTTTTAAGGGAAACAACAGCCATATTGGGTACATCATCGATATAATAAAAGCATCCATTGGCATCGGGCTGTTGTTTTAAAATGTTATCTTTATAAGAAATCGTACCTTGGTAATCACCTAAATAGAAAATACCCGAATGTTTGAAATTACCTGTATTTTGAATAAGAATATCATCATGCTCGATATAATTACTTTTTTGATGCTGCTCAATATCCGCCCAGACTTCCTCATATTCTTTTAATGTATCTTCATACACTTCACGAATACTAGAACCAGGAATAATATCATGAAACTGATTGCGGAGTAAGGTTTTCCATGATGTTGTAAGCATTGCATGGGGATAATCATTCCACTGCCCCAAAGAAAGTGCTTGTGCTGCTTCTAGTAACTCCATATCCCTTAAAGCAAGCTCAATTTTACGATTATTCTTTTTCACATCGGCTTGGCTGGTATAAGTGCCACGATGATATTCGAGATATAATTCATTATCCCATGAATGGATATAACCATTATGGGGGTCTTCAAAAATATTATGATGCAATTTGCGGTTATATTCGGCAATCGTCATATTATCAATATTGGGCATTGCCGGAATTTCCTGAATTTTACGGCGTGTTTCAATCATATCACGGTTTGGCCCACCGCCACCATCGCCATAACCAAAGGCCAAAAGTAAATCCTGATTAATTGCTTTATCGCGATAAGCCTGCCATATGCCCATAACAACATCGGGCTCAATGATACCGTTATATGTATAGTGATGTGTGTCGGTTCGGGGTTCGGGCGTGGTAACAAAATGTACCAATACCTGGCTACCATCTAGCCCTGACCATACAAAGCTATCATGAGGCATTTGGTTATGCTCGTTCCAACTAATTTTGGTGGTATAAAATGTATTGATATCGCATTGCTTGAGTATCTGCGGTAATGCCCAGCTATAACCGAAAACATCGGGGAGCCATAAATAATCAGATCTCACACCAAACTCTTGCTCAAAAAAACGTGTGCCATATAAAAATTGGCGTGTAAGGCTTTCGCCCGATGGAATATTACAATCGGATTCCACCCACATTCCACCGCCAACTTCCCACCGACCATCTTTAACATGTTGTTTAATTTTTTCATAAAGCTCTGGGTGATCCGCTTTAACAAAGTCGTAAAGCTGTGGGGTGGAATGGAAGAAGACATAATCGTCATATTCTTGCATAAGGCGATCGACTGTTGAAAATGAGCGCACTGCTTTTTCGCGTGTATGTTTTATACGCCATAACCATGCAAGATCGATATGTGTATGCCCGACTGCATGTACATTAACCGGAATTTTGCGTTCATGATCTGCCACTATTTGCTCTAGCCAATCATTGGCACGGTGGATAGATACATAAAATGCATCTGAGCCGATATTGGTATAATCCACCATTTGAAAAGCGGTTTTTAACCATGTTTGCATCAGATATTTTTCGGGCTGCTGATCGTTAATAGTATGGGTGGATTCTAAAATAGTTTTACATAGATAATAGAAATTATCGGTTTTTTCGTCTAAATAACCAATGGCCGCCCGTTTAAACTCGTGGGTTTGGATTTGGCGTTCGCCACCACCTTCTAGCCCCGACCATAAACAGAAATCAAGCCGAACTTGTTCATGGGCATAATCATCGCTAAATAGTGCCTCTTTATGGTTACTATCTACAGACTGATAGCTTTTACCATCCACAAGTAACAATGATTCAAAACCCGAGTTATGTCCCCCGCCTGTACAACCGAAATCAAAAACCCCGATTATTTTTTTACCCTCCACCTTTTGTGGCATTTCGATATTTTGCGTGAGCCAAATATAACGATCGCGCCCTTGCCAAATATCGCCCCGATGCATTTTTTTATCGCTCAGATTTTGCGGTGGCTGCGGCAACGGCGTAATATCGGCTGTATCTTCTGCATAAAAATATTCAATATCAGTTAAACTTTGATACCGAAGTTCCGCAAGTTCTTTTATTCTTTTGGCAAAAACTTCGTTATAAAAAAAACGGGTTGTCATGGTAATAGCTCCTTTAAAAAGCAAATAATATAATTTGTATATTAGTATTCAAATATAAAACGAAAATGAATTAGATTAAAGATATACTCACATATAAGTCACTTTAATTTTAGTTTTTTAAAGTTGATTATATATATATGGATTAAAATAAACCATGGGCTCTACATGATGCTGAGGTTTCCATTCTTTTTTATCGGTAGTGAGGGCATAATGAAGTGTTTTTGCTACTTGTTTACCGACTTCCCAAAAATTCTGCCAGCAATAAAAGCAATCAATATTCAGCATAAGCGCTAAATCGATAACATTGGTTGTCGATGCCATAAAAGGCATCGCTCTATTTTTATCTTCTATTAAAAGTTTATGATATTGCATGACCATATATTCGGAGTCTAATATCACTGCATCCGGATAATTTTCTCGATTTGTTAAAAACTCCTGTAACTCCCCTAAACTCGTACTATCCTCCCAATAAAAAATATTATTATCATGAGAGAATTTAAGCCCATGTTTTTTTACTTGTAATATAAAGCTATTATAACGATGCTCAAGTGAGCTCATGGGTAAACAGGGTAAAATTAAAAGCGGGTCCTTACAGCCTTTCGAAAAAAAGAATTCTGTTGTATCAATCACCCATTGAGATTCATTGAAATCAATACTAAAATATTGCGAATATATGTCCGATTGCCCTTGTGTAATAACGGTAATATCTTTTTCTAAACAATATAAAACTCTGGGGTCTCTTACAATTGTATCGGTAAAAACTACCGCCGAGGGCTTATATAAGTCATTCATTCTTTCGATATAATCAATATCATCGGCAGTGCTATTGGGTAAAATAAGTATCTGGTAATCCAAATCTTTAAACTCAGAAAGTATTGCTGAGATATAAAAATAGGCCGATGTTTCCCCTAAGGGTTTATAAGGACGATCGAATGGTAAAAAAAACAAAATATTTTTTTTATTTATATTATTTATTTTTTCAAAGCTCTGATAACCCAGCCTTTGTGCGATTTCAAAAACTTGCTGTTTTGTTTCCGCCGATATATCACTGCTATTTTTTAATGCTTTAGATACTGCCGTAACCGAAAGAGAGAGTTGCTCTGCAATATCCTTTTGTGTAACCCTTTTCATATTTTCTCCCATTATATAACATATATTGTTAAATTAAATGGTCTCTTCAGATAAATCACTTCAACTTTCTTTTTTTTGTCAAAGTGCTTTAGATTTTTCTATCTTATCGCATATATTCTCTTATTTATATTCATTTTAAGCAAAAACAATGAGAACATCACTTGTATATATTTGTATTTAATATATTTATCAAATAATTATACTTAACTTAAGTGTTATCTTCAATCAGTAACTTTATTAAACTTTATTAAAGTAACCATAGATTGACAGAACTTTATGCGAGTAACATACTAGTGTTGCTTATAGTTCAATTATAAGCCCAACTAAATAATGACATCTTAACATATAACTTTACTATGTTTTTACGGAGGCTTCTTATGAAGAAATTACTAGTCGGTACAACCGCATTACTTTCAATGTTATCATTATTGGCTCATGCAAAAGATTTATCAGTTATGTATGGTGAAACATTTGCCGATGCGATTGAGCCTGGTATTGCCCAATATGAAAAAGATACGGGTAATACAGTTATTCGCCAAAAAATTCCAGCGGCCACAATTTACGATCAAAAGCTTTCGCTCGATTTCATTGGCGGGCAAGCTGCGGATCTGATGCTTGTTGACTCTTATACGCTTTCATCTCATGTAGAGGCCGGTTATCTACGTGATATTAGCCCATTTGTTTCATCTTGGCCTGAGTGGCAATCTGTTTACGATAATTTTAAAAATTCTGTAACATTTGATAATAAAATCTATGCATTACCTTTAGATACCGATGTACGGATGATGTATTACAATATCGATACTTTTAAAGAACATGGTATAGAGGTTCCTTGGCAACCCAAAAACTGGGATGAACTTATTGCTACTGCCGAAAAACTCAAGGCCGAAGGTGTTGAACAATCTTTATTAATTCCTGTGGGTGTTTCCCGTGGGGAAGAAACAACCATGCAAGGTTTTTATATGCTGCTTTTAGGTGCGGATGTCCCAACCGATGACCGTAACCGCCTAAGAGACTGGAACGATGGCAAATGGATTGTTGATTCCCCTGCTTTACGTAAAACTTTAGGTTTTTATAAAGACGTTTATATGGATAAAAAATTATCGCCCTATAGTGCATATACCCAAAGCTATAATCTGGCAGCCCGCGTAAAAGGGTATTTTGACGGTAGCGTTGGTATTTGGTTCGATGGCTCTTGGCGATATGTCGAAATGTTCTTTAATACCGGTGTAGAACCAACGGATGAACTTATTGCAAAAATTGCTTATGCTCGTGTTCCGGGTAGTGGTTGCGAGGGTTGTTTAGACTATACCAATATCTCTGGTGGTTGGACACTCGCCATGAACGAAAAAGTAAGCGATATCGAAGAAGCCGCTAAATTAATGGAATATATCTATGGCAAAGAATACTTCACTAATTGGATTAACGCCTCGGGTAAAATTTCTACAAGGGGCGATGCTGCAGAAAGCGAAGCTTATATGAGTAATGCATTTGTTTCTGGCTTAACCGATATGGTGAAAGGAACAACATTACGCGATACTTACCCCGGTTATTTAATTGTTACCCAAGCCGTACAACAAATGACCCAAGATATTGTTGATGGTAAATCTGTTGACGAAGCTTTAGCTCGCTATAAAGAAAGCTTAGATTTTGAATTTGGAGCAGATAATTTAAAAACTTACGAATAATCTAGTGATTAAATGAGGCTAATAAAATGGGCTATGCAATTTATAAAAGACGAAAAAAAACATTACTATTTTTAACAGTACCCTTTTTGGTGAGTTTATTTTTCTTTTTAATAGCCGTTGTATGGACCATTTTTATTAGCTTCACCAACCAAAAACTTACAGGTATAGAGGCAATTAACCCGAAAATTATCGGCCTTAAAAATTATCTGTATATTCTAAAAAATTCTACCTTTATCGATTCCTTAACGATAACTGCCAATTTTACTTTTCTGTCTGCTATTATCGGGCAATGTTTCATTGGTATTTTACTCGCAGCCTTTGTGCGCCAAGGTTTTATAAAACGCCCTGTTTTTATTGAGATACCCATTTTACTTGGCTGGATTGTACCCGATACTGTGGCTGCATTCTCATGGTTAGCTTTAGTTGATGATACGGGTTTTGTGAATCAAGTTTTATCTTGGTTAAATATTGAAAGTACCGGATCTTTAATGGAGCATCATGGTTTTTTTATCATTACTGTTAATAATGTTTGGAAAGGTTTGGCATGGTCCTATTTATTATTTACAGCTGCAATTGATGGCGTATCCAGAGAAATTTTAGAAGCCTCTACCATGGATGGTGTATCGGCGGGGCGGCAGATTTATCATATCATTATCCCTTCTATTTTACCGCAGATATTTATTAATCTCCTTTTGATTACCATCTGGACGGTCGGCGTATTTAGCATCCCATATATTATGAGCAACGGTAACCCCGATACCAATATTTTAGGTGTGTTTATGTATAACCAAGCTTTTGCTAGCCAACGTATTGGTTTGGCATCTTCTATCTCGGTTATCATGACATGTATTGTGGGGGTATTTGCCGCCTTATACTTCTACTTTCAAAAGAAATACGAGGAATAATCCATGAAAAAGAAGCTATCATCACGCATTATAATGAATATTCTTATTGGATTTATAATCCTATTTTGGATTACACCTTTTTCGTGGATTTTAACAACCGCATTTAACCCTTATGCAAGCTCGGCTTTGCAATTACCCCGATATATCACTTTTGAGCATTTCCAAAAAGCGCTCCAAGATGACCGTATTGTATTATGGGTGTTCAACTCATTATGGGTGGCTGTTGCCGTAGCTACGCTTACATCCATTATTGTTATTATGGCGGCTTTTCCGTTTTCTCGCTTAGAGTTTCGGGGTAAGGGGGCGATTTTATGGTTTATTATTCTTGTACGTATTATCCCATTTACAGCAACTATTTTACCTATTTACCTGTTTTCATCTAAAATTGGGTTGCTAAATTTGGGGGGCGTTGTTTTATATCAATCAGTTTTTGCCATTCCCTTTGGCGTGCTGCTTATGAAGTCATTTTACGATATTATTCCTTTTGAATTTGATGAATCAGCCGCATTAGAAGGGGCAAGCATTTTACAAATTATTTTTTACATCATTGCACCGCTCAGCCGCTCTGGTATTATTGTTATTTGGTTTATGACCTTTTTACAAAGCTGGAATGATTTTTTATTTCCTTTCATATTTTCACGTACCGAAGCTCAACATACAATGGCAATAGGCCTATATAGTGCATTTAAAGAGAATAACGCGATTGATTACGGGCTTCTTGCTGTATTATCTATTATCTATTGTATTCCCTCGGTTACCCTTTACTTTTTTGCCCGTAATAAAATGAAAACCGGCTTTGCAGGTGTGGGGGTTAAAGGGTGATCGGTTCAGCATTATATTTAGCCATATAATCTCCTTGACTCTCAGCAAGAAATTCAATATATTTTCTACTCTTAATTGATGCGGGAGGTTTGTCATGAAGCCGTACCGCATGCCTTTAAACAATAAACAAAAGGATAGATATCATGGCTAAAAAAGTAACGGGCTTTATTAAGCTCCAAATTCCTGCAGGCCAAGCAAACCCTAGCCCTCCGGTGGGCCCCGCTTTAGGTCAAGCAGGCTTAAATATTATGGAATTCTGTAAAGCGTTTAACGCTGCATCGCAAGATGAAACTCCCGGTACACCGCTACCGGTTATTATTACAGCTTATTCTGACCGCTCTTTCACATTTGTTACCAAAAAGCCACCCGCAAGCTATTACTTAAAGCAAGCGGCTAAGGTTAAAAAAGGTGCGGGTGCTACAGGCACACAAACTGTTGGTAGCGTAACTGTTGCCCAACTTCAGGAAATTGCCGAGCAAAAAATGCCCGATTTAAATGCAATTGATGTTGACGGCGCTGTAGAAATGCTCAAAGGAACAGCACGTTCTATGGGCTTAGAAGTGAAAGGGTAAGCAACATGGCTAAATTAACAAAACGCGAAAAAACTTTGGCTGAGATTGATCGTTTAAAAGTTTATGACATCAACGAAGCTATTGGGATTTTAAAAGGCCAACCTGCCCTTAAATTTGACCAAACAGTTGAAATTTCAATGAATTTAGGTGTTGACCCTCGCCATGCAGACCAAATGGTTCGTGGCTCGGTTGCTATGCCTAATGGTACAGGTAAAACAGTCCGCGTGGCTGTATTTGCCCGTGACGAAAAAGCCGAGGAAGCCAAAGCTGCCGGTGCTGACCTTGTTGGTGCAGAAGATTTGGCCGAAAAAATCCAAGCCGGCGAAATTAATTTTGACCGTTGTATCGCAACCCCTGATATGATGGGTGTTGTGGGTCGCCTTGGTAAAATTTTAGGCCCCCGTAATTTAATGCCAAACCCACGCTTAGGTACTGTTACTGCCGATGTTAAAGCCGCAGTAGAAGCCGCCAAAGCTGGCCAAGTAGAATATCGTGTTGAAAAACAAGGTATTGTACATGCGGGTATTGGTAAATTATCGTTTGATGAAAAAGCGATTGGCGAAAATGTTAAAGCATTTGTCGATGCAATTTCTAAAGCCAAACCATCAGGCGCTAAAGGAACTTATATTAAAGGTATCGCCCTTTCTTCAACAATGGGGCCGGGGTTAAAAGTTTCCCTTGCATCTATTACCGAAGGCTGATATAAGTCTTTCAATAAGAATTTAGGTGAGAGATTTATATCTCTCACCTATTATCGAAACTTCGGTTTCGATATCCTGTCCGAGACCTTAGGCGCGTTTCGCTTAATATATGCCTAAGCAGATATGGAAAAGTGAATAAATTTTATGAGTGATCTTAAAAGATTGTGCTTTGTTACGTACAGGGCGATGAGCGACCTTTTTTTTATGTTTAAAATTAAGGGTACATAATAACCGATTAAATTCTTTATAAGCATTTATGTATGGAGATGATACGTGGATCGTCTACAAAAAGAACAGTTGGTTGCTGAACTAAGTGGCTTTTTTAACGAAGCACAATCTGTTGTTGTTGGCCATTATCAAGGTTTAACAGTATCAGAAATTACAGAGCTTCGCTCTAAAGCCCGCGAACTTGGTGTTAGCATCCGCGTGACGAAAAACCGTCTGACCCGCCTAGCGCTCAAAGATACGCCCTATGAAGGTTTATCTGACCATTTTACTGGTCCTACAGTAATGGCATGGTCAGATGCCGACCCTGTTTCTGCTGCAAAAGCAATGAATAATTTTGCAAAAGATAACAAAAAATTTGCACTTATTGCAGGTGCAATGGGCAATGAAGTTTTAGATGTTGATGGTGTTAAAGCCTTAGCCTCTATGCCTTCTCTCGATGAGCTTCGTGCAAAACTTATCGGAACCATCCAAGCCCCAGCCCAAAAAATGGCTGCGGTTACACAAGCGCCTGCGAAGAAGCTTGCTATGGTTTTCAAAGCTTATGCCGAAAAAGGCGAGGCTGCATAGTTTTTTGTTAGTCAAACATATTATTTTTTAACTAGGAGTTATTTTAAAATGGCAAATCTTGATCAACTCGTAAAAGATCTTTCTGAGCTTACCGTTATGGAAGCTGCCGAATTAGCGAAAAAATTAGAAGAAGAATGGGGTGTAGAAGCCTCTGCTGCTGTAGCTGTTGCTGCTGCCCCTGCTGCTGCTGGCGAAGCTGCTGCAGAACAAACTGAATTTGATGTTATTTTAACATCTGCCGGTGCCTCTAAAATTGGTGTAATTAAAGAAGTACGTGGCATTACAGGTTTAGGCCTTAAAGAAGCGAAAGAGCTTGTAGAAGGCGCACCTAAAGCTGTTAAAGAAGGTGTAGATAAAGCCGAAGCCGAAGATATTAAAGCTAAATTAGAAGCTGCCGGTGCATCTGTAGAAGTTAAATAATTTTATTATTTAGTTTTTATAAAAATTAAAACCGCTCCTCTTTAGGAGCGGTTTTTGTATCTTCGATACGTTGTTTTTGATATAATTTAAAAATGAATGATAATTTACTTTTTACAGATATATATGAAAAAAACAAAAAAACGCTTTATCTTAGACAAATTTGATATTACATATCCGCAAGTCTATGTATCAAAGGACTTACATCAATTTCATAACAGAATTCATTATGTATCACAGAGTATCCCAGAATTAAGCAATACGTTATTGCCTGATTATAATATATTTCTTCAACTTATGATGAATGAAAAGTCTGATATTTTATAAATAGATAAAAGTACACGCCTTAGATATCCTAGGCGTGTAAATTTATATTTCCGTTTATGAAAAACAATCATACAAAGCATGTTAGCTGCGTAACAATGCGCCTTGTTTTTCAACCGCTTGGATGACTTTATTTTGTAAAGCTTCAAGTTCAGCATCGGTTAAGGTTTTATCGGTCGGTTGAATCTTGATATTCAGCGCAACAGATTTTTGCCCTTCACCTAAATTACCGCCCTCAAACACATCAAAAATTTCAGCAGCAGTAATCAGTTTTTTATCGGCAGAAAATGCGGCACGGCGGAGCTTTTCGGCATCCACATCGCTTGCGACCGTAAAGGCGAAATCCCGAGATAACGGCATTAAATCCGAGGGATTATACACACCTTTGCTCACTTGTTTCTTTTTACTTTCCGGAATATTATGCGGGAATATTTCTATTGCGACAGCCGTACCCTTGATACCAAATTTTTTGGCTACACTCGGGTGTAATTCACCAAAATAAGCCAAAATATTTTTAGGCCCTAAGCTCAAGCTCCCCGAACGCCCAGGGTGATAATAGCCGGGGGCATTACGGCTTGTCATTAAATTATCCACAGGGGCATCCATAATATCAAGCACAGCTAAAGCATCGGCCTTGGCATCAAATACATCAACATTGCGGGGTTTATCGAGCCAATGGCGCCCATGATTTTGCCCTACCCGTAAAGCTGCCACAACAATAGGTTGGCTATCAGCCTTATCATCTTCGAATATGGGCCCTATTTCAAACAAATCCACATCGCCGAAACCACGCTTCATATTATAAACCGCACCGTCTAATAAATTGGGTAATAAGCTCGGGCGCATATAGTCCATTTCGGAAGATACCGGGTTAGCCACAAATAAATTATCTTTAAGTGGGGTGAACATAGCGGCTTTTCGGCTATCCATAAAGCTAAATGTAACAGTATCCCAACAACCCCGGGCAGCTAATAATTGCCTTGCACGTTCTCTTTTTCGTTGCGTGGGGTTTTCCGCCGCTTGGGTTATTAACCCTTTTTCGGGGGCTAAACTTATGGGCTCAATATTATCTAAGCCGTAAATCCGTACCACTTCTTCCACAATTCCGGCTTCACCTTCATGATCCCAACGCCATGAGGGTTCCTGAACCGAATAGTTTTCGCCTTGTTGTTTTACGGTAAATCCAAGTGCTTCTAAAATACGGACTTGTTTATCTACCCCGATTTCGATACCTGCTAAGCTTTGTGTACGCTCAGGATGATATAAAATCGGTGCCTGCTCGGCAAGTGGTGCCCCAACCGAAATAATTTCCGAGGCTTCACCCCCACAAATATCAAGTACCATTTGGGTTGCAATCTGCATGGCATCTTCTAAAAAGGCTCTGTCTACGCCACGCTCAAACCGATAGCGGGCATCGGATTGCAGGCTCAGCTTACGCCCTGTTGTGGCAACCGATATGGGGTCGAACAAGGCGATTTCCATAAAAATTTCGGCGGTCTCATCGCTACAACCGCTTTCTTCTCCCCCCATAATCCCTGCAATACCATGCGGTTTTTGCTCATCGCATATGGTAAGCATATTATTATCGAGCTTATAGTTTTTTTCGTCTAAAGCTTCTATGCTTTCACCCTCTTTTGCCATACGCACGACAACATTACCGTTGAGTTTTGCGGCATCGAAAAAATGTGCCGGGCGGCATAAATCAATCGTCAGATAATTGGTGATATCCACCAAAGCCGAGATAGGGCGCAAACCGATAGCCTCTAATCTGTCTTTAAGCCATTGGGGACTTTCGGTATTTTTTACATTCTTTACCATACGGCCAACAAACCAAGGGCAAGCGAGTTTTGCCGTATCATCACCATAAACCACTTTTTTCGGGCTCGCAAAACTCCCTTGTATTTGTGGAATATTAAGTGGCTTTAAAGTGCCTAAACCGGCAGCAGCAAGCTCCCGAGCAATCGAGCGTATACCTAACCAGTCGCCCCGGTTCGGGGTAATGGCAACCTCGATAATCGGGTCATCTACGCCCAAATAAGCCGCAACAGCCTCGCCCACATTGGCATTTGCAGGAAGCTCCACAATGCCCGTATGTTCATCACCTAAGCCAAGTTCACGGCGAGAAAGCATCATACCGGCACTCTCTACACCACGGATTTTGGCTTTCTTTAAAATAAAAGCCTTGCCGTCATCGCCCGTAATACCGGGCACAGCTACACCAACACCGCCGAACACTACCTTAATACCCGCACGGGCATTGGGGGCGCCACAGACAATCTCTTGCATACCTTCATGGGTTTGCACTTGGCATATTTGTAACTTATCGGCATCGGGGTGCGGATTAGCCTCTATAATTTCAGCTACGGTAAATGCTTTTAAAGCATCAGCACGGTCTTTTACATCCTCAATCTCTAAACCGATTGAGTCTAAACTATCGCAAATTTCTTTTAAGCTTGCTTGGGTGTCTAAGTGCTCTTTGAGCCAGTTTAATGTAAAAATCATCCCATTATCCCCCCGTGAATACTTGGGTTTCGCAATATCTTAAATCCATAATGGCGTAACCAACGCAAATCGCTCTCGTAAAAACGCCGTAAATCATTCATACCATATTTAAGCATCGCAATACGCTCTAAGCCCATACCGAAGGCAAATCCCTGATAAATGTTGCTATCAATGCCGCAATTTTCTAGCACTTTTGGGTTTACCATGCCCGAGCCTAAAATTTCTAACCATCTATCACCTTCACCGATAATCAACTGCCCGTCTTCAAACCGGCAAGCGATATCCACTTCCATAGAAGGTTCGGTAAACGGAAAATAAGATGCCCGATAACGCATAGGCAGATTTTCGACCTCGAAAAAAGTTTCTAAAAAATCTTTCAAACAGCCTTTTAAATGCCCCATATGGGTCTTTTTATCCACCAGCAAGCCTTCAACTTGGTGAAACATGGGCGAATGCGTAGCATCGGATTCATTACGATAAGTGCGCCCTAAACAAATAATACGAATGGGCGGTTTTTGGCTTTCCATTGTACGAATTTGCGCCGTTGATGTATGGGTACGTAAGACCAAACGCTCGCCTTTATCATCCGCACCTGGCATATAAAATGTATCCATCTCTTGGCGTGCCGGATGGCTAGGCGGAATATTGAGAGCATCAAAATTATACCATTGGCTATCAATATTGGGGCCTTCAGCCACCGAAAATCCCATGGTAGCAAAAATAGCCACAACTTCTTCCATCACTTGGTTTAATGGGTGAATACGCCCAATATTTTCTGGCCGTGGCGAAAGAGTAATATCAACGGTTTCGGTATTTAATCGCTCATTGAGCTCAAGCTCTTTAAAATCGGCATCCTTAACATTAATCGCATCCATAATTTCTTGTTTAATGCGGTTAAGCTCTTGCCCAAAATGTTTGCGTTCTTCGGCGGCAAGTTGCCCTAAATTTTTCATTTGGGCAGTAATTTCGCCTTTTTTACCCAAAGCGCTAATGCGTATTTCTTCTAAGGCTTTATTATCTTTAACGGCATCAACAGCCGCAAGCAATTTTACCCGTAAACCATCGAGGTTTTGCATTTGATTTTCCTATTTTTTATGCGGTAATTTTAAGGATATAAATTTAAAGTAAACACCACAGAGAATCAAGCTTTTTATCGCTTAATTAATCGTCTTGAGCCGCAACCGGTTTAACATATTGAATATCTAAATCCCACGGAAAGTGAATCCACGTATCTTGGGTAAATTCGCGTACAAAAGTATCGCAAGCATTTAAGCCTTTAGGTTTACCATATACGGTTGCAATATGTACTTTGGGCATGATTTTACGGATTTCTTGTGCGGTTTTACCAGAATCCACTAAGTCATCCACAACCAACCAGCCTTCACCCTGCTCCTTCATAGCAGCATCGGGGAGTTTTAAGAATTCTACTTTTGTCCCTTGGTTCATATGATCATAAGAGGAAGCACAAACTGTATCGATATTGCGAATACCCATTTCGCGCGCAACAATGGCCGCCGGCACAAGCCCGCCGCGTGTAACCGCGATAATCCCTTTAAATGGCCCTTTATCCATTAATTTGCGTACCAGCAATTTCGTATCGCGATGGACTTCTAACCAGTTGATGGGATATTCTAAAATATCATTTTTGGCATTTGTCATTATGGCTTCCTTTATCCTTTAAAATTTAAACATCCTACATTAATGCAAATAAAACCCATTTGGCAAGTACCGAGAATATGATAGTACAAAAAAAATGGAAAAAATAAAATTTTTTACTTGCATTGAATATAAAATATGGCTACATTCCCTTCATTCAATAGCCAGCACCCGTAGCTCAACTGGATAGAGCGTTTGACTACGAATCAAGAGGTTGGGAGTTCGAGTCTTCCCGGGTGCGCCATTAAATAAAAAAGCGCCCTTAATTATAGGCGCCATTTTTTTGGAGTAATCCCTTTTAATGCTCTGTCATCATACTCGGATGGCGATGAATATCCTTACTCGGCGAAATACCGAATTCTCGGCTATATTCGCGACTAAATTGTGAAACGCTTGAATAACCGACCTCATAACCCGCTTGACTGACATCGAGCATTTTTTGTGTTATCAGATTTCGGGCCTCATGCAAACGAATAGTCTTTTGAAACTGCAGCGGGCTCATTGCCGTAATATTTTTAAAATGACTATGGAAAGATGATGCGCTCATGCCCGCAATATCGGCAAGCTCGCCAACTTTCATTGTTTGGTTATAATTCTCTTTAAGCCAAACTATCGCTTTAGCTACTTTTTGTGCATGGGAATCCGCAACGGCAATTTGCGCAATCGCTGCCCCCGAGGGGCTACGTAAAAGCCGAATGAGAATTTCTTCTATCATGAGCGGTGCCAATAAATCGGCATCCTCCTGCGCTAAAATAAGTTCCATGAGCCGAATGGAAGAATCCAAAATTTGCGGGCTATTCTCGCCCAAATATATAGCTTGGGTTTCATTCACTTTCGGTACGCCGTTAGGAAAAACTTTTGTTATGGCATCGGTAAGTTTTTTTGGGTCTAACAGAATAACCAAACATAAAAACGGTGTATCTTTGCTTGCCTTAATAATACGGGTACTCACCGGGACTTCCGCCGCATAAACAATGAGGTTCGATTCATTATACTCATAAGCATTTTCTGCCAGAGAAACTAGCTTTGCGCCTTGGGCAACAATACACACACCTGGGTAAGCCAAACTATGGGTAGATGTTTCGGTTCGGTGGCTTATTCTCGTTACAAGCACACCCTCTACAGCTAACGGAAAGCGGCCATCGTGAGGAGCATATTTTTGAATAAGCATGGCCAATTGCTTGAGCTTTTCTTCTTTTTTTACATTATTATCCATAACATTTTACCGATTCTTTTCTCTATCCGTTTTTATAATCTTGTTCGTTTACATGTTCTTGCCAAGTAACGGGTAAACCACCTTTGCTCTCTTGTATAGCATAATGGCTCATCGCCGTGCTATCGGTTGCCCCGTGCCAATGGCGTTCATTGGGCTCAAAATAAACCATATCGCCGGCTGTAACCTCTTGCCGAGGTTCATCTTCCTTTTGTACCCAACCCTTACCAAAAGTTATAATAATGGTTTGACCATAAGGGTGAGTATGCCATGCCGTACGAGCATTAGGCTCAAAGGTAACATGGGCAAAGGACACCCTGGCGGGTTCCGGCGGTGTAAAAGCATTATCAATACGAACGCTACCCGTAAAATAATCGGATAAACCCTTTGCCGAAGATACCGAACCGATTTTAATTATTTTCATCATCATATTCCTTAATATAAAAAGAATATGCCGAAATTATCGGCATATTCTTATTTTATCCTGCTTATAATGTTGCCATATCGATAACAAACCGATATTTCACATCACCCGCAACGGTACGATCGTAAGCCGTATTCACATCTTTAATATCAATTTTTTCAATATCACATGTGATATTATGTTTACCGCAAAAATCAAGCATCTCTTGAGTTTCGGGTAAACCACCGATAAGTGAACCTGCCATAGAACGACGTTTAAAAATAAACGGCACACCGCTAACTTTGGTTAACGCCTCGACTGCACCCACAATAACCATTGTTCCGTCGGTTTTAAGCAATTCCATATAGGGGTTCACATCATGCCCCACAGGGATTGTGTTGAGTAGAAAATCAAAGCTACCCGCAGCCTCTGCCATGGCTTGTTCATCTTTAGATATCAATACAGAATTCGCCCCAAGTTTTTTGGCGTCTTCACCTTTTTTCGGTGAGGTTGTAATCATCACAACCTCTGCACCCATAGCATGGGCAATCTTTACACCCATGTGGCCCAGGCCGCCAAGCCCAATAACGCCTACTTTTAGGCCGGGCCCGACTTTCCAAGGGTTTAAAGGTCAGTATGTAGGAATACCAGAGCAGAAGAAGGGGGCCGCTGCAGCTACATCGAGATTGTGTGGGCCTTTAAGCACATGATTTGCGACTCCGGGAATAATCTCAGAGTCTCCGCCGACTGTATGGGCAGGGGGTGGCCCCCCGATT
>JBKEAR010000022.1:0-72987 GCA_047972425.1 Alphaproteobacteria bacterium | reverse complement strand
TGAATGGTCCAATTTTGGCTGTAGATGTAGAATCTGAAACAACAGGAATAAGATCCAAACCATTTTCAACTGCTTCCATAAAGCAATTCACCATTACTGTCGCTAAATGCTCTGAATTACTCATTATTTAACTCCTCTAATGCCAACTGAACTTCTTCGCCTTTCGGTACACGATGATGCCACTCGGGGCGATTTTCAATAAATGAAATACCCGCACCCTTTGTGGTATTTGCTATAATCACATGGGGCTTACTTCCTTTGTGTTCAATGCTTTCTAACGCACTAACTACCGATGCTATATCATTACCATCGCATTCAGTAACATCCATTCCAAAGGCTTTCCACTTATCTGCTAAAGGGTCTGTATTTATTATGTTTTTTGTAAAATCGGCCAGTTGTAGATTATTTTTATCGTTAATGATAACCAAATTGTCTAATTTATATTGAGCTGCAACAAGTACAGCTTCCCAGTTGCTTCCTTCAGCCAATTCACCATCGCCTGTTAATACATATATGGTTTTGTTATTACCATCTTTTTTTGCCGCAATTGCTAAACCAACAGCAACAGGCAAACCATGGCCTAACGCACCAGTATTAAGCTCTACACCCGGTGTTTTATGTTTAACCGGATGCCCAGGTAATTTTGAATCTGCATGTTGATAAGTAGGCAGCCATTCTTTAGGAAAATATCCGGCCTCGGCCAAACAACAATAATACCCCCCCGCAGCATGGCCTTTAGACTGAATATATATGTCACGTTCAGGATCCGTTAAACGATCGGGTGAACAGTTTAATATTCTAAAATATAATGCCGTTACAATTTCCACTTGCGATAAATCGGCACCAGTATGTCCACCGGCAGGGCTTTCGGCATTCAAATTAATAATTTTACGCCGAATTGCTTGTGCTTTTTTTTCTAGATCTTTTATACCTAAACTATAAGGATTCACAACAACCTCTTTTCAACCTATTCGATTTATATTTAATACAAATTATCAGTAATGATAAACTCGTTACCAGCACACAAAACCGCCGTCTACTAATAAGTCTACCCCTGTACAATAACTCGATGCATTGCTTGCTAAAAAGATAGCAGGACCCACTATTTCATTTACTGATGCCATTCGTTGCATAGGAGTTTGAGCTTCAAACTCTTTCGTTTGATGCACCATCTCTGGGCGGGTATTCATTGGTGTTGCTGTATAACCAGGGCTGATAGAATTAACGCGAATCCCTTTATCAACCCATTCCATTGCCATACTTTTGCTCATATGGATTACACCCGCCTTAGATGCATTATAATGAATTTGAGTTAATCCCCGATTGACGATAACACCAGACATAGAGGCGATGTTGATAATAGATCCTTTGCCATGTTTCATCATCGCATTCGCCTCTGCTTGACAAGAAAAGAAAATACCTTTCATATTAATATCCATTAACGTTTGATATTGTTCTTCACTCATTTCTTCAGCAGGGGCTGCATTGGCAATACCCGCAGCATTTACAGCAATAGAAAGTAGCCCTAATTGATTTTCAGTTTCAGATACAGCGTTATTTAAATTATCTTTTAAAGTAACATCAGCAGCAATAGCAATTGCTCTTCTGCCTATTACTTTAATTTGATTTACGGTATCTTGTAAACCACCATCATCTCTTTTGTCTAAACAAGCAACATCAGCACCACATTGTGCGAATCCAATAGCGATTGCTTGCCCAATACCACTACCTGCTCCTGTAACAAGGGCGACTTCACCTGTTAGATCAAAAAGCTTTGATGCATCTAATTTATCTTTAATTCTCATATTTTTATTTCCTCCACATAAATTAAGACATAATAAGGCCACCATCGATATTGATAGTTTGACCTGTTATATAAGAAGCATCTTCACTGGCTAAAAAAGCAACGGTTCCAGCAATATCTTTACCTTCACCTGCACGCTTCATCGGGATACCTTCAACCCATTCTGCCATTAACTCACCAGGAGCATAATCACCAAGCATAGCTCCCCAAACACGATCATTATAATCCCACATATCCGTAACAATTATACCCGGACAAATCGCATTTATTGTAATATTTTCTAATGCAACTTCTTTAGCTAAGCTTTGCGTTATACCCATAACTGCAAATTTAGATGCTGCATAATGAGGAGTGTAGATAAAACCTTCTCTCGCTTGCCCAGATGCTGTATTAATGAGCCTACCGCCTTTACCACTTTTACGCATATAGTGTATAGCTTCCTGACAGCATAAAAAAACACCTTTAGCATTAACCTCTAAGGTTTTATCCCACTCATTTTCAGTTAAATTCTCAACTTTAGCAATGGTAATAATACCAGCATTTTGTACAGAGATATCAATCTGACCATAAGTCTTTTCAGCCTTTTTATATAATGCTTGTACGGATTGTTTATTTGAAACATCGCACACAACTCCAGTAACATTCGCACCTTGTTTTTTAAGTTGTTCCGCAGCTTGATAAACTTGATCTTCAATAGATGCAATAACCACATTTGCCCCTTCCTCAGCAAAGCGTTTAGCCATTGCAAAACCAATACCTTTATTACCGCCAGTAATTACAGCTGTTTTTCCTTCAAAACGTTTCATTCTTTCCTCCTTATTAGCTTGTTGCTAACTCCATAATTGATACATCATTTGCCTCTTCAGCATCTAATATTCCTGCTTGTCTGCCTGCGGCCATAACCATAATTCGGTTAGATACACCTAAAATTTCTTCTAAATCCGAACTGACAACAACAACGGCAACTCCCATCTCTGCGAGGCTATGAATGATTTCATAAATAGATGAACGTGCCCCAACATCAATTCCTCTTGTGGGTTCATCTAACAATACGATCTTTGGATTACGCGATAGCCATTTGGCAATCACAACTTTTTGTTGATTACCACCCGATAGTTCATCAGCCTTTTGTCGGCTTTGACCTTTTACCTGAAAGCGTTTAATATCTTTATCAGAATATTCACGAATAGCTTTTTCAGTTAGCCAATTTTTAAAAGATACTTTATCAAAATTTGCATAGGCAATATTATCTTCAATAGATTGAGATACCACAAGGCCTTGAAGCTTACGATCCTCAGGAATAAGAACCATACCACTATCAATCGCATTTTTGGGTGATTTTACATTCACACTATTACCATCAATAATAATTTCCCCAGATTTTATTGGATCCGCACCTGATATAGCACGCATTAGTTCAGTTCTTCCAGCTCCTACAAGCCCCGCAATTCCAAAAATTTCACCTTTGCGAACAGAAAAATCTACATCGCGGCAAAGATTATTTGACGATGTTATGTTTTTTATTTCTAACAATATTTTATCTTGTGGCTTTGCCAAGGGCGGAAATATTTGTTCTAGGCTTCTACCCACCATACTTTCCACAATAGTGCGAATAGGGATGTCTGCTGTATCAAAATTTTGCACAACCGAACCATCTCGCATCACAACAATACGATCGGCAATTTTTTTAATCTCTTCTAAGCGATGAGAGATATAAATAATACCTACACCTTCTTCTCTCAGACGGCTAATTTGTTTAAACAAAAGCTTTGTTTCCTCTGTTCCTAAAGCAGCAGTCGGCTCGTCTAGAATGAGTAATTTAGCATCTAAAGTAAGAGCTTTGGCAATTTCTACAAGCTGTTGATTAGCTGTTGATAAGCCATCTACAAGTCTTTTGGGCGATATATCTAAACCCAACCGCTGTAATCCGCGATGCGCACGCTCTTGCATCTCTTTACGGTTAACACGTCCGTCTTTTGTTGGATAACGACCCACAAAAATATTTTCTGCAATAGAAAGCTGTGGCAATAAAAGAAGTTCTTGGTGAATCATACCAACCCCAGAATCTATTGCCGCCCTTGGGTTCTCAGGAGCATAAAGCTGTCCTAACCACGTCATACTACCTAGAGTGGCAGGAACGGTGCCTGAAATCACATTAGATACAGTAGATTTACCTGCACCGTTTTCGCCAAGTAAAGCTACGACTTCACCTGCATAAACATCTAAATCAATACCATGTAAGACCTCAGTTGGTCCATAAGATTTACGAATATCACGCAATGATAAAATGGGAGTTGTTTTATCTGTAGTCATAACTCTCTCCAAACTTTTACTTGTTAACTAACTATGGATGTTCTGCAACAAACTTTGGTGCATTTTCACTTGTAGTGATAACAGCATCAGTCAACTGAAACTCAGGAATTTCTTCACCGGCTTCAGCTTTTACGGCAGAATCAACAGCTAAGCGCCCCATAGCTTGTGTTTGTTGTGTGGCAGTTACAATAAATGGACCTTCTCCTTTAGCCAAATATTCTAAAGCTGATGTATCTCCATCATATCCACCAATAATGACTTGTTCACTCAGCCCAGCAACGTCTGTTGCCTTAGCTGCACCCATAGCCATTGCATCTGCTTGAGCAAAAATAACTTTAATATTCGGATGAGCTTGGAGCATATTTTGTGCTACTTGGAAGCCTTCATTCGGTGACCACATTTCTGTCCATTGTTGGGCTACAACTTTAACATCAGGATATTCATCAATTGCACGTTTACAACCTTCATAACGATCAACCTCTGGTGTTGTACCTTTTTGGCCATGTATAATCGCCATTTCACCAGTACCACCAGCCTTTTCTATGATATATTTACAAACTTCGTAAGATGAATTTTTACTTTCACCTGCAATAAATGTATTACCTGGTTCAGTTTCAGGGAAGCGATCCACATTAATAACAGGAATACCAGCACCTTTAGCTAAACGGGTTGGAACCGTTGCCGCAGCTGCACCCGCAGGAACATAAATAAAGGCATCAATATCTTGTGTAATTAAATCTTGTACTTGGCTCACTTGAGTTGCAGTATCATTTTTTGCATCTACAGTAATGACTTCAATACCAAGCTCAGCCGCATATTTTTCTACACCCATTTTAATTTGATTAAAATAGTCAGCCTGTAAGTTCGGAACAGCTAAGCCTATTTTTTTAACTTCACCCATTGCACTAGGAGCTATAGAAGCTGCAATAAAAGCTGATGTTAGTAAAATATGTTTTAACGTTTTCATTTTGATTTACCTCCGTCAAATTAAACGATTTTTCAATATTAAGTTAAGTTTTAAAAGGGTTTTGTCCCTTTTCTTTATTTTATTTGCTACGCCCTTTAAAAGTTTCAGCAGCAACAGCAAATACAATTACAAAGCCAATGATTACCGCTTGTACAAATGGTGATACACCTAATAAATTAAGTCCGTTTCTGAGAACACCAATGATAAGCACACCAACAATTGTTCCACCAATTCCACCAGAGCCACCGGATAAACTAGTACCACCAATGACAACCGCAGCAATAGCATCAAGCTCATAAGCTACACCAGAACTAGGCTGAACAGAATCTAAACGAGCGGCTAACATGATACCTGCAAGACCAGAAAGAAAAGCTGATGTTGTATAAACAAGTGTTGTTGTTCTTTTTACATTTATACCCGCAAGGCGAGCAACTTCAGGACTACCACCAATGGCATATAATGAACGCCCCTCTGAACGATAACGTTGAAATATCCAAGCAATAACAAAAACTATAAGCATTACGGCAACAGTCATTGTTAAAAAACCACCATAACGAATAATAGCAGCCATATTAAACCAAGACGGAAAACCAATAATTTGCTGACCATTTGTAATCATGTTAGCTATTCCGCGGGCAATAGACATCATTGCTAAAGTTGCGATAAAAGGTGGAACATTAAATCTTGTGATCCATAAACCCGATGCAAAACCTGCTAAAGATGCAGCGAATAATGCACCTGGTATTGCAACCCACATCGGAAGACCTACAGATACATTTAAGTATCCTAAAACCATCATTGCTAATGCCAGAACAGATCCAACAGATAAATCAATCCCAGCAATAAGAATAACAAAAGTCATACCGACAGCCATAATGCCAAGAACAGTAATCTGATCAAGAACATTTAAAAAATTTCGCATAGAGAAAAATGAATCTGTTGCAAAAGTTAAAAAGATACAAAGAAGAATGAGGCCAATTAAAGGCCCAGTTGCGCCACCTAATGATAGTAAATTTGATAGCTTGTTCGATTTTGCATTTAAATTTTCAACGACAGTCGTATCGCTTTTAATATTACTCATACTACCACTCCAAATATGAATATTAATTCTTTATTGAATATATATTCTCATTAATTTAAATCGGAGTCAATACTTATTTTATCTTTCTCACAAACTTATTGCTTTGTTGAAAAATATAATCTTTTATCTACAAATAATATTTCTAACAAATATTAAATTTTTAAACTATAGAGATAGTTATAATAAGAACATTTTTATCAGAAAAAAAAGCACAATAAATATTGTGCTTTTTCTCAGTATTTGGAGTAATTATCTGCGGTTTTTCTTTTTGGTGGGGCGCCTTGATGTTCGGCGTTTTGAACCTGTATTTTCTCTATTTTGAGATTGTTTTGGACGAGATATTAAATGTTTGGGTGGGGTCTCTATTTGAAAAACCATTGAGCCCGCAGCGGCCGAAACTTCAATCAATTTTGCTAAAACAGCATCGCCTAATCTATATGCTTTGCGACTTTTTGTTTCTAATACAACCGATTGTACTTCATCATAAATAAACCGCCCAATAGGTAAGCGGCTCATCGGGCTAAAGCCTGAGGCACCACTATCATCAAGCGTTACAAAAATACCGGCTCTATTCATGCCATCAATAGTTGCCTCAAATGTTGCGCCAATATGGGGGGCTAAAAACTGGGCTGTTAAACGATCCATTGTATCGCGCTCACATAAAACAGCACGGCGCTCCGTCATATTACAATGATCACCTAACTCATCAAAATTTCTGATATGTTCACCTAATCCACCTTCGCCTAAGTTACAAGCATCAACAAGGGCTCGATGCACCAATAAATCTGGATAACGCCGAATTGGCGATGTAAAATGGCAATATTCAGTTAAAGCCAAACCATAATGGCCAATATTATGGGGAGAATATTGTGCCTGAGATTGGCAACGTAAAACGGCTTTAGATACCAAAGCACTTACTTTTTTTTCTTTGGCTTGGATAAGAATATTATTGATATCTTTTGGTTGCGGATTATTGAGCTTTTTCACTTGGATATCTAAAGAGCTAAATAGGGGGGTGAGCATAGATAATTTTTCTGCATTGGGTTTATCATGTACCCGATACATGCATAAATTTTCTTTAGCATAACCGGATTTCTCTAATTGTTTGGCTGCAGCCACATTTGCCAAAATCATAAATTCTTCGATAATTTCATGGCTTTCCCAATGTTCAGCAGGGTGGATATCGGCAATCATGCCATCATCGTCTAAAACAACTTTGCGCTCACTGCTCTCTAAAGCAAGAGCGCCACGTTGCATACGTAAATTATTAAGTAACATCCAAACTGAATGGAGATTATTTACCGATTCTCTTACCGCATCGATTGGCGGTAGCTTATCTTGATTACCTTCTAAAAACTGGTGAACCTGCCGATAAGTTAACCGCGCCTGAGAGCATATCATTGCCCGGTAAAATTTATAACGGGTTAAATGCCCATGGGAATCCAACCACATTTCACATACCAAAGCACCGCGTTTTACATCGGGGTTAAGCGAACACCAACCGTTAGATAAAACCTCCGGTAGCATGGGTACAACCATACCCGGCAAATATACCGAATTTCCGCGCTCTAATGCTGCATTATCAAGGGTGGTATTCGGGCGCACATACCAGCTTACATCGGCAATAGCAACCATTGCATGCCATGCGCCCGGGTTATCTTTATCTGGCTCGGCAAATACAGCATCATCAAAATCTTTAGCATCGGCACCATCAATCGTTACAAAAGGGATATGGCGCAAGTCGATGCGTTTATAATCATCAACTTCCCCTAAAGCTTCGGCTTGTTTAAGAGCTTTATCGCTAAATTCTTGCGGTATATCATGCTCTATTAAACCAATTTCATCTAAGGCTAACGGGCTACGGTCAAATGTTAATACCTTAGTAATGCGCGCTTTTTTTGCCCCGCGCTGACCACGGCTATTATTCCCCCGAAGTGGTTCTGCTTGTACTAAATCGCCTTCTTCTGCACCGTTGCTCTGATCTTTAGCGACAATATATTCCTCACGTGTCGATTTATGAATAGGGTCGAGCAAGCCATAGCTACCTTCATCACGATAAATCGCCATAAAGCTGCTATTTTGTTTATTTAGCCGACTAATAACTTTTGCCCTTGTCCCACCTTCTTCATTAGTTTGAAGCTGTGCCAAAATTTGGTCACCTTTTTTAAGACTACGAAAATGTGACTGCGGGTCATAAATATCTGTAAGTTCTTTACGTTTTAAAAGTTGCACTTCATTTTCTAAAGACGGGTCTTCTTCCTGATTATCATCATTTAAAACTAGGCCGGATAATGGTTTTTCTGTTACAACACGCATTGTTATCGGTATTGATATTTTATTATCAGTACCTGCATTCTCAACCGACAGCCATAATCCTTTTTTACCACGTATAATTTGCCCTTGTTGTTCTAAGTCTTTTAACAAAAAACGAAGATTTCGGCGGTCATCTGATGATAAATTAAATGCTCGAGAAAGTGAAGTTTTTGTAACACCATCTTTATGTTCATTAATATAATCTAAAATATCACTCTTCGGTGGCAGCGGGCTATAAGCCATTATTATTCCTTTTTCGCTTTTGCTTTTTTGCGTGTTGTTTTTGCTTTTGGTTTTGCTTTTGGTTTTGCTGGTTTATTTTGTGCTTCTATAAGTAAAGCATTGGCTTGCTCTTCACTTACTTCGGTGGTATCTGTACCCCTAGGTAAACTGGCACGTAATTGCCCAGCCTCAACATAAGGGCCATAACGGCCGGATTTCACCAAAATATCTTCACCCGTTGGCTTAAAAATACCAATTTTTTTACCCTCTTTAAGAGCAGCAGATTCTGTAATTAACGAAACAGCTCTATTAAGACCAATCGTATATACATCATCAGATTTTAAATTTAGGTAACTTTTCCCCCAATTTAAATAGGGGCCAAACCGCCCAATATTGGCTGTTATCATTTCACCGGTTTCTGGGTAAACCCCAACTTCTCTTGGGAGTGATAGCATCGTTAATGCGGCCTCAAAAGTTATATCATTAGGTGTCTTGCCTTTACCGAGTGATGCGCGCTTGGGTTTCTCCTTACCTTCTTTTTCACCCAGCTGCACATACCAACCATAAGGGCCTTTTTTAAGATGAACAATTTTTCCTGTCTCAGGGTCCGTACCAAGCTCTTTTGGCTCGTTATCGCTTATATCTTGCGCAACTTCTTCGTCATCTGTTTTTGCGAGCGGTCTTGTATAATCACAATCCGGATAACGCGAACAACCGATGAATGATCCGAACCGGCCGATTTTTAATCCAAGTTTACCGATGGTACATTTGGGGCAGGTTCTGTCTTCTCCAATAAAATGTTCGCCCAATTTATCATCAATTGCTTCAACAACTTCCGTAATCGTTAAATCTTTTAAATCATCAATATTGGCGTAAAAGTCTTTCCAAAACTCACGGAGTACAGCTTTCCATTCCTCTTTACCTTGAGCAATAAAATCAAGCTGTTCTTCTAAATTGGCGGTAAAATCATATTGAACATAACGCTCAAACCATTTTTCCATAAATGCCGTTACAATCCGCCCGCGATCTTCGGGGATAAAACGCCGGCTTTCTAAACGCACATAGTCTCTATCTTGTAATACTGAGATAATTGATGCATAAGTCGATGGCCGACCAATACCAAGCTCTTCTAACTTGCTTACCAAACTGGCCTCAGAATATCGAGGGGGAGGCTGAGTAAAATGCTGATTGGTTTCAACATCAAGCAAATCAATGGTTTCGCCTTCTTTTACATAAGGAAGCAAAGTATCATTTTCATCGGTATTTTCATCATTGGCTTCACGATATAGCTTTAAAAAACCATCAAAGGCAATAGCACTACCTGTTGCCTTTAAAATCGTTTGATTATCTGCCGATGCAATCTGAACCTCCATCTGGTCCATAATTGCCTGTGCCATTTGTGATGCAACGGTGCGCTTCCAAATAAGTTCATATAAACGCAACTGGTCGTTATCCAAACTACGCGAAAGTTGCTCGGCAGTACGGTTAATCAAGGTTGGGCGAATAGCCTCGTGCGCTTCTTGCGCATTACGGGATTTTGATTTAAAACTCCGTGGTGCCGATGGTAAATAACGTTTATCATAATTTTTTTCAATATAACCACGGGTTTGGCTAATTGCATCGGCCGAAAGCACAACACTATCAGTACGCATATAGGTAATCAGACCAACGGTTTCGCCGCCAATATTAATGCCCTCATAAAGTTTTTGGGCAACCTGCATTGTTTTACGTGCCGAGAACCCTAAACGACGGCTGGCATCTTGCTGCAAGGTGGATGTAATAAATGGCGCATAAGGGTTACGCTTTGTTTGTTTGGTCGCAACCTTAGAAACCTTAAACAATCCGGCCTTAAGCGCAGCAACGGCACCATCTGCAGCTTTTTTATTCCCTAAAGAAAGTTTCTCTAATTTCTTACCATGGAGCTGAATAAGATTTGCCGATAAAGCTTCATTTTTTAATGTATTAAATAAGCCTTTAACGCTCCAATATTCATCGGACTTAAAATTTTCAATTTCGCTTTCACGCTCACAGATTAATCGCAATGCAACCGATTGCACCCGGCCGGCTGATTTTGCACCCGGTAATTTACGCCATAAGAGGGGGGATATATTAAAGCCCACCAAATAATCTAAGGCGCGCCGAGCCAAATAAGCCTCAACCATTTCATCATCCACTTGGCGGGGATGTTTAAAGGCCTCTAAAATTGCATCTTTTGTAATCTCATGAAAAACAACACGGTGCACATTAATATCTTTTAATTTTTTCGATTCTTTTAGATATTGCAACACATGCCAACTAATGGCCTCTCCCTCTCTATCCGGGTCGGTTGCGAGCCATAAGTCCGTCGCTCCTTTTAAGGCATCGGATATTGCTTTGAGTTGTTTTTTCGATCCGGCATCTACCTGCCATAACATTTTAAAATCATCATTGGGGTCTACCGAGCCATCTTTTGGCGGTAAATCACGAACATGCCCATAAGAGGCAAGAACTGTAAAATCTTTACCCAAATATTTATTAATTGTTTTTGCTTTGGCTGGAGATTCAACAACCACTACTTGCATGCGCTTTGCCTTTTCTTTCTTAATATTCTTTATATGCATTTTTTAATAATCTATTCTATATAGCCAAATGCAATAAAATTAAAGCTAATATTTTTTAGTTACTTTATAATAGACACTTTATTTCCGGGGTGATGAACTAGCTTTCCGGCGAGCTCAAGCTCTAATAATATATGCGCCAAAAACCCATATGGGCAATCGAGCTCCCGAATAAGAACATCCACATCTATCGGGCTTGGACTTAAAAGCTCTAATATCTCAATACGTAAGTTATTCAGTATATCTTCGTCAAGGTTTTTTGGTATTTTATTATCAAATAAAGAAGCCGGCATGGCTTGAGCCTCAAACGGCATATCATTGATAACACCCAAAATATCAGTTGCTTCTTCGGTTAATATTGCCCCTTGTTTTATTAACTTATTAGGCCCTCTTGTACGTTCATCACTTGGGTGGCCGGGTATTGCAAAAACTTCTCTGCCTTGCTCTATTGCCATATTTGCAGTAATTAAAGAGCCCGAAGCTCTAGCTGCCTCCACCACCAATATACCACGGCACATACCCGATATTATCCGATTCCGCCGCGGAAAATGCTTTGCCAAAGGTTGTGTTTTTAATGGAGCCTCGGAAATCACTGCACCAGCATCTGCAATATGTTCATATAATTTTGCATTTTCTTTCGGATAAACAACATCCACGCCTCCACCAAGCACTGCAACCGTACCTGTAGGCAACGCACCCTCGTGAGCCTTTGCATCAATCCCCTTAGCCATACCAGATACAATCGAAACACCGTTCTTTCCCATTTCAGCTGCAATATGAAAGGCCGTTTCTTTGCCGAGTAACGAGGCGTTTCGGGCACCAACGATTGCAAAGGACTTTTTTCGTAAAATATCAATATGTCCTTTTGCATATAAAATAGGGGGAGGGTCATGAATATGCCGCAAAAGGGGTGGATATTCGGGTTCGCAAAAAGCAATTATTTTTATATTTTGCCCTTCGGCATATTGTATTTCTTTTTCAATATTTTTTATTTTCGCAACTTTAAAATTCTTTTTGCCACCATTTTTTGCCATTTGTTCAACATGCAATAAAGCTTGCTCTGCCGATGAAAAATGGTTCATCAGTTTAAAAAAGGTTACAGGACCAATATTTTCAGAGCGGATAAGGCGCAAGTAATTTAATTTTTCGGTATTTGAGAGCACTTGCGTTTTAAAGGTCACTTTTTACTGCTCCCAATTTTATTTTCGGTACCATTTAATATCCGTTTAATATTATCTTTATGCCGAAACATACATAATATCCACAATAAAAAAGAAACTATTGCAAGGGTTTTATCATGATATAAATAAGCAACAAACGGTGTAACAAGTAAGGCTGTCATTGCCGCAAGGGATGAAATACGGGTGATAATGGCTACAATCAGCCATATAATAATTGTAACAAAGGCTACCAAAGGCGATGCAACTAAATATAATCCCAAACTTGTAGCAACACCTTTACCCCCTTTAAATTTAAGCCATATAGAGTAATTATGGCCAATAACGGCGGCAAAGCCAGCTATAAGCGCAACATCGTAACTTTGCTTAAATATCCAATATGTTAGCGCAAATGCTATGGCTCCTTTGGCGGCATCTAATATAAGGGTAGCCAAAGCTAAATCTTTACGGCCAGTACGTAACACATTAGATGTCCCGATATTGCCGGATCCAATATCCCGAATATCGCCCAAACCTGCAGCTTTTACCAAAATTAATCCAAACGGGATAGAGCCAAATAAATATCCCAATAAAGCAAATAGAATAATCAAATATCGCTCCTCTTTAATAAGATCAATGCATTTGTTAATATAATCTGAGCCGCCATTTTATCGATATTTTTCTTGCGTTTTTGCCGGCTCATATCCAATGTTTCTATCATATATTGCTCAGCTTCAGCACTGCTCATACGTTCATCAACAAATAATACAGGGGCATCATATATATTTAATAAGGCCAATGTAAAATCGCGAACACCTTGGCATCGCCGGCCAGCTGTGCCATCCATCTCTAGCGGCCAACCCACTATTAACCCGCTACATTCGTATTCATTGTAATATTTAAATATAATTTCTGCATCAAGTTTTAACTTTTTTCGGAATATTGTCTCTAAACTACTGGCTGATATCCGCAAGCCTGATGAAACTGCAAGACCAATTGTTTTGGTTCCCACATCGAGAGCAAGCAAGCTACTATCATCTCCTGCGGTATTTTTAAAGTCATCAAGATTTAATATGGGCATATTTTTTTTAGCCTTAACATCCGATTATAAATGTTTCTGTTTTGTTCTTTATACGCTCATTTCTTTATAAATGTCAATCTTATGGGATAAAGACAATGATTTTTTTCGCTTTGGCTTGAAACTCTTTTAAATGGGTGGTAAATTGCTTAGCTTAAATAATTTATTGATGATTTTTTCCAAAATTATGGAGGATGCCGATGGCGTTAACAATAGATGAGGTCAGAAAGATTGCCTTTTTGTCTCGCATTAAAGTTGATGAAAGCGATTTAGCAGGGCTTTCGGGTGAACTTTCGGGGATTTTAGACTGGATTGAACAGCTACAGCAAGTCGATGTAGATAATGTAGAGCCTTTGGCATCGGTTGTAGAATTAACCCAACCTATGCGCCAAGATATTATTACCGATGGTGGCAAACAATTGAAAATTCTTGCCAATGCGCCAGAAGCAGTAGACGGTTACTTTACAGTACCGAAGGTGGTGGAATAATGTTTGCAAAATTAACAATAAAACAAGCCTTAGAAGGGCTTAAAAATAAAGAATTTTCATCGGTAGAGCTTACCCAAAAATCAATTGACGCCTTTAACCAAAATGAAGATTTAAATACAGCAATTACATATTCTTTTGATGAAGCATTAAAAGATGCCAAAGCATCGGATGAGCGCCGTGCAAAAGGCGAAAACATTGGGATTTTAGAAGGTATTCCGGTAGGGATTAAGGATCTATTTGCCACAGAAAATATTCAAACAACAGCTGGCTCTCATATTTTAGAAGGTTTTAAACCGCAATACGAAAGTTTTGTTACGGCTAAAATGAAAGCTGAAGGCGCGGTTTCAGTTGCCAAACTTACCCTTGATGAATTTGCAATGGGTTCAGCAACATTAAACCCGCATTTTGGTGCGGCAATTAACCCATGGCAAGGCCCTAATGGCGAAAAACTTGTACCCGGTGGGTCATCGGGTGGGTCATCTGCTGCTATAGCTGCAGGTCTTGTTTTAGGGGCAACAGGTACCGATACCGGTGGTTCTATCCGCCAGCCTGCTGCTTATACGGGTATTGTCGGCTTAAAACCAACTTATGGGCGTTGCTCCCGTTGGGGTATTGTGGCTTATGCATCATCGTTAGATCAAGCTGGCCCTATGACTAGGTCTGTAGAAGATGCTGCAATTATGCTTAATGCCATGGCTGGCCATGATAAATTAGATAGTACATCGGCTCCTTTAGAAGTTCCTGATTTTGCAAAAAATCTTAATGGTAGCATTGCCGGAATGAAAATTGGAATCCCCAAAGAATATATGGTGGATGGCTTAAACGAGGAAGTTAAAAAAGAATGGGAAAAAGGAGCAGCTTGGTTAAAAGAGCAGGGCGCAGAGATTGTTGATATCTCCTTACCCCATACTCAATATGCATTAGCAACTTACTATATTATCGCACCGGCAGAAGCTTCGGCCAATTTATCACGCTATGACGGCGTACGTTATGGTTTGCGTGTAGCCGGCGATAGTTTAGATGAAATGTATTTAAATACCCGTAAAAAAGGTTTTGGCAAAGAGGTTCAGAAACGGATTATGATTGGTACTTACGTGCTATCGGCCGGTTTTTACGATGCTTATTATATTCGTGCGCAAAAGGTGAGAAGGCTTATTAAACAAGACTTTGAAAAAGCTTTTGAAAAAGTAGATGCCATTTTAACACCAACAGCACCCACAGCGGCTTTTGCTATTGATAATGCCCCCAAAGATGCCGTAACCATGTATTTAAATGATGTGTTTACTGTGCCGATTAGCTTGGCAGGTTTACCGGCAATGTCGGTTCCATCGGGTTTAAATAGCGATGGCTTGCCATTAGGCTTACAGATTATTGGTAAACAATTTGATGAGGTTACCGTGTTAAAAGTGGGTAAAGCCATTGAAAATGCAGCAAACTTTAGCGCAGTTCCGCATAGATTACGATAGGGGTAGAGCAATATGAGTTATATTATCCAAGGTGAAACAGGCGATTGGGAAGTTGTTGTTGGCCTAGAGGTTCATTGCCAAGTGATTTCAAACGCCAAATTATTTTCGGGGGCCTCTACAACTTTTGGGGCCGAGCCAAATGACCAAGTTGCTTTTGTGGATGCCGGAATGCCCGGCATGTTGCCTGTACTTAATGAGTTTTGTGTAGAGCAAGCGGTGCGTACCGGTTTAGGAATTAAAGCCGAGATTAATTTATATTCGCGCTTTGACCGTAAAAATTATTTTTATGCCGATTTACCTCAAGGTTATCAAATCTCGCAACTTTACCACCCGATTGTCGGGAAGGGACAAGTAATTTTAGACCTTAAAGATGGTTCGACCAAAACAGTAGGGGTTGAGCGTATTCACTTAGAGCAAGATGCCGGTAAATCTTTACATGACCAAGACCCACGCCGTTCATTTATCGATTTAAACCGTACGGGGGTTGCTTTAATGGAGATTGTATCTGACCCCGATATTCGCTCACCCGAAGAAGCGGGGGCTTATTTAACCAAATTACGCTCTATTGTCCGTTATTTGGGTACTTGCGATGGCAATATGAATGAAGGCTCTATGCGTTGCGATGTGAATGTTTCGGTACGTAAAGCAGGCGAAGAATTTAGAACCCGATGCGAGATTAAGAACGTAAACTCTATTCGTTTTGTCCAAATGGCAATTGAGCTTGAAGCCCAACGCCAAGTTGAAGTTTGGGAAAATGGGGGCGAAGTTGTACAAGAAACACGACTATTAGACCCAACCAAAGGTGAAACACGCTCGATGCGCTCTAAAGAGTTTGCCCATGATTACCGTTATTTCCCCGATCCTGATTTATTGCCGGTTGTGATTACAGAGGAATATGTAGAAAATATTAAAAACTCTTTACCAGAGCTACCCGATGAGAAAAAGGAACGTTTTATTAATGATTTTGCGCTTTCGGCTTATGAAGCCGGCGTATTAGCAGCATCGAAACAAAGTGCCGATTATTTTGAAGAAGTTGCTAAAGTTGATGAGAATGGTAAAGCACAACGTGACCCGAAACTTGCAGTAAATTGGGTTACGGGCAGCCTTTTTGGTTTGTTGAATAAAGAGGGTATTGAGATTACAGAAAGCCCAATTACGGCAGAGCAACTCGGTGAATTAATTGACCTGATTGAAAAAGGTGATATCAACAACCGAATTGCCAAAGATGTCTTTGACTTTATGGTGGCTGAACCCAACAAATCAGCCGCACAAATTGTTGAAGAAAAAGGGCTTAAACAGATTACCGATACCAGTGCTATTGAAGCCGCTATTGATGAAATTATGGCTGCCAATATGGATAAAGTAGAGGAAATACGTGCGGGTAAAGATAAAATGCTGGGCTGGTTTGTCGGCCAAGTGATGCGGGCAACCCAAGGCAAGGCTAACCCCGCCGCCGTAAACGAAATTTTGCGGAAGAAAATTTTAGGTTAGTTAACAAACTTTATAACTAAGAAAAAAGGAGCTTTATAACCTTATGAAGCTCTTTTTTTATTCGCTTAATTTTATGGCTTGCAATTATGTAAATATAAAATTATATATAGGTTACTTTTGTTTTTAAAGTTACATATGTAATAAAGGGGAAAGTTATGCCAATAACCCAAATGAATTTACAAATACTTTCGGAACATTTAAAACCATCGGAAAAAATGCCTATCATGTTCATTGGCCATGGTAGCCCTATGAATGCTATTAATGATAGTGAATGGTCACAAGGATGGGCACTTGCAGGGCAAATATTGCCGCGTCCACAAGCTATCTTGTGTATTTCAGCCCATTGGATAACCCAAAAAGAAACATTTATAAATGTACAAAAAACACCACCGACAATTCATGATTTTGGTGGTTTCCCATCTGCATTATTTCAGGTTCAATATCCTGCACCCGGTGCACCCGATATTGCCCAAGAAGTTATTAATATGCTTGCGACGGAACATGTACATGCTACTGATGATTGGGGGCTTGATCATGGTGCTTGGTCTGTTCTTAAATTACTTTATCCTAATGCGGATATACCGGTATTTCAAATGTCAATCGACTATAGGCGCAGTTTTTCTGAACAATTAGAAATTGGGCATAAGCTCAAAAAATTAAGAGAGAAAGGGGTATTGGTGCTTGGTAGTGGCAATTTAGTCCATAACCTACACGATATGCGCTCAGATGGCCGCAACTATGATTGGGCAATTGAGTTTGATGAAATGACAGCCCAAGCAATCGAAAACCGTAATTTCTCTAAACTGGCCGAAATAGATCGTTATTCAGCACTTTTCCGTAAGGCACACCCAACAGCAGACCATTTTATGCCTGCATTATATTGCTTAGGATTGGCCGAACCTACAGATAAGTTAACTTTTTTTAATGAAGGTATGGACTTAGGTTCTATATCTATGCGATCTTTTATCTTTCATCAAAGATAAGATAGCAACACTCAATTATTTAAAATACCGATGAAAGATATGAAATTTATTTGAGTTTCAGCATATTGACTTAACTTTATAATTTTCTTATAAAAACAAAACTTTCTTTTTAAAAGTGATGTTAAATTTAAAATAAGGATTAAGAATGACAAAAATTTTATCCATTGATAGCTCAGCAAACCCAATGCCATCGGTTTCTCGCCAATTATCGTTAGAGCTACGCAATGGTCTAAAAGCTAAATATCCCGATGCACAAGAAGTTTATTATGATGTAGTTAATAAGCCATATCCGTTTTTTACACCGGAAGTTGCAACGGCTTGGTATACGGCAACAGCAGATAGAACGACCGAACAGCAAAAGATTGTTGCATTATCCGATAAGCTTATTAATGAAGTAAAAGATGCCGATCATCTTATTATATCATCACCTATGTACAACTTAGGGATTCCTGCACAGCTAAAAACATGGATTGATCAGATTGTACGGGTAAACGAGACTTTTAAATATAATACCGATGGTTCTTCTACAGGCTTATTAAACCCCAATAAAACAACATTATATATTGTATCGGCCTTTGGCGGTACATATGATGGCGATGCTGCAGCATATAACATGAATAGCCAATATGTAGCTGCTATTATGGGTTGGCTTGGCTTAACCAATCAAAAACATATTATGGCACAAGGGCTAAATATGGGAGATGAGGCACGCAATAAGGGCATTCATGAAGCCTCTGAGCAAATCAAAAACATCTTAAAATAATATAACGAAAAAAGAGGCTCAATTGAGCCTCTTTTTTTTATTTTAAATAAAGTGCACCAACAATACCTATGCACATTATTGGCCAAGTAAACCATGGGCTAATTAATATTTTTGCCCATTTGGATTTTACTTGTAATCCTAAGCCATAACATAATGCTCCCGGTACCATCATTACTGCAAGCATTAATAAAGATCGTTCTAACGCACCAACGGGTTTGCTTTTTATAGCATAGCCATCGGCAATTTCTTTATATTCACCCAAGGTAAATGGGCTTGCGAATACAAAAAGAACAATGATTGTAAGCACCAATAAAATGCTTATGATATTTGAAATATGCATTTTACTCATTATTGTTGATCATTCTCTAACTCACGATCAATCCATTTTCCAGAATTAACCGAAATAGTTGATGCAACAATGATGAAAACCATCCATGTTCCAAAACCTGCAAGAAGAAATGTAACGATAGGATTGCTTATAAAACTATGAAATAAATGTAAGAATTCAACCATTAATTTTCTCCTTAATAACTTTGACCATCAGATAATATTTCTTTTTCGGTCACTTTACCACGTAACTCGTAATATACCCAACTTGTATATGCTAAAACGATGGGTACAAAGATCAAAGCACATATTGTCATTACAAACAAAGTACCTTCTGAGTTTGAGGCATTCCAAATTGTTAAGCTATCTTTCGGGTTAGTGCTTGATGGTAATAAAAACGGAAAGATTGCTGTTCCAACGGTAGAAATAATACCGAATATTGCAACCGAAGATGCAACAAAGGCTTTACCAAAGGCTTCTCTTTTATTAAACAAATAGCTACTAGCCATTCCTAAAATAGCCAAAATAGGTGGTAATAGGAATAATGGATAACGGCTATAATTAGCCATCCATGCGCCGGCTTTACGCTCAGTATCAACAAAGCCCCATTGCATAGAAGGTAACTGGCTTAGGCGTCTCATATTTTCAGGGTCAACTGTATAGCCTTTAATGACTGTAGCAATTAAAAGACCACATAAAACAAACAATGCTAAAGCAACAATGTTACCAAAACGACCCGCTGTTGCTGCACGTTGACTGATGACACCTTCGGTTTTTAAAGCCAAATAGTTACCACCTTGCATTAAACACATAGTTACCGATGTTAAGCCTGTAAGCAATGTGAATATAAAGAATCCATTGGGGTTAAAAAGCAAATAGAATAGATTACCCAATTTATAATCATATAAAAGGCGCGAGCTATCCTCTGGCGATATACCAAATGGCACACCTAAAATAACATTACCCACAGCAACACCGGCAACAAGGGCAGGGATTAAACCACCAAGGAACAATCCAAAATCCCAAGTTGCACGCCATTTAGGGTTATTGATTTTAGAGCGAAATTTAAAGCCAACAGGCCGTAAAATTAGCGCAAAAATAATGAGCATCATTGCTGTATAAAAACCCGTAAAGCTTAAAGCATATAACGGTGCAAATGCAGCAAAAATAGCACCACCACCTAAAAGGAACCAAACTTGGTTGCCTTCCCAAACGGGGCCAATGGTGTTAATAACAACACGGCGTTCACTATCTTTTCTGCCAACATAATGCAACATTGATGCTACACCAAGGTCAAATCCATCCATGATAGCAAAACCAATGAGTAACACACCGAGCAAAAGCCACCAAATAAGACGTAATATTGTATAAAGTTCAAATTCCATGTTTTCCTCCTCTATGCTTTCTCATAGCCATCAGGAGAAACTTTTTCGAGTTTTGTTCCTTCTGGACCTAATTTAATATATTTAATCATTAAATAAAGCTCTACGACTAAGAGTATTGAATACACAGATACAAACATTCCGAGAGAAATCCATAGATCTGATGGTGGATGCGCAGATACAGCTTTTACCACTGGCAATAAATCTTGAATAGCCCAAGGTTGGCGCCCATATTCTGCTAAGAACCATCCGGCTTCGATACAAATCCATGGGAATGGGAACATTATAATTGCCCAAACAAGGAATTTCCTGCATTTTTCGAATCCATCTTTACGTGCAAGAACAACTGCAACAATCAGATAGAATAATAGTAAGAAACCTGAACCAACCATTATACGAAATGCCCAAAAGTTTGGTGCAATCGATGGTACAGTGTCATTTACAGCTTTCTCAATCATGCTTTCATCAGCTTGAGTAACATCAACAACATATTTTTGTAAAAGCATACCATAACCATAATGATATTTATTTTCTGCATATGTAATAACATCAGGGTCAGTTAAACCTTGGGTTAATGTTGCAATCTGATTATCAATTATTGCTTGTGCTTCAGCATCACCTTTAAGTAATGCATGGGCATAATTTGCAAAGTTCAAACGTCCGGCTTCTTTTGCATTTTCACTAAAGATCATCCATTGTTCTTCTAAACGGTCAAGCTCAGTACGGTCATGGCTACTATCATCCATATATATTTTGACAGCGGCTTTATATTTATCACTTAAAACTTGTTTTGTTGATACTGCGATAATACCAGATTTGATACGTTCTTTATTAACCTCATGAATTTCTTCTACCGAGAATACACTACCATCATTAGCAGATGTTGATGTTGTAATCATACCTAAAACTTTAGGAATATGTAGACCTTTAAATTCACAAGAACCACCAGTTTTTATATTTTCTACGATAACACCAGCAACATTAAATCCAGCTAAACCTTCTTCTGGTTCACACACGGCCTCGGTTGCAGCCATTTTAGCAGGTTGATATTCGTTAATTAAATCACCCGCATTATGCCCCATCCAAATATTCACGATAAGAGCCAAAAGGCCAAAAGTTGAGGCTACAGTCATTGAGCGTTTTGCAAAACCGATGTTTCTTCCTTTAAGAAGATAAATTGCAGAAATCGTTAAAACAAATATGGAACCACAAACATAACCACCTGTAATTGTATGGCCAAACTTAGCTTGCGCAATAGGGTTAAGAACAAGCTGTAAAAAGTTTGTCATCTCAACACGTGAAGTCAAAAAGTTTAATTCTCCACCCACTGGATTTTGCATAAAACCATTTGCAATTAAAATCCAAATAGCCGAGAAAGTTGCACCTAAAGCCATAAGCCAACCGACAACACAGTGAGCCTTTTTGCTTAAGCGATTCCAACCAAAAAACCACATACCAATAAATGTAGCTTCTAAAAAGAAAGCCATAAGGCCTTCAATTGCGAGTGGGGCACCAAAAATATCACCAACTTGGTCAGAATATACCGACCAGTTCGTACCAAATTGGAATTCCATTGGGATACCTGTTGCAACACCCATAGCAAAGTTAATCCCAAATAATAACCCCCAAAATTTTGCTGCATCACGCCAAGCTTTATTTCCAGTGCGAACATAGATAGTTTCCATAATCGCAACCAAAGTAGAAAGACCAAGCGTAACTGGAACAAAAAGAAAATGATAAAGGGCTGTTGCAGCAAACTGAATACGCGATAACGCAACAACCTCTGTAATTGATTCGAGCATAATAAGAAATCCCTTTTTTTATTATGTTATATATGAGCTTTTGTTACATTAATCATATAATTGTGATAAGACAGACCAAATTCATCACGAACATTTTCGCGTTTTGATGGTGGCATGATAAAAAAAAGTATCATTAACAATATGATAACCTTTATAAAAACAATAACACCTAAATTTGAAAATAATTTACGTTCTGGCTTTAGATCCAACTTTTTTTATCCCCAAAATATATCTATTAATTCACAAAAATCTCACTAATCTTTGCATAATATCATCATATTTGAATATTTCAAGATGAATTAAAAATCAGTATATTAGAAGATGTTCCAACTAATTCGCACTAAATTTATTGGTTATTATTATTACTACATTTTATTGCACATTTTTAGTATTGGTTTTTTAAGCGCAATTTATAATTATTAAAAAAAGATTGTAATTTTTTATCATGAATATATATAATAAAAATAGATAAAAATTAAAATTTTGATAAAAAAAGAAGATACCATATGCGTGCATTACCAACGTTAAGACAAATGAGTTATTTAATTGCTTTATATGAAGAAAGACATTTTACAAAAGCAGCCCAAGCTTGCTTTATTAGTCAATCGGCACTTTCAACATCAATTCAAGAGCTTGAAACCTTGCTAGATGTTGCATTAATTGATAGAGCAGGGCGCAAAGTTATATTTACACCTGTGGGTGAAGAGGTAGTCAAAAGATCTCGAAAAATCCTTGCATCATCCGAAGAATTAGTGGATTTAGCACAAATACTGTCTGCACCGTTATCAGGTATTGTTCGTTTAGGGGTTATCCCAACGATTGCACCTTGGTTATTGCCGCAGGCAATGCCAAAAATATATGAAGCTTTCCCGAATGTGAAGATTCATCTTACTGAGTTACAAACAGATAAAGTATTATCGGAGCTTGAATCCGGCAATATTGATTTGGGTCTCATTGCATTACCTTGGGATATCAAAGGCTTTGAGAATGAAGTTATCGGGGCTGAAAATATGGTTGTTGCATGCGGAAAAGATCATAAATGGGGTAATACAAATACTTTAACTCTTGATGATATAACTGGCGAAGAAATGATTTTATTAGAGAGTGGCCATTGTTTGAAAGACCACGCATTATCGGCCTGTAATCAACTCCACCAGCCCGAACAACGTTTGCAAGCAACCGGCGTTGCCACTTTATTACAAATGGTTGCGTGGCAGCCATCGGCCACATTGCTCCCACAAATTGCCGTGCCATTCGAAACATCGGCTCATAGCCAGTTACATTTTGCCGCTTTAAATGATGTTCCGCCATTAAGAGAATTAACAACTGTATGGCGTAGTGGGAGTGTGAGAAGAAAAGATTGGTTACTGCTTTCTACAGTTCTAAAATCAACACTCGAAACAATCCTTATGCAAGCAAAAAAAATGCGAACATAATAGTTGACAAGAAAGGAAATTCCTTATAAAAATATACAAATTCTAGACAGGTGGCCGAGTGGCTGAAGGCGCTCCCCTGCTAAGGGAGTAAGGGGTTTGTAGCCCCTTCGAGGGTTCGAATCCCTTCCTGTCTGCCATAAAAACACTCCCTTATTGGGAGTTTTTTTATGGGAGAAAGTGAGCTAGGATTAGAAGCGTTATCATTTGATAAAATGATTGGGTTCGAGCCAAAGGCGTGCGCGAACAAAGTGAGCCACAATCCCTTCCTGTCTGCCATAAAAACACTCCCTTTTTGGGGAGTTTTTTGTAGGCAAAAATAAGCTTGCGAAAGCTCTTTTAATGATAGGGCTTTTTTATAATCATTTCTTATATGCAAAAATTAAATTAAAAACAAAAAAAGCGCCGTTAAAAACGACGCTTTATATTGGCAGATGGGGTGGGATTCGAACCCACGAAGGTCTTACCCTTGCCGGTTTTCAAGACCGGTGCATTCAACCGCTCTGCCACCCATCCATAGCAGATTAGCAAGTTTATGCCGTATTTATTCTTGACTGTCAAGTGATGAGTTTAACTTTTTTAAATTTTTTTGATAATTTTGACCATTCACAATATAGCGCACCGTATTTTGGTGCATAGCCTCAATTTCTTTATCTGATAATTGCCGTATAACTTTAGCCGGAAAACCCACAACAAGGCTATTATCGGGTATAATCATATCTTCTGTAACAAGCGCACCAGCCCCAATAAGGCAATTTTTACCGATGACGCTTCTATTCAATATAACAGCCCCCATACCAATTAAACACCCATCATTAATTGTGCAACCATGCAAGGTTACCGAGTGCCCAACCGTAACATTATCTTTAACAATACATGCAGCATCTTTTTCTGTATGTAAAACCGAGTTATCTTGTATATTGCTATTTTCACCCACCATAATTGGCTCAATATCACCGCGTAAAACAGCACCAAACCAAATATTTGCTCCTTTTTTCACCTCGACATTACCAATAATTTGTGCATTGGGCGCAAGATAACATTCAGCATCTAATTTGGGTTTAAAAACACCCCGATGATCCTCAATAGAATATAAATCTGCCATATTTCACCTGTTTTATCCAAAAAGTTAGAAATGATTAATATTTATAAAATATATTAATTAAATAAAATATAAAGGTGTTTTTTAAATGAAATTTCTAAGGTTTTTAAGCGACCCAATTTTAATATTGCTCATTATATTATTTTTGAGCCTAATTTTTATATTATTTAATAAAAAGAAACTGGCTTTATTGTTTGGCTTTATATCTTTTTTGGGTTTTTTATCTATTATTATATTCGACCCCGGCCAACTGATATTAAAATATTTGGATGATCGTTTCGCCAAGCCAGAAATTGCATCTGATAACCATAATATTGATGGCTTTATTATTCTGGGTGGTGTTGTGGATACGCTTAATAGTGCTGAACGTGGCGAAATATTATTTACTGATCGTGCTGAGCGTATAACCGAAATGCCTATTTTGATGAAAAACTACCCCAATGCCAAAATAATTTTTACTGGCGCAGGAAAAAACGGGAGTGAAGGGCAATTTGCTATAGATTATCTCAATGCTATTGGTTTTGATGGCAATAAAGTTCTTATAGAAGGAGAATCATCAACAACCTATGAAAATGCAGCCTATACATTTGCAAAATTTCAACCACAACCAAACGAAAATTGGTATTTAGTGACATCGGCATGGCATATGCCGCGCTCCATTGGTGTATTTAGAAAAGCGGGCTGGGCAAATATAAAAGCATGGCCAGTCGATTATCAATCAGGGCAACATTATCACCGAGTTCATCGGTTTAGTGTCGGTTCCAGATTTTACAATATTTCCTTAGCCATACGAGAAATTACTGGCCTTACCGCATATTATCTACAAGGTCGAACCGATGAATGGATACCCAAAGGAGAAAATCATAATGAATAAAAATATATTTATCCTTTTAAGTATGGTTTCGTTTTCTGCCTTTGGAGAATGTAGCAATTTTGATAAATGGAAAGCTCAATATCAGGAAAGCTTACAAAAAAGAGGTGTACCGGAAGCGATTATTAAAACAACGATTGAACAAGCACAATTCCAAGAAAAGATTATTCAGAACGACCGAACACAAAGTGAATTTATCTATAGCTTCTATGAATATTTGGATCGCATGCATTCTGCCCAACGTGTAGAAAAAGCACATGCAGAATATAAAAAGCTCAAACCAGAATTAGATATATTAATGCAAAAATATGGAATAGATGGCTCATATTTAATTGCATTTTGGGGAATGGAAACAAATTTTGGAACTTATCAAGGTAATATTCGGACAATTGATGCTTTAGCTACTCTGAGTTGTGATCAACGCCGAAGCCAATTTTTCACCCAAGAACTCGACATATTTATTGATTTAGTCAGCCAAAACTATTTACCTGCCAATGCTCAATCCTCTTGGGCTGGTGCTATGGGACATTTACAATTTTTACCCAATAAAATACAAAAATATCGTATTGATGGTGATGGTGATGATAACATTGATATTTTTGCTAACCACAAAGATGCATTTGAAACTGCTGCACATTATTTAAGTGGAGAAGGGTGGAAGGCTGGTGAGCCATGGGGACAAGAAATTATTCTCCCAATAAATTTTGATTATGATTTAAGGGGGCGCAACAATAAAAAAACAATCGCTGAATGGAAAAATTTAGGTATAAAGCCCGTAAACAACCAAAAATTTTTGCTTAATGATGAAAGAAAAGCAGCAATTATTGCCCCACAAGGATCAGACGGGCCAGCATTTATGACATATTCTAACTTTGATATCATTATGATTTGGAACCATTCAACAAGCTATGCACTCGCTATTGGATTATTAGCCGATAATATTTCTAACAATACTGAGCTCTTTCATCAAAGAGAAAAAAATTGGCAAAAAGTCAATAAAAAACAAATTATCGAAACACAATCAACACTAAAAAAGATGGGATTTTATAAAGGAGCAATTGATGGAGATTGGGGATACCAAAGCCGATTAGCCCTAAAACAATGGCAAATAGAGAATAATATTCCCAATGATGGCTATTTAAGCCATAATTTATATTTAAAAATACAATCCATGAATAAATAAATTCTTGCTCTTAGTATTGAATATATATAAACTCATTTGATAAATAACAAAAAGGAAAGTTTGACTGTGATAAAAAAACTTATTTCTGTGGTTTCTATTACACTAATCAGCTTTGTAATAACAGGTTGCGCAAATGATGGAAAGTTATCAACAATAACCAATTCTTCTAGTGGTGCAAAAACAAAAAATACACGAACAAAACCATATAGCTATACGGTAAAAGGGCGCCAGTATCAGGTTAATCCGAATATTAAAAGTTACTCAAAAACAGGGATTGCATCATGGTATGGCCCTGGTTTTCATGGTAAAAAAACTGCTAATGGCGAGCGCTACAACCAAAATGCGTTAACAGCCGCGCATAAAACACTTCCAATTGGCTCCGTTGTTCGCGTTAAAAATCTTTCTAACGGAAAATCCGTTGTTGTTCGCATTAATGATCGGGGGCCGTTTGCACATGGCCGAATAATTGATCTTTCAAAAAAAGCCGCTCTAAAACTTGATATGCACGGCTCAGGAACAGCAAAAGTTAGGGTTACATTAATCAGAACAGCATCAGGCTCGGACGCTGAAATGAATGAAGATGAATCTTCTATCGATAAAGTACTTGCCTTAACCGATTCAGGATCAAGCCGGTATACGGATTAATAGGCATATATTCAAATGAATGGAATCGTAAAAAGAATTAAAAATATATTTATTATTTTTTCTTTACTATTATCGTTTAGTGTTATGGCAGAGGAGCCAACCACATCGGCTCGTAATGCGATTATTGTCGATTTAACCAATGATTACTCCGTTTTATATGAAAAAGAAGCTGACCAATTAATTTCTCCCGCATCAATGAGTAAAATGATGACAGCCTATGTTATTTTTGACCTTTTGAAAAAAGGCGAATTAACTATGGATCAAACCTTTATTGTTTCCAAAGATGCTGTTGAGCGTGGCGGTATTGGCTCAAATAGCTCATCTATGCGCTTAAATGAAGGGCAAGAAGTTGCTGTTGAAGACTTACTTCATGGTTTATTAACTGCATCGGGTAATGATGCAGCCATTACTTTAGCCACCGCAGTATCTGGCTCTGAGCCAAAATTTGCTGAGTTAATGACATTAAAAGCTAAAGAAATGGGGCTTAAAGGCTTTTTTGCAAATGCATCAGGCCTAACAGATGATGGCCAAAAAATGAGTGTACGCGATTTAGCAATTTTAACTTATCGGATTATTACTGACTTTCCGGGATATTTTCCATTATTTTCCGAAAAAGAATTTACATTTAACGGAATTACCCAGCAAAATCGAAACTGGCTTATCCAAAACAGAGCCGATGTTGATGGCATGAAAACTGGTTACACCAATGATGCAGGATATTGTGTAACAGTAACTGGAATGCGCAATGGGCGCAGAATGGTGGTGGTCGTTGCCGGTACAAATTCGGCACAAGAGCGTATTGATGAGGCCTCTAAACTTTTAGATTGGGGCTATGAGAATTTTGAGTGGAATTGGTTTTTTACACAAGGCCAAATTGTGGCTTCAATACCGATATGGATGGGTAAAAATCCATCGGTTGATTTAAAGGTGCAAAATGATGTGCGCCTTTTTTTAAGCCGCGATCAAGCCCAAAATTTAACAAGTTTCATCACATATCTATCGCCAGTTCCTGCACCTATATATGAAGACCAGCCTTTAGGTAAAATAATCATCAAACAAAAAGATAGCGATGAGGTTGTTGCAAGCATTCCACTTTTAGCAGCCCATGATGTAGAAGGGCTAACCAATAGCCAACGTTTAGCCTTTAATTGGAAATATTGGCGCAACCAAAAAGAAAAGAATTAAATGATGAAAAACGGTTGTTTTGTTAGTTTTGAAGGTGGTGAAGGCTCCGGTAAATCAACACAAATTCATAAATTATCGCAATGGCTGCACCAAAATAATATTGATAATATTGTTACACGGGAGCCCGGAGGCTCTGAAGGTGGTGAAAAAATCCGCAAACTATTGGTTTCTGGCGGTGTTAATCAGTGGGAGCCAATGAGTGAAATTTTATTATTTTATGCTGCCCGTTATGACCATGTAGAGCGCTTAATTAAACCCACATTAGCTAAAGGAATATGGGTATTATGCGACCGCTTTTTTGATTCCACAATCGCTTATCAAGGTTATGGACATAACATTTCTTTATCTAAACTCAAACAATTAAACCAACTTATTTTAGGAGATTTTCAGCCTGATATGACTTTTTTGTTGGATATACCGGCACAAATCGGGCTGAAACGTGCAAATATACGCGAGAATGAAAAAGATTTAAAAGAAGACCGGTTTGAAAATTTAGATATTAGTTTTCACGAACGCCTCAGAAATGGCTATTTAGATTTAGCCCAAAATCAAAGCCGGTTTAAAATCATTGATGCCAACCGTGATATTGATGTAATATCAAATGATATTATTGATATTTGCAATCACTATATAGATGGTTATATTTTAAAGAAACTTAATGGATAATATTTACCCAAGCTTTCATCCCATTGGTCATAATGATGCCCTTAATGCTTTTTTATCGGCATGGAACCATAATAAACTGCACCATGCGTGGCTATTTTGCGGTACAAAAGCTATTGGCAAGGCAGGGGTTGCCCACTATTTAGCACGGTTTATATTAACCCATGGACAACCAGATGATAATAGTCAGTCAAATCTATTTTCGTTATCGGAAACAGATGGTGAGCAATTAACATTAGCTGATTTAGATATCTCTTTTGATAATCCAGAGATCAAACAATATTTTGCGCAGTCTAATCCTAACTTTATTTCAATCCAACGAAATATTGATGCCAAAACCGGTAAATTTCAATCGCTCATTAATGTCGATGCTATCCGCCAAATTAATCAACAGCTTTCGACCACACATAATGATGGCTATCGGGTGATTATCATCGATTCTATTGATGAAATGAATATTAATGCGGCTAATGCCATATTAAAAATTTTAGAAGAGCCGCCCAAGCAAACAATTTTCTTTTTAATCTCTCATAATCCCGATAAATTGTTACCAACAATTATTTCTCGTTGTCGAAAATTAGATTTTTCCCCATTAAATCAATTAGATATGCGAGCATTATTAAATGAAGAGGGGGCTGAGTTACCGCAAGATATTACCGATATCATACTTTGGTTGGCTGATGGTGCGGTAGGGAAAGCCCAACAATTATTCTCGGCCGATGGGCAAGAGATATGGCGTGATATTTATCAGCTTTTTGGGCAACTCAGAGCTAAAAATTTATCTCAAACAGCTAAATTTTGTGCTAAATACGGAAAAAAAGGGCGTTTGAATAAAGAAGAACAAAATTTTGAGCTTATGATAGAATTATGGCTGCGCCTTATTCAAGCAGGTTGCTTATATGTTGGGCAAGCACAAAAGGGGCTTCCGCAGGAAATTCAAGCGTTATTTTATAACGACCCACAAAAATCATTAGATGAATGGTTGCAATTATGGGATAAAACGATAAGAATATCAAAACAGCTACTCTCAGGCGATATCGATAGAACAACAGGACTTCATCGGCTTCTTTTGGCAGTATCTAATTTATAATTTGGAGAATAAGTAATAAAATGGAAAATAATAAAAATTTCTATATCACAACCCCCATTTATTATGTTAATGACAAACCCCATATTGGCCATGCATATACCAGTTTGGCCTGCGATGTTTTGGCTCGCTTTAAACGCTTAGATGGTTATGATGTTTTTTTTCTTACCGGAACCGATGAACATGGCCAAAAAGTAGAAAAAGCGGCAAAAGAAAAGGGACTAAGCCCTAAAGATTTTACCGATGAAGTTTCCATGCGCTTTCGTGAGCTTACAAAATTAATGAATTTCTCTAATGATGATTTTATTCGTACAACCGAAAAACGCCATTATAAAGCTGCACAAGCCTTATGGGAAACATTAATAGAGAAAGGTGATATCTATTTAGGTGCCTATGAAGGCTGGTATGCCGTAAGAGATGAGGCTTTTTATACCGAAGGTGATACCGAAGTAAGAGATGGTATTCGCTATGCGAAAGAAAGTGGAGCAGAAGTTGAATGGCTAAAAGAAGAAAGCTACTTTTTTAAATTATCCGAATATCAAGATAGATTATTAGAATATTATAATGCGCACCCCGATTTTATTATGCCCAAAACACGGCGTAATGAGGTAACAAGCTTTGTGGGCTCGGGATTACGGGATTTATCAGTCAGCCGTGCAAGTTTTTCTTGGGGCATTCCTGTACCCGGAGACCCAAAACATGTAATGTATGTATGGTTAGATGCTTTAACAAATTATTTAACCGCTGTTGGATACCCGGATACAGAAAATCCAAAATATCAAGCATTTTGGCCTGCAAATCTTCATATGGTTGGTAAAGATATCATCCGTTTTCATGCTGTATATTGGCCAGCATTTTTAATGGCAGCCGATTTACCTTTGCCTAAGCGTGTATTTGCTCATGGCTGGTGGACAAATGAGGGCCAAAAAATATCAAAATCTATTGGTAATGTAATTGATCCATTTGAGATTGTGCATGAATATGGTTTAGATCAGATGCGGTATTTTTTACTCAGAGAAGTTCCTTTCGGAAATGATGGCGATTTTTCTCGAGAATCTGTTGCTAACCGGATTAATAGTGAGCTTTCAAATGAGTTTGGCAATTTGGCTCAACGGGTATTTTCCATGATTTATAAAAATTGCGATGCTCATATTCCTGCTTATGATACACAAACAGAAGAAGATAAGCAGTTATTAAATATGGTTAATAATACACTCATTGAAGCAAGGGAAAAAATTGATGTTCAGGCTTTTCATGAAATGCTAGAGGCTATTTGGAAGTTAATACGGGCTGCAAACCAATATATTGATTTTCAGGCACCATGGAGCTTAAAAAAGACCGATACCGAACGTATGAATATTGTATTAGGCGTACTTGCAGAGGTTATCCGTAATATTACATTGTTATTACAACCTATTATGCCACAATCGGCACAAAAAATGCTAGATTATCTTTCTATCTCTGATGATCAGCGTAATTTTGAAAATATTGGTACAAAAGGGTGCTTATCTGCTGGTTTAGCTATGGATAAACCCGAGCCGTTATTTCCGCGTTATATAAAAGACGAATAGGGATTTTCATGTTTATTGATAGCCACTGTCATTTAAATTTCGAGCAATTAAAAAACAAAATAGACGATGTAATTGCTAATGCAAAAAAAGCAAATATTGATGCTATGCTGAATATTGCTACACGAAAAGAAGAGTTTGATGAAAATTTAGATTTGATCAAACCTTATGACTTTATCTATCAAGCTGTGGGAACACATCCACATAATGCACAAGATGATAGTGAAACATCTCCACAACCACTTGTTGATTATATTCAGAGACATCAAAAAATTATAGCTGTTGGTGAAACTGGTCTTGATTTTTATTACGATTACAGCCCAAGAGAACAACAAGAGCAACAATTTCGCCGCCATATTACGGCAGCAAGAATATTGGATTTACCTGTAATTGTTCATACACGTAATGCCGAAAACGATACATTACGCATTTTGAAAGATGAGCTTAATAATGGTCACTTTAATATGGTCATTCATTGCTTTAGCGGAACTTATGCTTTTGCTCAATCTTGTTTAGAACTTGGCGCTTTTTTATCTTTTTCGGGAATTTTAACGTTTAAATCGGCTATTGAAATAAAAAAAGTAGCAAAAGATGCACCAAGCGAACGTATTTTAATCGAAACCGATGCACCATACTTAGCACCCATACCGTATAGAGGAAAAACAAATGAGCCTTCTTACATGGTATCAACTGCAGAATGTTTAGCATTAGAGCGTAATGTTTCTATTCAAGAGATTGCCTCAAATACAAGCAATAATTTTTATAATCTGTTTACAAAAGCAAGGTCATAAGCAAAATGAAAATTACTGTTTTAGGGTCAGGAGGATCGACAGGAACACCAGCCGTAGAATTTGGTTGGGGTGCATGCAACCCAAATAATCCTAAAAATAAGCGCTTACGCCCGGGGATTTATATTGAAAATGAGTATGATAAATCAATTTTGGTCGATACAGGGCCAGATTTGAGAGAACAACTACTCACAAACGATATTAAGCGTGCTGATGCCATTATATATACGCATGCCCATGCAGACCATACGCACGGATTAGATGATGTAAGAAGCCTAAACCGATTAATGGATAGTTCAATACCCGCATATATGTCTAAGGATACTTATGAAAGACTTTCAGGCAGCTTTCCTTGGGTATTTGATAAAATAGAAAAGAATAAGAATTTTTATAAACCAACGCTCGTTCCACATATTATACATTCAGGCGATAATTATGATATTGCAGATATCAATTGCCAGTTCTTTGAACAGAGCCATGGTTTTTCATCTTCATACGGGATCTTATTTAATAAGCAATTTGCATTTACAACTGATGTTGTAGAAATTACAAAAAAAGCACTAAATGCATATAAAGGGGTTCAGCATTGGATGGTCGGCATGATTGGTTTTAAGCCGCATCCGACGCATGCACATTTTGATATTATTCGCCATTGGGCTGATTATATTCAACCCAAGCATATTTGGATTACGCATATTGGGCTTAGTTTAGATCATAATGAGCTATTAGAAAAATTACCCGATAATATGCGACCAGTCTATGATGGACAAATTATTCAGATTTAAATTTTCTTTATATTAAAATTAATTTCAAGCTGCTTAATAAATAAGCAGCTTTTTTATTATTTTGGTTAAACACAGTAGATCCAAAAGAACAAATCACATACAAAAATAAATTAAATATAATATATATTTGATATATAATGTTTTATACAATTTAACATAATATAAATTATGCATCAAATATAGATGCTGAAGGTAAATTTATAGTATGATTATTATGATTAGTGCAATTAATTATGCTGTTTCATATTCAGCAAAAAATATTTTGAGATTTATCCCATTTAATCTAAAAAATTTTTAAATCTAAGATTTCATATCTACTGAGCGTAAATATATTCTGTATCATTCGCAGGACTAGTTTAACCATTTAATTTTTTTGAATCGAATACTAATATTTTATAAATTGAAAACAATCTATGTTGTTATTTAAATGGTTTAATAATATTTCTTTATAATTTTTTGTATGGATGGTGACAAAATAAAATTAATTTTTTTAAGCATATCGGCAAGTCTATTTGCCCTCTCAGGTTTTATAGTTCCTAAAATTTCTGCCCAGCCATCATCATTATATTGTAAACTTAAAACAACTGAATTTTCATGCAACCATGCAATAATTTCGCCTTGGGCTGCCGGTATCCGGATTGAATATTCTTCTTCATCCTCACTCAGTTTTACATCGATTAATGTAAGCAATTTATCTAAATAAAGCCGTTCATAGGCTGAAATTGCAACCTTATTTTGCACTCTATTTACAGAAAATTTATTGACCATTTGTTGTCGTTCTTCGGCATCTAATAAATCTATTTTATTAAAAACATCAATTATATGCTTCTCTTGATCAGCTTCATCTATGCCTATATTTTCAAGAACTTCTAAAACATTGTTTTGATATTCTTCATTATCTGCATCGCTTACATCAATAACATGCAAAAGCAAATCGGCCTGCGTGACCTCCTCTAATGTTGCTTTAAAGGCTTCTACAAGCTGGTGTGGTAAGTCCGAAATAAATCCAACCGTATCGGCTAAAATTATTTGTTTTCCACTTGGTAACTTGAGTGCGCGCATTGTTGGGTCTAATGTTGCAAACAGCATATCTTTGGCCATAACATCTGCTTGAGTTAAAACATTAAATAATGTTGATTTTCCAGCATTTGTATAACCAACCAATGCAACAACCGGCCAAGGAACGCGCTTTCGCTTACCCCTTTGCAAATCCCTTGTACGTTTTATTTGCTCTAAATCTTTTTTAATCCGCCCAATTTGGTCATCAATCATTCGTCTATCAAGCTCTATTTGCCGTTCGCCCGGGCCACCCATAAAGCCTGCCCCACCTTTTTGCCGCTCTAAGTGTGTCCATGAGCGAACAAGCCGAGAGCGTTGATAGCTTAATGAGGCCAATTGAACCTGCGCACGCCCTTCTCTTGTTTGTGCACGCTCGCCAAATATCTCTAAAATTAAACCTGTTCTATCAATAACTTTAAGGTCTAAAGCACGTTCTAGGTTTCGTTGTTGACTGGGAGTAAGACTACCATCAAATATCAAAACCTCAGGTTCTTCAAACTCGGCAGCCTTATTTTTTATATATTCTATTTGGCCTTCGCCAATATATGTGGCGGGTTTTACTTTGCTTAATGTAAAAGCTATGGCCTCAACTACATTCAAATTAATAGCTTCGGCCAAGCCTACCGCTTCATCAAGCGCATTTTCTATGGATCGGTTATAATTATTTTTTTTTAGTCTTGGATGAATGATTAAGCAATTATTATTAGCCATTAAAGCATAACAACCTTATCATCATACATATTGATTACTCATCTTCACCTTGTTCTTCATCATAAAGCTGAACAGGCCCATTGGGCATAATAGTTGATACCGCATGTTTATAAACCAATTGCGAATGCCCATCCCGGCGCAATAATATTGAAAAATTATCAAACCAAGTAATAATCCCTTGTAGCTTGACTCCATTAACTAAAAAAATTGTTACTGATGTTTTTGACTTACGAACCTGATTAAGAAAAACATCTTGAACATTTTGGCTACGTTCTGCACCCATTGATGAGCTCCTTTTTATTATTTTTATTGAGGAACAATTTCCCTATTTACTCTTTAAGAATACCAAAGCTTTTGGTTGCTTGCAAATTTTCTTTTTTATAATCCAAATGCAGCATAAAATTGAGCAATTAAATTTTTTGTTATTGGCCCTGCTTCACCTTGACCAATTTTTTTATCGTCAATTTGCACAACAGGTCTTATCAGTGCTGTTGAAGAAGAAACAAAAGCTTCTTTCGCATCATAGGCTTCTTCTAAAGAAAATGTTCTTTCAACAAAGTTTAAACCAAGTTCTTTTGCAATTTCTATAATTCGGTTTCTTGTGATGCCTTTTAAAATCTCACCATTACTCGGATGCGTAATTAACTCATTATTTTTTGTTACAATCCAAGAGTTTGAAGATCCGCCCTCTGTAATTCCATCTTGTTTGATGAACCAGTATTCATCTGCCCCCTGCTCTTTTGCTGCCTGTTTGGCCAAGATATTGGGTAATAGAGAAACTGATTTAATATCTGGCCTAGCCCACCGAATTTCTGGACCTGTAATCACTTTTATTCCTTTATATGCATCATTTAAAGCCGGCGGATAAAATCTTTTAACCGTCATAACCAAAGAAGGTTGTGAAACAATAGGGAAAACATGGTTTCTGGGTGCAACACCCCGGGTAATTTGCAAATAAACATAAGCAGAGTTTCTTATCCTATTTTTTTTCATTAAGTTATTAATAACAATTTCTAATACTTTACGGCTCATTGGCATATCTATTTTTAGTTCGCTCAATGAATATTCTAAACGATCCAAATGCCAATCTAAATCGACCCACTGGCCATTAATATATGAAACAACCTCATAAACACCGTCTGAAAATTGATAGCCCCTATCTTCAATATGAACCATGGCAAACTGATTATAAATATAACGCCCATTAACGTAAGAAATGAGTGATTTTGGCATAATAAACTCCTTTTAAAACCATTCTAGGCTTACACTAAACAAGCGCTCTGCTTTACGAATTGATTTTTTTGTTGCAAATAAAATAACGTGATCTTCGGCATTAATTACCGTACTCCCTCGGGGACGAATAAACGCTCCATTTCTAATAACAGCACCAATAATAATTTCTTTGGGTAAGTCCAAATCTCTTAATGGGGTGCCGACAATATTTGATGTTTCTAAAGCCAAAGCCTCTAAAACCTCACCTTGGTCATGAGCAATGGCATGTGCCGAAATTATTCGGCCATGACGAACATGACGCAAAATAGAACTTACTGTAATTGAGCGTGGCATCACAACACTATCGATACCAATATTTGTTAGTAAAGTATCGTAACCCGCCCGATTAATCAGTGCTAAATTATTACGTATACCCAACTTTTTACCCAATAAACATGCTAAGGCATTGGTTTCATCATCATTGGTAACACAAACAATGGCTTGGCTATTTTCTGCTGAAGCTTCTTTGAGGATTTCCGAATCGAGCGCATCTCCGTTATAAACGCGAATAGATGTACCTTTAACTTCCGATGCAATTTCAACAGCCCGTTTTTTATCATATTCAATAATATTCACTTGAACTTTATGTTGAATATCATTTGCAAGATTTTGAGCTAATCGCAACCCAACTTTGCCCCCACCAACTATTAAAATACGCGGAGTTTCCTCATTTTCATAACCAAAAGCTGAGAGTGCCCGATTAAGCTGAATAGTCTCAACCGCAAAATAAATTTGATCCCCAACCAATAGCTCTTCTTGCCCCGTTTTAGGGACAATTAGCTGATTTTCACGTAAAATAGCCATGATTGTTACATTAAGATCAGGGAAAAGCTGACTAATTTCCTTTAACGGTGTTTTTAAAACAGGACATGTATTTGTTAGTCTTAAATTGATTAATTGTGCTTTCCCTCTTGCTAAAGAAAATACATCACCTGCGCCCGGAACCCGAAGCCGCTCAACAAACGCATGGGCAACCTCAGTTTCAGGAGAAATTACATGATTAATCGGCATATGGTCAGATCGAAAAATATCCGACCATCGCTGATCCAAATATCCTTGCTCACGAATACGGGCAATTTTAACCGGAACATTAAATAACGAGTGCGCCATTTGACAAATGACCATATTTACTTCATCCGATGGTGTAACTGCAATGACGATATCGGCATCTTTTACACCAACATTCTCTAATGTTTCAGGAAGCGCTGCATGCCCTCTTACAGCTCTTATATCTGTTGAGCCCGATATGCTTGCTACAAGTTGCGGATCTTGATCAATGATTGTTACTTCATTATCTTCTTCTGCCAAATAACGCGCAATTGAAGATCCAACTTCCCCTGCACCACCAATAATAACTTTCATATATTTTTATCCTCTATTCATTATCATCATCGTTGGTTTTATCTTCACTTGTTAAGCCAAGCATTTTTATTTTCCGATGCAATGCAGAGCGCTCCATGCCAATAAAACTCGCTGTCCTCGAAATATTATAATTAAACCGAATAAGCTGAGTTTCTAAATATCGTCTTTCAAACTCTTCTCTGGCTTCTCTTAACGGTTTTGTTATGAGTTCCTGATAGGTTTCACCAACAGACTTTATCCGATCACTATTTTTAATCTCCTCGGGCAACACTTCGGCTGTAATTTCATTATTGTCATTATCTGTTGCCATAATAACAACACGCTCAATTAAATTTTTAAGTTCTCGTACATTTCCCGGCCAATCCCAACTTTGTAATATTGTTTTGGCATCATCTGAAAAACCAGTAATTGCACTTGATAAGTTACTTGTAATCATCGCTAAGAAATAATCGGCAAGTTTAATTACATCATCACGCCTATCTTTCAAAGGTGCAATTTCAATTGGTACAACATTTAATCGATAATATAAATCTTCCCGAAATTTATTTTGTGTTATTTTTTCTGCTAGGTCTTGGGTTGTTGAAGCCATAATCCGAACATTTACCGAAACTGGGCGCGTTCCATTAATGCGATAAAAAGTTTGGTCTTGCAATAATCGTGTGATTTTTGCCTGTGTTTCTAAGGGCATATCCCCTACTTCATCAAGCAATAAAGTTCCCTTATGAGCTTGCTCTAACAAGCCAATTTTTGCCGGATGATTATCATCGCCTTCAATACCAAATAATTCTTCTTCTAATGTTTCGGGTACCATATTTGCACAGCTTGCAATAACAAATGAACCTTCGGTATTCAACGAGGCTTCATGAATAGAGCGCGCTACAATCTCTTTACCCGAGCCTGCGGGCCCTTTAATCAATATGCGGCTATTCGTGGGAGAAATTTTCTGAATAAGGCTTTTAAGTTGGCGCATTTTTAACGAATCACCAATAAGTTCACTGGTAAATGCATTTTGCTTTTTTAATTCCTTGTTTTCACGCTTTAATCTTGCGTTTTCCAATGCTCTATCCACCAAAAGAAGTAATCGGTCTGATTTAAACGGCTTTTCAATAAAGTCGTAAGCACCCCTTTTAATCGCATCAACCGCTGTTTCAATATTCCCATGGCCAGACATCATCAAAATGGGTAAATCAGGATTATCTTTTTTAATAGCATCTAAAATACCCAAACCATCTAAACGGCTGCCTTCTAGCCAAATATCTAATAAAACTAAATGAGGCTGGCGATAATTTATAGCATCAAGAGCCGCCTTGTCATTGGCTGCCTCTCTTGTTTCATAACCTTCATCTTCTAATATACCTGCAGTTAAAAAACGAATATCGTCTTCGTCATCAACTATAAGAATTTCTAAAGCCATTGAGCCTCTCTCGATTTATTGTGTTTTATTCTATTATTTTATTCAGTTTTTTGGAAAACGCAATATAACCTTTGCGCCTTTTAATTTTTTACTATCATCTAATAAGAGTTCACCACCATGGTCATTAATAATTTTTTGTACAATTGCTAACCCTAATCCCGTCCCTTCTTTTTTGGTGGTAACATATGGTTCAAGCACACGGTTACGGTCGTTTTCGGGAAACCCCGCACCGTTATCTTCGATGATAATATCAAAAAAATTATCCGATTGTATGTCATCAAGATAAATATATACTTTTGCTTGTCCATTAGGGTTATTTGAAAGAGCTGCTTCTGATGCATTTTTCAATAAATTTGTTAATGCTTGTGTTATAAGCCCTTCATCAATATTTCCAGTAATATCATTACTTGGCAAATTAAGTTGCATATCCACCAAATGATCCCGTTGTTTTTCAAGCTCAAAAATTCCTTTAATAATCATATTAATATTTTGTTGTTTCAACAAAGGCTCAGGTAAACGGGCAAATGATGAGAATTCTTGAACCAAACGGCCAATCTGATCCACTTGGCGAATTATTGTTTTAAGACAAAGTTCAAAAACTTCATCATCCGGATCAATTATTTTGGTATAACGTCGTTGTAAACGCTCGGCCGAAAGCTGGATGGGCGTTAAAGGATTTTTAATTTCATGGGCAATTCGGCGGGCAACCCCAGACCATGCAGCTTTTCTCTCCGCTGCTTGTAAACTGGTGATGTCATCAAATGTAATAATATACCCGGTAATTACATTATTAACATCTTCCACCGTAATTTGGCATTGTAATATTCGCGTTTGATTTTTGCGACTCACCGTAATTTCGGTTGTTCCTTGCATATTTGATAAAAGTGAAAATTCAGGAATTAGAGTATAAAGATTTTGCCCTCTTGCATCTTGTTCTTTAATATCCAAAAGTTCTTCAGCCTGTGGATTTACTAAGGTAATATTATTATTTTCATCAGTTGAAATAACACCCGCCGAAACCCCTGTTAAAACCGTCTCAATAAACTGCCGCCTTTCTTCTAGCTCTGCATTGGTGGTTAATAAACTCAGTTGCTGGCTTTTTAATTGGGCGGTCATATCATTAAAGCTATCGCCTAAAAGTTTAATTTCATCTTTTGTATCACGAACAACCACTTGTGCATCTAAATCCCCTGCCGATACGGCGCGAGAAGCCTGAATAAGAGCAATAATCGGGCGCGAAATTCGCCCTGCAATCAACATACCAAACCATAATGAAGCCAATAAAAAGATAGATGCAATAATCGCATATAATAAAATTAAAATATTTTGTGTTCTAACCCTTTGATTTTCAAGTAAATTATATTCTGCTGTTGCCGATTGCGTATTGGTAACATGGTTAAGCACCTCGGCATCAATTGGGCGACCAATGAGTAAGTAGCTTTTACGCTCCAGTAATGTATCAATAGAGTTTGGTAATTTTATTAAAGCCCGAACACGGCGCTCATTTGCCCGATTATCTAAAATAATCGACTGACCTTGGTCGGCTTTTAAAAAAATATCTTCGGGTATATCAATACGTCCAAAAATTAACGTCTGAAAAGAACGAAATATCACATCGCCAGAATCATCAACAACAACAGCCTCGGTAATTTTTTTATCTGCCGATTGATTAGATAATGCCAAATTAATATCATTTGCAATCGCATTTTTGATTTCACTTGCATTCATAAAAGTTGAGCGCCGGCGCTGATAACTTCGCTCTAATTGAGCCTCCATCGTTTGTGATAATGAGGCTGCATCACCTAAAATTGTGCGTTGATGTTCTTCTAAATAAGCTTGTGCAACAGCCGAAGATTCGTTAATGGCCGTTGATATGCGCTCATTAAACCACCCCTGTAAACTGGTATGAATATATATGCCGGCTAATATAGCAATAGCAACAGCAGGTAATGCAGCTAAAACGCCAAAAAGCATGGTTAATTTATAACGAATAATAAAACCCGGCTGTTTTTTCTTCATATTTAAATATATTTGCCAGAGCCGATAAAATATGATGCAGGCCAAAATAAATATTAGCCCAATATCGATGAATAAAAGGCGCATTAAATAGGAATGGCGCGAGGCAATATTATTGAGATCAAAGCTCGAAAATTCTCTTAAAGTCGCATAGGTTGTTAAGGCAATCATAACACCTAAGCAAAGTGCTAAAATACGTGTTGGTCGATTAAGAGCAAGCTTTTTTAAAATATTCATGCTATTACTGCCCTTTAGCATTTAAATCGAGTTCTTTAAGTTTTTTTCTTAAAGTATTGCGGTTAATACCCAAAATTTCCGAAGCCTCACTTTGGTTCCCTTTTGTATATTCTAAAGTTAACCGTAAAAGTGGTTTCTCAATCTCGCGCAATACACGACCATATAAACCGGGGGTCATCGGTTGATTACCATGAGCATCAAACCAACCCGAAAGTATACGATCCACCGCCTCGGATAAATTTTCTTTAATTTGCGATAATGGTTGGTTTCCGCGAGCATCATTTATCATCTCACCCATTTTTTGCCCAAAAGCTTCTTGAACTGTATGGGTATTAATAATCGGATCCGGATGTAAAGCAGCAATACGGCGCACCATATTTTCTAGCTCTCTTACATTCCCCGGCCAATGATAACGTGTTAATAGCTCCAAAGCATCTTCATTGATAATTTTTACGGGTAAACCATCATGGCCTGCTTGTTCTAAAAAATGATGGGTCAATTCTTTAATATCCTCTGGCCTATCCCGCAAAGGCGGAATATGAAGCGGAATAACATTAAGGCGATAAAGTAAATCTTCCCTAAACAATCCTTGGCGCACCAAGTCATTTAAATTACGATGGGTTGCCGCAACAATACGCACATCGGTTTTTACTGTATTGGCTGCACCAATGGGACGAAATTCTCCCTCTTGCAAAACCCGCAATAATCGAGTTTGGGCATTGAGCGGCATATCGCCGATTTCATCTAGAAATAATGTACCATGCTGCGCTTGGGAAAACCGACCTTGTGAAGAGCTTGTTGCCCCAGTAAAAGCCCCTTTAGTATGGCCAAAAAGCTCACTTTCGATTAAATCATGAGGAATTGCCGCCATATTTACGGCAATAAATGGATTTTCGACCCTTGGGCCATATTCATGTAAAGATTGCGCAACAAGTTCCTTACCTGTACCCGATTCACCCGTGATTAATACAGAGAGATTTGTTCGTGCAACCCGCGCAATAGTACGATAAACATCTTGCATCGCTTTAGAGCGCCCAATGAGTTTAGGAGATTTCTCTTTTTTACTCACAGGCATTTCCGAAACTTCAATTTCTTCTATTTCCATTGCCCGATTAACGGCATCAATAATATCATTAAGGTCAAATGGCTTTGGGATATATTCAAATGCACCCTCATCCGTTGCCCGAACCGCTGTTTGCAATGTCGATTCCCCCGAAATAACAATCACCGGAACCTCCGGACGATGCCGATGGATACGCGATAAAATATCGATACCATCACCATCGGGCAAAACAACATCGGTCACAATAGCATCACCTTCTCCACGCATGGCCTTTTGCCATAACATAGCTGCAGTAGATACGGTATCGACCTTATATCCTTCTTGGACTAAGGCTCTTGCTATGACAGTCCGAATAGCACTATCGTCATCGGCAATGATAATATTGGCTTTACGTTGCATTATTTTCTCTTACTTCTTTTCCGGGTTGGTAAATAGGAAAACGCATAATAAATCGGGTGCGTCCTTGTTTGCTATCACATTCAATAAAACCGTGATGTTCACTCATAATTTTTGATGAAAGTGCCAAACCTAAGCCACTTCCATTCTTTTTGCTTGTGACAAATGGATCAAAAATCCGCGTTTGCATTTCTTTGGCAATACCTATGCCATTATCTTCAATTTCGACCACAAGTGGTAAAGTACTATTGGCTAACTGTGAGTTTTGCCGAAAACGAACACCGGGGTTCCAATAGGTCCTAAAAGTAATACGCCCATTTTTTTCTGGTAAGGCTTCTACTGCATTGCGGGCAATGTTAATGAACATACGTATCAAACTATCTTCATGTCCGTAAACTTCGGGTAATGATGGGTCAAAATCCTCGGCAATATAAAACTGATCCCCAAAGAGCGAACGTAAATTACGAATGGCAACATTTAATGATTTGTGAATATTTATCGGGGCAAATTCATTTTTATTAAAATCAGCCTCTTGTAACTGCTCAATAAAACGATTAATCCGATCCACTTCCTCAATAATAATGTCTGCCAAAGGCTTATCATCATCATTTAAATTTTTACTTAAAAGCTGTGCGGCACCGCGAATACCGGCTAAAGGATTACGAATTTCATGGCTTAAAACAGAGGCCATAAGCTCTATCTGATTTTCACCTTTTACATTTTCGTCCCAAGTACGAATAACATTAATATTTTTTTCGCGTAAAGTCAGAATATACCTTGTTTGCAAATCATCACCACGCAAGGGCATTATTTGAACATCAAGCAAATGGCTCGATTGCGTATGTTTAGGATGCAGCTGAATATCCCGCGCCATTGTTGTTGTTTCCTCAGTAATATGGCGTTGTAACAATGCTATAATTGGGTGATCCTCATTAAGTAAATCAACCAACTTAGTATTTAACAATCGGGCACGGCTTAGCCGAAACAGACCTTCGGAAGCAACATTGGCCCATCTTATCGTTCCATGAGGACCAACAATCAAAATAGCATCGGATAACGCATCTAACGTATCCTCTGAAGAAAGGGCAGATTCTAACCAAGCTTTTGTTTTTATTGTCATAGGGTTGCCTGCATGTTTAATTGTTCCTCAAAATACCGATGAAGCTCATCTCTCACTTCATTTGCATCTTTTAACTTATTGATGCGCCGGCGAAAATCGGCTGATTCCCGTAATCCTTTTGAATACCAGCCCATATGTTTTCGCGACATCCGTACACCAGCAACATCACCATAATGTGTAACCATTGCTTCAAAATGTGCGAGTATCAATTTGTATTTATGGGCTAAATCTGGCTCTTCTAAAATCTCACCACGCTCCAAATAATGGATGATATAAGCCGGTAACCATGGCTTACCATATATGCCTCTGGCCACCATTACCCCGGCAGCTCCTGAATCTTCTAAAGCTTTTTTAGCATCTTGTGGCGTGAATATATCACCATTAGCAACAACCGGAATTTTTACTGCATCAACAACTTTTTTAATCATTTGCCAATTTGCTGTACCATTATAAAATTGTTGGCGTGTTCGACCATGTACTGTAACCATCGATGCCCCAGCCTCTTGGGCTAAATAGGCTAATTTATCCGCATTAATATTTTCGTAATCCCAGCCTAAACGCATTTTTATTGTTACAGGAATATCCACAGCCTTGACCATAGCCTCTATATTACGTGCCGCCAAATCGATATCCTGTAATAATGCCGAGCCTGCAATGCCTTTAACAATTTTTTTAACAGGGCACCCACAATTCATATCAATTAGGCACGCCCCCCGATCCGCATTCATTTTTGCGGCCTCGGCCATAATTTTGGGGTCACTCCCTGCCAACTGAATAGCCAGTGGTCCATCATCGTCAGCTGCTTCCGACATTTTTAATGTTTTATCATTGGCACGAACCATTGCTTGACTTGCAATCATTTCCGAATAACATAGACCAACACCGTAATCTCTTACGATTTTACGCATCGGTCTATCCGTTACACCTGCCATAGGGGCAAGTAATATGGGTTTTTCGATGATAACCGAACCAAATTCTATTTTGTTAAGTTGCATTTTTTTTGTCATGTGATTAAATATCGTGCAAAACACAAAAAAAGGCAAGCATTTGATTGGAAAATAGGCAGTAAATGCAAAAAAAATTGTATAAAAATATAGCAATCCTTGTTGCTGCTGGTAGTGGAAGCCGTTTTGGTGATAGTTTACCCAAGCAATATTATATGTATAAAAACAAGGTAATATTACGCCATGTGATTGATCGCCTAAACGATAGCGGTCTTTTTGATGCGATTCTGGTGGCTATTCATCCTGATCATCAAAAATATTATAATGAAGCAATAAAAGATGCACCTAATTTATTACCGCCTGTTTTTGGTGGTAAGGAACGCCAAGATTCTGTTTATTGTGCTTTAGAATCCATCAAAAACTTAGATATCAACCCTGATTATATTTACATTCACGATGCTGCTCGTATTTGGATAAGTGATGATATTTTATACCGCCTACAAGACCGCTTAAAGGACTGCTTAGGCGTTATCCCTACCCTTGATATTACCGATACGATTAAGGAAGTTACAAAGGATGGTATCATTGTAAGTACAATACCGCGTGAGTTTTATAAGCGTGCACAAACACCACAGGCCTTTCATTGGCCCGAAATTTATACGGCACATAAAAACCAAAAAGGTAAACAATTCACCGATGATGCCGCTATTTTTGAAGCCGAAGGTTATGATATTGCGACAATTATGGGTAGCAAAGATAATAAAAAAATAACTTATATCGATGATATACCTAAAGACGAAAGAGAATATGAGATGATTTATGAAACACGTATAGGGACAGGTTTTGACGTTCATGCTTTTGCTACAGGTGATCATTTATGGCTTGGAGGTATAAAGTTAGCATTTGAAAAAACACTCAAAGGCCATTCTGATGCCGATGTGGCACTCCATGCCATTACCGATGCCCTATTTGGAGCAATGGCCGATGGCGATATAGGTTCTCATTTTCCACCTTCTGATAACCAATGGAAAGGTGCAGCCTCTGACCAATTTTTAATTTATGCCTGCGAAAGATTAAATAAATTAGGTGGAAAAATTATTAATGTAGATTTAACCATCATAGGTGAACGCCCCAAAATCACCCCTATTCGCGATGAAATGCGTAAAAAGATTGCCGAAATTATGAATATTTCTGTATCAAGGGTTAGCGTAAAAGCCACAACAACCGAAAAACTTGGGTTTACTGGCCGTTCTGAGGGGCTAGCCGCTCAGGCTGCTGTGAGTATACAATTACCAATAGTTAATGATTAATTGAGCTTAGCTACACGCATAACCTCGGCAAAAGCTAAATAGATATGATAAAAAGTACTCGCCGGTGTAATAGCCGATAGCTCATTTAGCTTATCATCTAGCTGATCCCCCCATAATCCGTTATCTCTTAAATAATAGGTGAATATATTATCTAAGCATTGTTCGGCACGCTCAATAAAAACATCTTCAGAAGTAACCTCATATTGAGCTAAATTGGCTTTAAGTTCCTCGGTCTGAACCCATAAACGCGATGTTTTACGAATAATTTTACCTTTGGGGTCACATTCATCATAACCAAAGCTATTATCATTGGTTGTTTTTAGGGCAAATGCATATAAATCATTTTTGGTTTTATCATCTATTTGCGCTAATTTTCTGTAATGGTTGAGTAACCATACCCACTCAAAATTATGGCCGGGCTCAATACTATCCCCTTTTATGGGGTAGTAAGCTTTCCAATCAGCTTTAAAAAATTCGCGCAATAGCTTATATTTGGAATCATAAAAATATTTTTGATAAAGAGTGTAAATTTTAGAAGCCTCATCTAACCAATATTTATTATCACTTACGGTATAAAGCTCCATTAAAGCTTCAAATAAATGCATATGCGGATTTTGTTGGCGTGGTTCGGTTGGGTTGCCATAACTTGTATAAAACCCTTCTTCAGCTTTCATATTTCCATTAATCCAGCTATATAAATTTTTAGCTTCGGTTAAATATTGCTCATCTTTTGTGGCTCCATATAGACCTGCCGCACCTAATAGAACAAAGGCTTGCTCATATAAAAAACATTCTTCATTAAGGGGCTGCCCGTTTACATCAACCGAATGCATAAAACCACCACCCGAAAGGGCAAATTGTGTTGTAATCGCTTGCCAACCATATTTGGCTGCTTGTAAATTTTTCTCTGGGTCATATCCGGCTGTTGCTGCAGTCGCAAAAGCCCATGTTTGCCGACCTTGTACCCGTAACCGCCGAAAAGATTGTAAAGCTGGCTTTCCTGTTTTTAAATCAAACTCTTCTACAAAGCCTCTATTATCGGTAAACACACCTTCATTAATCCATTTAGGGAAAACATCATTTTTTAAAAAATTATCTGCACATTCTGCCATTTTCTGAAGTTTAATTTGTGGTGTCATTTATAAAATTTCCTTCTTCTCAAAAGCTTGTAAAATGGCTCCCCAGCCCTCAATTCCTTTAAAAAATCGACCTAAGCTATAATTTTCATTGGGTGCATGTATCGCATCCGATGGCTGCCCCCAACCACCCAAAATAATCGGTGCATTGGTTATTTCTTTTAAATCTATTGCAGCCGGTATAGATGCCCCACAACCAATAAGCAAACATTCATCTTTAAATATATCATCCAAAGCATTCTTTGCCTTTTGGACAAACGGATCATTATGATCCACAACAAAAGCTCTTGCACCAGCTTCACCTTCAAAATTAACTTTAATATCTGTAGGGCAATGTTTATGGAAAAACTCATGAAATGATTTCAATATTTTATTAGGATCCTGCCCCTCAACCAACCGACAACTAATTTTTGCACTGGCTTTAGAAGGAATAATGGTTTTACCACCCTCTCCTTGATAGCCCGATGTTAAGCCGTTAATCTCTAATGTTGGGCGACACCAATTTTGCTCTAATGCTGTATAACCTTTCTCACCTCCAGGAACAGTCATACCGACATCGGCCATGTTTTTTAAGAGATGTTCATTTAACGGTGCCCAATTTTGTTTAATATTTGCATCTATTTCCTTAATATCATCATAAAATCCGGGAATTAATACATGATTATTATCATCGAACATTTTACCAATTATTCGTGATAAAATTACTGCTGGGTTGGAGACCGGGCCGCCGTATAAACCTGAATGTAAATCGCGTATAGGACCTGTTAACGTAACTTCAAAAGCCGCTTTACCTTTAAGCATTGTGGTAAATGCCGGCTGGGTTGGCGACCACATATCAACATCACTCACTAAAACAACATCGCAGGCAAGCTGATTTTTATGGCTATCTAGTATCCCTTTTAACGACGGGCTACCGGATTCCTCCTCTCCCTCTAAGAAAATTTTAATATTAAGATTAAGGGAATTTCCGACAATATCAAAAGCATGTAATGCTTCTAAAAATGTAAATAGCTGCCCTTTATCATCATTAGCACCGCGGGCAAAGATATAATTATCTTTAATAATCGGCTCAAACGGATCGCTATCCCATAATGTAATCGGGTCAACAGGTTGCACATCGTAGTGGCCATAAAATAATATCGTTGGGCGACCATCTATTTGCTCATTTTGCGCAAACACGGTCGGTAAACCATCGGCTACATCCGCTTGCCACAGCTCAGCCTGATATCCCCAACGCTCAAAAAGCTCTATAAGCCAATTTGCTTGTTTGAGACATGTATCTCTATATTGTGAATCTGCCGAAATACTTGCTATCCGCAAACATTCAAATAAACGTTCTAAAATACTTTTTTTTTCATTTTCAATATATTGAGCAAACATGAAGTAATCCTTATATTATCTGTGGATAATATAAACATTTTTAATAGACTTCACAAGTCGATTATCTAAGACTATATTGGAGATATAAGTTTTTTTGAAAGGAGGAGAAGAATGTATAATTTTGAATATTATAACCCAACCCGTCTTGTATTTGGTAAAGGTACAATTGCGCGAATTGCTAATTTAATACCAAAAAATAAAAAAATACTCATTACTTATGGCGGTGGTAGTATTTTTAAAAATGGTGTGATGGATCAAGTGAAATCGGCTTTAAAAAATCATGATTTTACTGAATTTGGCGGCATAGAGCCCAACCCAGAATATGAAACCTTAATGAAAGCCGTAAAAATAGTTAAGGATGAAAATATCGATTACTTATTAGCAGTTGGCGGTGGTTCGGTACTTGATGGAACAAAATTTATTGCAGCAGCAGCGGTTTTTGAAGGTGAACCATGGGAAATTATGGAAGCTTTTGGCTCTAACATCACAAAGGCTATACCATTATCAACCATATTAACATTACCAGCTACTGGCTCAGAGTCTAATCCATCGGCAGTTATCTCCCGTAGAGAATTTGGTAAAAAGACACCTTTTCACAATGATGCTGTTCGGCCTGATTTTGCTATTTTAGATCCCGAAACAACATATTCTCTCCCATTAAAACAAACAATAAACGGAATTGTTGATGCTTATGTTCACATTATGGAGCAATATATGGTTGTGCGAAAAGACACACCTATTCAGGACCATATGGCCGAGGCCTTATTAAAAACACTCCATGAATGCGGATTATTATTGGTATCGAACCCAACGGATTATAATCTGCGCTCTCAGATAATGTATACCGCGACATTAGCTTTAAACCAACAATTGGGTTTAGGGGTAGATGAAGATTGGGCTACCCACATGCTTGGCCATGAATTAACCGCCAAATATGGAATAGACCATGGGGCTAGTTTATCGATGATTATGCCTGCCCTTTTCCGTGTGCGCATGAATATTAAAGAAGCAAAACTAAAAACCTATACAAAAGAGGTTTTGGGCATGAGTGGAAAAATCAAGGGGGAAGATGTTGTTCAACAAATCGAGGCCTTTTTCATGGCCTTAGGTTCGCCTATCCGTTTACCCGATTATGTTACCGAAGATCAAATTGATGAATTGGTTGCCAATTTACGTTTACAGCACCCATATAATATCGGTGAAGATCAGAAAATTGATGCAAAAATGGCTAAAGAGATTTATCTGAAAGCTTTACCAGAATAACTTTTTATTAAGGTTACGGCGCTTTAAGTTTTATAAACTTTTTGCGCCAAAGCCCCTTGAATAAAAGCATCTAATTTACCGTCTAAAACCCCCCCCGTATCAGAAGTTTCGATGTTTGTACGTAAATCTTTCACCATTTGGTAAGGATGTAACACATAAGAGCGAATTTGATGCCCCCAACCGATATCGGTTTTTTGGGCATGTTCCTCAGCTGCAGCTTCTTCTCTTTTTTGTAACTCTAACTCATATAAGCGTGCCCGCAACATACTCCATGCGGCCGCACGGTTTTTATGTTGCGAACGATCATTTTGGCACTGAACCACAATGCCTGTTGGTGCATGGGTTAACCGAACGGCTGATTCCGTTTTATTCACATGCTGTCCACCCGCACCTGATGCCCGATACGTATCCACACGCACATCTTCTTCTTTAATATCCACTTCAATATTATCATCAATTTCCGGATACACACCAACAGAGCAAAAGCTCGTATGTCGCCTTGCATTTGAATCGAACGGAGAAATACGCACTAAACGATGCACACCGCTTTCGGTCTTTAACCAACCATAAGCATTTTCGCCAGAAACTTTAATTGTTGCTGATTTTAACCCAGCTTCATCGCCGCTACTTTCTTCCATTACAGCAACATTATATCCATGGCGCTCCGCAAAACGAATATACATACGCAAAACCATCGCAACCCAATCTTGGGCTTCTGTTCCGCCCGCACCAGAATGTATCTCTAAAAAACTATTAGAATGATCAGCCTCACCCGAAAGTAATGCATTAAACTCTGCCAAATCAGCTACTTCTTTTAATTTTTCTAAGGCTTCTCCGGCTTCAGAAATAATTTCCTCATCGCCTTCTAACTCACCAAGCTCAATAAGCTCTATATTATCTTTTAATCCTTGCTCAAGCTCATTAACTGCCTGAATCCCAGATTCCAACCGATTACGCTCTTGCATGATATCTTTAGCTTTTGCTGCGTCATTCCAAAAATCGGGGTCTTCAATTAAACTATTCAGTTCATCTAGGCGCAAAACAGCTTGGTCATAGTCAAAGCGCCCCCCTTAGCAATTCAGTTGATCGCTTGATATCTTCGCTTATATTAACAAATTCTGCACGCATGTTTATATATTATCCTTTTACCACAACCCACCGGTTGCCTGAGTTACAGCACCATTTGATGACGGATCATCATAAATCATAGCAGAGCCTCCGCTGAGCATCTGCGGGCCATTCACAGGTTCGGTACCCGGTTTAAATGCCGTTAAATGCCCTTCGCGACTATAAGTTGGCCAACCACTATCACTCACATACATCATTGTTGCTCCTTCGGGAACGCGGAATGGCGTTTTTTCATGGCCTTTAAGAGCCTCACGCATGAAATCAATAAATATCGGTGCTGCTAATTGCCCACCGGTCATTCCACGCCCTAATTTTCTTGGTTGGTCAAAACCAACATAAACCGCAACAACTAAATCGGGGGTAAAGCCGACAAACCATGCATCTTTTTCATCATTGGTTGTACCCGTTTTACCTGCTACCGGAAAATCAAGCTCTCGCCCAACGCGAGTTGCTGTACCATTTGTAACCACGCATCTTAATATAGTTGCTACCTGAAATGCTGCAATAGGGTCAAGCACTTGCTCACGTTCATCGGCAATATATGGCATGGCACTACCATCATAATCCGTTTGATTACATGTTGCACATTCTCGGCTATCATGGCGATAAACAATTTTACCCGATAAATCTTGAATACGATCAATTAAAGCTGGGGTTATTTTGCGGCCACCATTGACAATTTGCGAATATCCCATCGCCATGCGCAAAGGTGTAACTTCTTGCGAACCTAATGTTGCCGAAAGCTGTTGTGATATTGCTGTAAGTTCTTTTTCGTTGGTAATAACACCTAAGCGTTTTACTGTATCTGCAACCTTGGGCATACCTACAGCCTCACCTATTTGGACTGTTGGTGTATTTCTGGATAAACATAATGCTCTTCTAAAAGTCATTTGCCCTTTAAAATCACCCCCATAGTTCTTTGGCTCCCAATCGCCATAGCGTATCGGTTGATCCACCACATTAGTTGCTGGTGTATATCCGTTTTCCATCGCCGCCAAATAAACATAAGGCTTAAAGGATGACCCCGGTTGCCGCCATGCATCAGTTGCCCGATTATAAGCGCCGCCATTTGCATCGTAACCAAAACCACCTTGTAGGGCTAATATTTTACCTGTATTTGGATCCATTGCAACTAAAGCACCAGATACCGCCGGAATTTGCTGAAGCTCATACCGATTTTGATCAAGTAGCGTTACAGCAACAATATCACCTTCTTTAATAACTTTCGATAATGATTGACCAGTCCATTTTATTCCTTCGGCATCTAAAACACCGTTGGAACCATCGACAAAGCCCAATGTGGCTTGGTTTGAGCCCATTGATAAGACTATAGCTTTTTCCCAATCTCCAATTCCTACAAGTTTTGTATTATCTAATTGTTCAATCCAATTAATTTGGCGACCATTTTCATCAATTAAAGGAATATTTCGGCCTGCACCTCGCCATCCACGGCGGCGATCATAATTAACAAGACCATTTCTTAGGGCATTATAAGCATATTCTTGAAGCTGGGAATTAATAGTGGTATAAACAGTCAATCCGTCTTCATTAAACCCTTGTTTTTTAGATATATTCAACAGATTTTGGCGAACAGCCGCTGCAAAATACCCTGCATATTGAACCTTCGATGACTTTGCAACACGCTGTGGCACTAAAGGCTCTTCTTTTGCGGCATCAGCCTCTTCTTTTGTAATATATCCATCGTCAAGCATGCGGTTGATAACTGTTTTTTTACGGCTTTCACCCCGCTCCGGATTTCTCCAAATATCATAATTTGATGGCGCTTTGGGTGTTCCTGCTAAATAGGCGGATTGCGCAAGGGTTAAATCGGGTAGTTCTTTATTAAAGTAATATTGTGCCGCTGTAGCAACCCCATAGGTTTGAAAACGCCCCAATAGAATACCATTGAGATATTGCTCTAAAATTTGTTGTTTTGTTAAAGATTTTTCGACTTCGATTGCGGCCACAATTTCTTTAATTTTTCTATCAATCGTTGTTTTGGCCTCTAACTTTCGACCTGTTTGCGGATCAATTGGCGTTAAAACTTCATTTTTCACCATCTGCTGTGTTATTGTCGAAGCTCCCCTGCCATCACCATCAACAACGGTTTCTAATACGGCTTTAATAATCCCTTTAGGGTCCGCACCAAAATGGTCATAAAATCGGCTGTCTTCAGTCGCAATAAATGCATTTTGTACTTGCATCGGAATTTTATTTAAAGGGAGATAAAACCGATTTTCTTCGGCAATTTCAGATAATACACCATTATCACCATAAATTTTTGATGTTGTTGTATAATGCCGCCCCTTTAGTGTCTCTACCGGATTATATTCGGATAATACATCGGTTTTTACCTTTTGATAAAATGGCATACCCGCAATTAATAAAAGTAAAATACTTAAAAGAGCAACCCCAACCACCCATGATATACTATCTAAAATCCACGAAATTAACCCGCTAAACGGATTATGTTTTTTGATTTTTGATTTTGTTTTTGGCTTTTTTTCTTTTTTAGGCTTAGCCTTTTCTTCTGCCATAGTTTCTTCTGGATCATCTGATAGATGATTCATAAAAAGTATATCTTCCTCTAATTCAGGAGAAGACATATTGTAATCCGAATATTCTTTAGCAAATGGTATTTGTTCGTCAGAATATACATGAAAACTATTTTCATAATCATTACCATTACCCTCTTCTTCATTACCTTCAAACGGATCAAAATCGTTATCCGAGAAATTCTTTTTATTATTTGCCAAAATAAAGTCCTACATTACTTAAATAAGCTTATTATTACTGAATTATCTATAAAACATCACTGTATATAACATGCTTCATCTTTTTTTTAAAGATAATATGGCGGATAAATTTGTTATAACTATGACACTTTCACGCAATCACTGAATAGTAAATAATTTATCCTAAAATCGGCAAAAAACTGTTAATAAATGATATAAAACTTGGCAAATATTAATTTCGAAGGTATATATATAAATGAGTTATAATAATTTAACTCTATTTTTTAGGGTTTACGATTTAATTTGGCTCCTCCGGCTATGATGCCTCCCTTATGGGTTGAGGCAAAAGACAGCTGATGTTGGGAAAAATTAAACGAGAATATAAAAAGTAATTATAAAATTATATAAGAATTAAGGAAACCCATATGGGAACCAAACGCATTTTGGTGGATGCAACCCACCAAGAACAAACTCGTGTTGCACTGATTGATGGTAACCAAATTGAAGATTTTGAAGTAGAGGTTACATCAAAAAAACCCCTCAAGGGAAATATATATCTTGCACGAATTTCCAGAATTGAACCTTCTTTACAAGCCGCCTTTGTTGAATATGGTGGAAACCGCCACGGATTTTTGCCTTTTTCTGAAATTCATCCGGATTATTTTCTAATCCCAGATAGCGAACGTAAAGAAATTGATGCTTTTTATGATAGCAAAAGAAAACGTAGTCATTTTGATGATTTGGAAACAACACCAACAACAGATACTGATGATAGTGACTTAGATGATTTGGATGATGACGAATTAGAAATTGATATCGAAAAAGCGCCAAAATCTAATGGTAATAATGATTATTTACCGCCCCATCGTCGTTATAATATCCAAGATGTTTTAAAACGCCGGCAAATATTACTGATACAAGTTGTTAAAGAGGAGCGCGGAAACAAAGGTGCTGCTTTAACAACATATTTATCAGTTGCAGGCCGATATTGTGTGTTAATGCCAAATACAAATCATACTGGTGGTGTTTCTCGCCGGATTGCATCGGTTAGTGATCGCCGCAGACTTCGCGATATTTTAAAAACATTGCAAATGCCTGAGGATATGGCGGTTATTGTTCGTACCGCAGGCTCGCAAAAATCGCGCCTTGATATTCAACGCGATTACGAGTACCTCCTTCGGGTATGGAGTTCAATCCGCACAAAAGCATTAAATAGTTATGTACCAACTTTATTATATGAAGAAGCGGATTTAATTAAACGTACTATCCGGGATATGTACTCCAGAGAAATTAATGAAATTTTAATTGCTGGCTCTAAAGGTTTTGAAACAGCAAAAGAATTTATGAGTTTGTTAATCCCAAGCCGTATTAATAAGTTACGCCAATATCAAGATAAGCGCGTACCATTATTTGAGCGTTGGGGAACAGAAAAGCAGCTTGAACAGCTACTTTCCCCCGAGGCAGCTTTGCCATCGGGTGGTTATTTAGTTATTAACCCAACCGAGGCACTTATTGCCGTTGATGTGAACTCCGGTAAATCGACAAAAGAAAACTCGGTAGAAGATACTGCTGTTGCAACCAATATTGAAGCCGCAACAGAGGTTGCACGCCAGCTACGCTTGCGTAACCTTGCTGGTTTGGTCGTTATCGATTTTATTGATATGGAAGTTAGCCGCCATAAAACTATGGTTGAGCGCCGTTTACGTGAAGCTTTAAGTATTGATCGCTCTCGGGTGCAAGTTGGGCATATCTCTCCATTTGGTTTATTAGAACTTTCGCGCCAAAGAACAAGCCCATCTTTATTAGAGGCGGTTACTGCACCTTGTAACCATTGTAGCGGAAACGGAATAAAATGGTCGGTTGAGGCTGCTGGTTTACAAGTTATCCGCGGTATTGAAGCCGAGTTAATGAAGTCACTTTCAACCATGCTTGTTTATACCAATGAAGCATCTGCATTATGGATACTTAATGAGAAACGCGAATGGATTAATCAGATTGAGCGAGAGCATGATATTCGTATTTCAATTATCTCTGATAGTAATTTAAATTCTACAGAGTTTCGGATTGACCGTATTAAGATTGCGCAAACAAATGATAGCAATGATGATACCCCTATTATCCATGAAACGATTTCAACTGAAACAACCGAGGTGGTAGAAGAAACCGCTGCACAGAGCGATAATACAAATAAACGCAAACGCAGAAGAAGAAGAAGACCTAACCGAAATAATCAGAATGATGTACCGCAAAATCAGGCTGCACGCAATATTCCGATTGAAGATAAGTCAGTTCAAAATAAAGAAAAAACCAATACAGAGAAGCAACAACTGCAAAATACTTCGGATACAACGGTGACGAATACTCATAAAAAGCCAAGACAAGCCAATGAAGTAAAAGAAGAAAAAGCAGAAAGTTTACCTGTACAAACACCGGAAAATAACAATAAAAAACCCACAGCAAAAACACGCAACAGACCGGCGCGTAATACCCGGCGAGCAGAAAAGCCAAAACAAAATAAAGAAGAAAATGTTGTTTCGGCCAAAACTGAAAAACAGGCTGAGCCTGTTGTTTCTGTGCAAAAACCTGCTGTAACAACAAATAAAAAGGCAGAAGAAAAAAGCGGCCAACCCAAAAAACGGGGTTGGTGGAATAAATAATAATTGAATGGAGCATAGATAATGAAAAAACTCGTAGCCATTTCTGTATGTTTGCTTTCGCTTGGGACAATACCAGTATATGCCGAGATGAATGCAGCGGATAAAACCGAGGTTCAAAATATTGTTCGGGAATATCTTTTAGATAATCCTGAGATGCTAATTGAAATGCAAATTGCATTACAAAAAAAAGAAATAGCCGCGCAAGAAGCTTATCTAAATACGGCTTTAGATAATATTTATGCGAATAAGGATATCCCTGCTATTGGCAATATTGATGATCCTAAATTAATATTAACTGAGTTTATGGATTATGCATGTGGCTATTGTAAATTAATGTGGCCTGATTTATTGAAATTAACAAAAGAACACCCTGAGCTTCAAGTTAAGATTGTGAACATTCCTATTCTTGGTCACTATTCAGGACAAGTTGCCGCTTATTCAACCGCTTTTTGGCAATTATATCCGGAGCAATGGGAACAATTTCATAACGAACTTATGACAGCTAAAAGCCAGCTTTCTGATACGGCAATCGAAAATCTTATTAAATCTCTTGGGGGCGATTGGGATAAAATTAGTAAACTTGCCCAAGAAGATGCTATTACATCTGTAATCAGCCAAAATTTAGATATTGCCGATGGTGCAAATATTCAAGGTACACCATTTTATGCTGTTGGTAAAACAGATATTTATCGGGGTGCTGTTGGTTACGATACGATTAAACAATCTGTTGAGCAGCAACTTAAATAATAATATCACTTTTTATCTATAAAAAATAAACCCTATCTCCATGAGATAGGGTTTTTATATGATACTATTCACTTAAATTTAAGAATTATTATTCTCTTCTTCCGGATCAACTGGATCAACATTTCGTGTTTTCAAACAATCATTATTAAACAAGCCCGATGCAACGGCTTCTTCTTGATTAGACCAACCCTTCAAATTTTTTGCTAAGGGCTTAAGAACATAACCTAAAATTCTACGTTCACCCGTCTTTATAAATACTTTCGCCTCCATACCAACAGAAATCGGATGCATTTCATCTGATTTAGGCTGCTTAATTTCTGTAATATTTGTGCGAATATCAGCCTCAAAAAATACTCTACCGCGTTCATCTTTTATTGAGTCCGGCGATATACGCTCTACCCAACCAGAAATCGTTCCATATTTATCAATATCAAAAGCTGTAATATTAATTTCTGTCCACAAACATTCTTGAATTTGCCCCCGATCTTGCGGGTTAATATTCACTGTAATTAATGTGCTATCTTCATCAGGAACTAAATCAACAAGTGGTTCCCCTGCAAGTGCAATATTTCCTATTGAATTGACATATAATTTCTGAACAATTCCGCTTACTGGCGCAAGAATATCTCGCCGCCCTATTGTATCTTGATAGCCTTCAATTTTTTTATCAAGCTCTGCTAACTCAGCCAAAACCTCTGTGAGTTCATCAGATATTTCTTCTTTTTGCCGCATAACAGCCTCGTCCAGCTCAGCCTGCGATTGTTCAATAGCGGCATCAACTTTTGGTAATGTAGCCTCAATCATATTAAGATCGGATTGTGCAATAATAACATCGCGCTCACGCTGAATAAGCTTAATTTCTGGTTGTGCCCGCCTTTGTACAAGGGGTTCGATAATATTTTTTTCTTCGGTTGCTAAATTGAGAGCATCAGTTGTTTTTGTCTTTTCTGCAAGTTTTGATTCTTTTTCGGATTTTTTCTGCTCAAGTCTCGAAATATAAACATCCTTTTGGGCATTAAAACCTTGTAATGTCGCATCAAAAACAGAGGTCTCATTGGCAACGGCAACTGGTGCCTGCTCCCTTAACAACTCAGGGACCACAAAATCAGTTTCATCTAGTAAAGCAACCATACGTTCCGAGCGAGCAAGTAGCGCATACTGCCGTGCAATGGCCTCGGCTAATTCACTTTGCCTCGAGTTAAAAGAAAGACGCAAAAGTGTCTCACCTTTTTCAACATGCTCATTTTCGCGCACATTGATGGTTTCTACAATTCCTTGTTCTAAACTTTCTATGGTACGAATTTCTAAACTTGGTGTAACCTTTCCTAAGGCAATTACCTCGGTATTACGCGAAATAATCATAGAAGATAGTATTAACACAAAAATGATAGCGGCAATAATCCACAAAACTATAATGGCAAAGGGTGTTGGGCCCGAAATAGATGCTGAAACTGTTTCACTATAAAAGTCTTGATCAGAGGACTTTTTATTTACTTTATCGACAGTTGATTTATTAAATATTTTCATCAATTAACTTTCTTTCCCTGCCTCACTGAGTATATTCTTAAAGGGCCTTAACATCCGATCCCAAACAGAAAGTGCGCCCGTACGAATATCAACACTTGCTGCCATTCCCGGAATAATTTGTAAATGTTTACCTGTTCGATTATCAACTAGGTAATCCTTTTCTGTACTTACTGTAACAGTAAAATATTTTCTATCGGGATTTCGCTCATCCTGAATTGTATCGGGAGAAATTGCCACAACTTCACCAAGAATAGAACCAAAAATTGAAGCATCATATGCTGTAATTTTTACATTCGCTAATGCCCCTTGGGTAATTTGCCCCCTATCTTTTGGTTCTAGCTGTGCTTCAATTAAAAGCTTTTCTCCTAATGGCACAAGCTCCGCAACGGTTTCACCGGGCTTAACAACATCGCCAATTGAACTAACATTAAGTGTTTTAATAATACCATCTTCATCTGCAGTCATCAAAGAGCGCTCTACTGCATTTTGTGCCCCTATAATCCGCTCATTAACTTGGTCAACCTCACCACGTAAAGCAGAAATTTTTTCGGCAACTTCTCTTACCCATCTTTGCTCTGTTTCCCGTATTTTTTGCTGCGCTTCTGCAATTGCACTATCAACCTCTGGTATCCTTGACTCTTCAATGGCTATTTCATTTTGAATTTCAGATACTTGTTGTTGTAAATTCACACCCTGAACAGCTGGTAACGTACCTTTATCAACAAGTGGAAAAATAATTGCAGCTTCTTTTTGCAATGACTCTTGCTGCTCTAATAATCCCGATAACTTTGCATCTAAAATTTGTTTGTCAGCCAAGGCTTGCTGTAATTGGGCATTGGCAATCTCTTGCGTATTTTTAAATAGCTGTTTTCGTATCTCAAATGCTTGTTCTTGGCGCGCAACAACGAATGGATATGCATTTTTTTCTTCATCGGTATAATTAATCTCATCCAAATTCTGATATTCTGCACTTACGCTCTTAAGTTGTAAATCCAAAACATTTTTACGTGCCTGAGCTTGATCCAAATTAGAAATTATCGTCGGATTAATTAATTGAATAATTGGATCCCCTTTTTGAACAGTATCACCTTCACGTATAAAAATTTCATCAACAATTCCTCCCTCATTATTTTGTAACTCAGGCACACCATAAGTTGGTACAACTTGCCCTGACCCATGCGTAACAATATCTAATTGGGCAAAATGCATCCATAGACTCGCTACGGTGATAACAATTATGCCAACAATCATAATGGCAATACCGGCTGTTGGTGGTGTTCTTGCTATCTGAGATGAATCATCAGAATATAAATCATCTTGTGTCCACTCAGCCATTATTCACCCTCTTTTTTTATTGGTGTTATTTGTGGTTGCACAATTGTTTTCTTTACAGATGCATCTGGGGTTGAGGCTTGCGGTTTTTTCATTGCCTTCTGCTGGGCGTCACTAATAATATTTTGCCTACGTGCTGGGTTTCCCCCTTGTGCAGCCCGGCGCGATTGGTTGAGTATTTGTTCCCGCGAACCATCAGCTTTAACTTCCCCTTGGCCTAGGACAATAAGCCTATCGACGGCTTGAAAAAGTGAAGGCCGATGTGTAATAACAATAAGGGTTTTATCATGGAAAGAGCGTTTTAATCTTTCAACAAATTGTCGTTCGCTAGCCATATCCATCATTGAGGTTGGCTCATCTAACAATAATATTTTCGGATCCGTCAATAAAGCTCTGGCAAGAGCAATAGACTGCCTTTGCCCACCCGAAAGGTTATTGCCTTTCTCACCAACTTGCATGCCATAACCATGGGGATGTTGCGAAATAAAGTCATCAGCTCCCGACATTTTTGCTGCCTTTAAAATCATTGCATCATCGGCATAAGGGGCACTCATTGCGATATTTTCGCGAACCGAACCATGAAAGAGCAAAACATCCTGCAATACTGTCCCCACACTTCGGCGAATATCCGCAGGGTCAATTTGCCTAACATCTGTACCATCCAACAATACCGCACCTTCAGAGGGCTCATATAGTCCAATAATCAATTTTGCAACTGTTGATTTACCGGATCCTATAGGACCTAAAAATGCAACTCTTTCGCCAGGTTGAATTTTGAAAGATACATTTTTTAATGCCGGAATAGCGGCTTCGGGATAAGAGAATGTCACATCTTTAAATTCAATTTCACCTATTTTAACCGGACGACTTAAAAACTCCCTTCCTTTCGGGCGTTCTGTGGGTAAATTCATAATCTCATTTAAATGTTTTAATGAGTTTAAACTCTGATGCATCCGTTGTAATAACCCCGCTATTTGTGCAAGAGGTGCCATTGTTCGGCCAACCAGAATTGAACAGGCAATAATTACCCCCATGGTAATTTCGCCTTTAGAAACCAAATAGACCCCAACGGTAACAACCGCAACCGTGACAAGTTGCTGAATGGACATCGCTAAATTCACACCCATTTGCGAAATAAACCGAGCCCTTTGCGAAGAACGAGCAGACTCACCCACAAATTTTTCCCACTCTCTTTGCATTTGCCCTTCTGCACCTAAGGCTTTTACCGTTTCTAACCCTTGGATAGTTTCTACCAATATACCTTGTTTTTGATTAGTTTGTTGTTGCATTTTTTCAATTTGCGCACGGAGCGGAAACTGAACCAATAGTCCTAAACCGATAACAAGCGGAATAGCAACAAGAGGCACATAAACGATTTGATGACCAATCATATTAATAACAAACAAGAAAATAAAAATAAATGGTAGGTCAATCAGTGCAATCATTGTTGCGGATGTAAAAAACTCTCTTAAGGTTTCATATTCACGCATTCGCGATGCAAACCCACCTGATGACCCAGGGCGTGCGAGCATTTTCATCGATAAAACTTGCTCAAACAATTTTGCCGAAAGCAATACATCGGCACGTTTACCGGCATTATCAACAAAATATCCCCTTAATGTTTTCAGAATAAAGTCGAACATAACGACAAAACCCATACCAACTAAGAGCATATATAAAGTGCTAAACGCACTTTGGTTCTGAATATTGGGTATAACACGATCGTAAACGGTTAAAGAAAATAATGATGCGGCAATAGCCATCATATTCACTAGGATTGATGCAATTGCCACTTGCGAATATGTTTTGGAAAATTTTCGTAATGTTCCCCAAAACCAATGAAAAAGTTGCTCATCTTTTTTTTCATCATTTTGGCGATCATATTTAAATAACGGTTTAATGAATATTGCATGGCCAATATAGCGTTCTTCAAGCTCGGCTAAGGGTATAACTGTACTTCCCTCACCAGATTCTGAAATTATAATTTCAGCTTCCGTATCATTTTTTGATGTTAATATACAAGCTGTACGGTCACGCAACATTAAAACAGCCGGTAATAGATAGCTTGAAACTTCCGATAATTTTCTGCGAACGACACGTGCGGAATAATCAATTTTATCTGCAGCACGAACAAACTCTGCGGGTGTCATACCATTTGGATCAACAGGTAATCCCGATTTAATTGAATCGGCAGTTAATGGCCGCCCGTAAAGGCGCGTTATTCCCACTAAACAACTAACCAGTGGATCTTGCGCATCTTCATTGATATCCGAACTTTTTAATTGCCAACTATCATCAATTACTTTTTGCTCGGCTCCTTGACCTTGCTGACTAAACTTTTGTAATGCTTCAGGATTTATATTTGCCCCCGATTTAATTGCATTAAGTACATCCTGACCGGATAATGCATCTTCAGATTCAGTTTTTTGCTCTTTAAGTGCATTCTCTTCTAAATGTTGGCGTTCTTCCGTTTTTCGATCCATCATTAGTCCTAATATAATACATGTTTATTAAATATATATAGTCTTGAAATTAACTTATAAAAGATATATTAACATTATTCAATAATTTATATAATTTATAATGTATGATTTTTCAAAATTATGATTGCTTGGATTTTAGAGAATATATTTTATAAGAAAAGACTGATTTGTCTTTTTTATAGTTGTATTTATGCAACTATAGTAAAACAGAAAAATATATCCATATTTTTATAAGTAATAAAAACTATTGATATATATTTATTTTTTTATATTTATAATTTTATTTACTAATTTTTAATGTATTTTATTTATTTTTCTATTGAACATACAATGGTTTATATATAGATTAGTGAAAGAATATACAGATTATAATAATAAATGAATTATAATTTTACACCACTTAAAAGTGTTATATAATTAAAATTATTATATAAAATCTTGCTAGAGGGGCAGACATGAAGTTAAAGTATCTTTTATTAACATCCATTGCAGTCGGAACATTAGCGACAGCTCATTCCTTTGCGGAAACATTGACAGACTCAATTGATTACGCTATCCGAACCAATCCTTCCATCCACGAAAGCCGTGCAAATATTGCTGCAATTTACGATGAATTACGCCAAGCATATGGTCGTTCTCGTCCGCAGGTTTCAGTCTCTGCTGATACCGGATGGGAAGTTGTTGACGCTGATGGTGCACGTTATTCCACAGCAATGGTTACTGGTGATGACCAGCACATGTATGATTCGGGTTCGTCACAATTATGGCGCTCAGATGCAAGCGTGAAATTAACCCAAAATATCTTTGATGGTGGAGATAGAAAGTCGGAAAAACAACGCCAAGCTGCACGAGTTGATGCCTCTGCAATCCGGTTAAAAGAACGCTCTGAATTTATTGGTGTTCAGGTTGCTTATGCTTATTTAGAGATTTTGCGCCAACAAGAAACATTAGATTTAGCCGCACAAAATGTTGCTACTCATAGAGCAATTGTGGATCAAGTGAGTAGTTTAGGTAGCCGTACAGCATCGGCTGCTGATGTTGCACAAGCCAATTCTCGCTTGTCTCGTGCCGAAGATACATATACTTTGATTTCTCAAGAGCTTGAATCACAAGCGATTTCGTTTGAAAATTTAGTTGGTCGTAAACCGGGCAATTTAGTAAAACCAACAATTAAACGCTCTGATATTCCATCTACTTTAGATGAAGCCGTTAATTTAGCTGTTATTAAAAACCCCACAGTTCAATATGCAAAAGCTGATATTGATGTATCAAAAGCTGAGCTTAAAGCAACCGAGGCCTCTTTTTATCCAACACTCGACTTTGAGCTAGAAGCTGGCCTTTCAAGCAATGCTGGTGGTGATACAGGCACAGATAGAAATGCATCGGCTATGTTGGTAATGAATTGGGATGTTTATACAGGCGGAATTAGAGAAGCCCGTAATAGTGAATATCGTAACCGTGTAAATGAAAAAATTGAAATTATGAAAGGCACAGAACGTACCGCGGTTGAAGAAGTGAAAAAAACATGGGATTTGCTCCTTCGTACTGATGTTCGGATTGAAGCTTTAACCAATGAAGTACAATATGCCAAAGAAGTTGTTGCGACATATCGTGAAGAATTTGATGCTGGCACCCGTGACTTATTAGATGTTTTACAAGCCGAAAATGATTTATTTGTTGCCCATTCTAACCTAATTGAAGGTAAGTACTCGGTTATTTATAATCGTTATCGCCTCCTAGCAGCAACTGGATCATTACTTGATTATTTAGGTATTATCCCAATGGAAGATGCATTTTATAACGAGCGCAATGAAACAGGAATTGCCTATACTGATGATTTACGTCGCAAAGATGCACGCATGCCCCATTGGACCGATAGAAATGTTAATGGTAAAATCCGTAAATAACTTTTTCTAACCTTCAAAAAAAGCCAAACAGCTAATGTTTGGCTTTTTTTGTTTTTACTTAAACCACTTAAGACGGATAAACATAATAATCTGGAGAATAACAATGACAACTAATATTCCTGAAAATATCCAAAAAGCCCGATGATCATTCGCCCCCGGTATTCCACCTAAATTAACGCCTAAAAGCCCTGTTAAAAAACTTAGCGGAAGAAAAATTGCCGAGATTATTGATAATACATACATATTTTTATTTAATCTATCTGCTAATGAATTTGATAACTCGTCTTTTGCTATTTGTGCATGGTCTCTAATCGCATCAAGATCTTCTACATAGCGCATTACATGGTTATAAATCTCAAATAATTGGCGCTTATGTTTTCCATGTAACCACTTAACCGAAACCATACTTAGCTGGTTAAAAGCATCGCGCTGCGGTACCATATAACGTTTATAAATAATTGCCTTTTTACGAACATCAATAACATCTTTGCGTAACGAACGTCGCGCATTTTCTAATATTTTTTCTTCTAATTCATCTGTACTATCATCTAAATCAGTCAATACGGGTTCCATTCTTTCAACTAAACAAGAAGAGAGCATGCAAACAAACTCCCCAGTATTTTTCGGCCCAAAACCCGCTTTTAGTTTTTCTTCTATATCTCCTATAGCTTTTAATTTACGCCTCCAAATGGTAATCACAAAAAATTCATCGACCCATAAGCGTAACGAAACCATATCTTCTGGGTCAGCATCGCTATTCAAATTTACCCCGCGTAAAATCAACAATATTCCATCGCTAAATTGGCTTACCCTTGGGCGCGTTTCATCGGCCAATAATGCATCAATAACTGATGAATCCAAATTATATACATTTTCTAACCACGCTTTTGTATCTGGATGATTTGCATCTAAATGAACCCATATAGGATGATTTTCCATATGTTGCTGGCCAATATCTACATCATTAAGGATTGTCCCATTACCTTTTCCATCTAAGCTATATGCAAATAAAATATGTCCGCTCATTATTTACCTCAATTTTGTTTAATTCAATATCTCGTTATTAGCTCAATTACCATATTTATTTATCAACTCTAACAATTTATCTAAACTAAATGGTTTACTTAAATAATCAACCCCACCAATGTTTAAACAAGCCTCCCTATCACCAACCAAAGCCTTGGCTGTTACCCAAATAATAGGAATACCCTGCCATTTTTCTCCCCAATGTGCAATATGATCAATAAAACCTACCGCTGTTTCATCACCTAAATACCAATCAAGTAAAATAACATCTGGTTTGGGTTTTCTTATAATTTTAAGCGCTTCACCTATAGAAACAGCATGATGCGCATCAATATTTTCACTTTGTAAAAAATCAATCACAAGCTTACCCACAATCGGATCATCATCAATAAAAAGCACCGCTATCGGCTTACTCATTCTATTTTCCTAATATCTTTCATTGAAAACTTTGCCAAAACAGTATAAAAACAAATTGTCTTTTACGGCAAGGATTGATTTACTTATGTCTAATTTTTATAATGCGCCTTTTTTACTTCCGGTGGGTATGGAGGATATTCTTCCCAATGATGCCGCTTACGAAAATATTATTACCGAAAAAATGATGCAACATTTTGCATCTTTTGGTTATCAACGCGTAAAACCACCCCTTGCCGAATATGCCGAAGGTTTATTTGCAGGTCGTAATATTGCGGAGCGTAGTTTTAGGGTAATGGATCCAACATCCCATAAATTATTAGCTATTCGTCCCGATATCACTATACAGGTTGCGCGCATTGCCACCTCTCGCTTAAAAGATACCCCTCGTCCGTTACGCTTATGTTATATGGGGCAAGTATTATGGGTAGAAGGCAGCCAGTTGCAACCTCAACGTCAATTTGGCCAATTAGGTATAGAGCTTATTGGTGTACGTGATGCCCGCGCTGATGTAGAACTTGTACAAATAGCCGCAGAATCACTAAAAAAAATTGGCATTGATGATATATCAATTGATATCACATGCCCTCCATTAGCTGGAGAACTAATAAAAGATATCGAGTTTACTGAACAAGAACGCCAATTATTATTTGAAGCTTTCAATGAAAAAGATGCGGCTCAAATATCTACTTTTAAGGATAAATTAGGTTCAAAAGCAGAAGAATTATTAGCTTTGCTAACAAGTATTGGCAATGCAAAATATGCATATAAGGCATTAACATCATTTGAGCATAAAGGCGAAGCGAAACGCCATGTGGAAGAAATTGGTATTATTATTGATAATCTTTCACAAAAAATACCGAACACCCAAATCACTTTAGACCCTATCGAAAATCGGGGTTTCAACTATTACTCTGGCGTTTCTTTTTCTATATACGATAAAAAAACAGGAACAACAGTTGCCCGTGGTGGCCGTTATCGCTTAGCACAAAATAATGAACCTGCATCTGGCTTAAGTTTCTATACACATAATTTGCTCAAAGCGGCTCATCGCCCTAAACTTCCTAAGCGCATTTATCTTCCTGCAAGCGAAAGCGAAGCATTAGCACAGGATTATCGGGCAAAAGGCTGGGTAACTGTCCGTGGGTTTAATTCAGATACAAATATTGAAGCCGAGGCTATTCAACTCAACTGCGATTATTATTCTCACAAAGGCATATTGCAAGAAATCGGTTATGATGAAAATGAAACTGTAAAAGCCAGAAACGAATTTAATGAAGATGTGATTGATGCATCAAAAAAAGGAAGACCAATTTTTAACGGATAATTCAACCAAGTAAAGGGAAAAAAATGTCTAGTACCGTAATTGTAGGCGCTCAATGGGGCGATGAAGGTAAAGGAAAAACAGTCGATTGGCTATCAGAGCGTGCCGATGTTGTTGTGCGCTTTCAAGGGGGGCATAATGCCGGCCATACTTTAGTGATTGATGATGTTGTCTATAAATTGCGTTTGCTGCCCTCCGGCATTGTTCGTAAAAACACAATCTCTATCATTGGTAATGGTGTGGTTTTAAATCCTTGGGCATTACTCGATGAAATGGAAGAAATCCGGGCTCAAGGTGTTGAGATTACCCCCGATAATCTTAAAATAGCCGAGAATGTGCCCTTAAACCTCCCGATGATTCATGGTGAGCTTGATCAAGCCAGAGAACGTGCTGCAGGTTCTTCAAAAATTGGTACAACTGGCCGCGGAATTGGCCCCACTTACGAAGATAAAGTTGGCCGCCGTGCTTTAAGACTTTGTGACCTTGCAAACCCCGAAGCACTCGATAATAAAATCCGCCGCCTTTTAACCCACCACAACGCTTTGCGCCGTGGTTTCGGGCTAGATGAATATACAATCGAGGATATCAAAGCCCCACTTGCGGAAATTGCTCTGCAATTACTTAAACATTCTTGCGTGTTATGGAAGTTTCTTGACCAAAAACGCAAAGCCAATAAAAAAATCTTATTCGAAGGCGCCCAAGGTACATTTTTAGATATCGATCATGGTACTTATCCATTTGTAACATCATCTAATACCGTTGCTGGTGCCGCCGCTGCAGGCTCAAGTTCTGGCCCCAATGATGTAGGGTATGTTTTAGGTGTTATCAAAGCTTATACAACACGTGTAGGCTCTGGCCCCTTTCCTACTGAGCTTTTTGATGCCGTTGGCGAACGCATTGCCGAGCGTGGCCATGAATTTGGTACAGTAACAGGCCGTGCACGCCGTTGTGGTTGGTTTGATGCTGTTGCGGTTAAACAATCAGCCATATTAAATGGTGTTTCAGGCATTAATATCACAAAACTTGATGTTTTAGATGGTTTCGAAACATTAAAAATCTGTACAGCTTACAAACTTAAGGGCGATATTATCGATTATCTTCCTGCCGATACTGATTTAGCCGAGCAATGTGAACCTATTTATGAAGAAATGCTCGGTTGGTCAGAAACAACGGCTGGTATCAGAGAGTTTGATAAACTACCTGAAGCCGCCCAAAAATATTTAAAACGCTTAGAAGAACTTGTTGGTGCGAAACTTGCTGTTATCTCTACCAGCCCCGAGCGAAACGATACAATCTTACTGGACGATCCCTTTAAGTAGAAATAGAAACAAAAATAAAAGCAGGCATAAAGCCTGCTTTTTTATTACGAACTTTATATGTTATTAAAGACTCTGTTCTGGTATAGAGCCATTTTTTTTCCAAAATGCAGCTATATACAAAAATGGAGTATCAAGTGCAGCAACCACCCATTTTATTACATAAGTACTAATAAAAATTGATAATATTACATCTGTTGGTAGCTCCTCTGTTTGCTTCCATAGGCCCAAACAGCTTGTAAAAGCAACAAAAGTGAATATAGCTGTATCTAAAAACTGGCTAACCATTGTGCTCAAATTATTTCTTAAAAATATAAATTTTGTAGCGGGTGTAATTTTATGCCAAAAGCCATAAGCCCAAATATCATGTAATTGTGCCACTAAATAAGCCAATAAACTCGCAATCACAATACGGGGCAGATAACCAAAGATAGTTTGCATGCTTTCTTGCACCCAATCACTTTCAGCCGGTTGAAATCTTAATGCGATTGTCATTAAAACCATTGTAATAATCAAAGAGAAAAAGCCGATAGCTACCGCCTTACGCGCTTCTTTTTTTCCGTAATTTTCCGATAAAATATCTGTAATCAAAAAACTACTGGCATAAACGATATTCCCTAATGTTGCTGCTTGAAAACCAAATAAATCCACCATTTTTAAAACTTGGATATTCGCAACAATCGATGCTATCGGTACAAAGATATAAAGACCTAAGCGCCCCCATACCCGATAGGCAAAAAGTATCGCCGAAAAATTCACAAGTAACATCACAAGCCATAATAATTCATTTAAATATTGCATTTATCATCCTTTAAAACAAAAAAAGCACAGGTAAAAACCTGTGCTTAAAATTCTTTAGGTTTTTTTTATAGATGGGATATCCCAAACATCTTTTTTATTGGTTGCGGAGGCAGGATTTGAACCTACGACCTTCAGGTTATGAGCCTGACGAGCTACCGGGCTGCTCCACTCCGCGTCAATGTAAGAACTCGTTTATACTCCTTCAAATATAGTTTTTCAACCTTTTTCTTAACTTTTTTCCCAAATTCTAATAATCATTTGAAATAACTCTATTTTATAAAAAATCTTTGCGCATCATATAAAGAAAAGACCCGTTTTTATAACCTTTCCGAATATGCTCGACTACATAACCCTGCTTAATATAAAAATCATGCGCTTCCCAATCCATTGTCGATACAGTTGCAAAAGTACACGCTTCTTTTTTACCTAACCGCTCGGCAACTTCTAACAACTGCTTCCCATATCCTTTTTTTCTATATGCTTCTTCTATATAAAGGGTATCCGTAAATATACAGCCATAGTATATATTCCCTGTAATTGCACCAACAAATCTTTTTCTTTCATCGCGCATTTCAAACGCAAAAGAACGAATAACATCACTTAACTCTTTTTTCCTAATCGCCTGTCTCTGAAAACCCTTTTCAATAGTTTCCCAAGTTTTTTCCGATAATTTTGGTTTTTGTGTAATTTTCAATAAAGTACTCCTTTTCTTTAATATCAAGGTTATCATTATTGACAATTATCAATTTTAAAAATAACCTAACTTTATGTATAAAGAATATCAAATACAATCAAATTCTATTTTTAAATGTTTATGGTATAGCGAAACGTCTCTCGCCCATCAACCCATGCCGATGCATGTGCAGACTTAATTTTTAAAATAGAGCAAAATAAAAGCTCTTATTTTCTTATCACCTCACAAATTTCTACCATCTATGCCCAAACAGATGATTTATCTTATTATTATGGGCTACGCTTTAATCCCGGTGGCTTTCACTTTTTGACATCAATACCATTAAAAGAGATTACAAACCAATTTATTGATGCAACAGTTTTTCCTTTTACCCACTCTTTAAAACTATACTTTCATTATTGGTATTCTCATAACAACTTTATTCCTTTATACCAAAAAATTATAGAGTTAATACATATAAACATAAAAAAACATTATTTATCTCAACTACTTAACCAAAATTTGGATAAAAAAACAATCGAAAGCATTGCTCATGATGCAGGTTACAGCTTAAGGCATTTCCGGCGGATAATTAACGAGCAAATTGGATGCTCTCCATATTTTTATTATCTTTTAATGCGTATGAATAAAGCCATAGGCCTCAAAAAAACAAATAATATTCCTGATGCTGAGATTGTAGCAATCTGCCATTATTCAGACCAAGCCCATATGCTTAATGATATTAAAAAATTAAGCAATATTTCTTTTTCCTCTTGGGTATAATGTCCGAAATTTACAATATTTACTCTTCTTTCTAATGTACAATCAAGCTGCGTTTATAGTCAACAACAGGAGAAGTAAATGGAAGCAAGATTATCGTTAGTAACATTAAGCTGCAAAAATATCGAAGCAACAAGCCAATTCTATAAATCTTTAGGATGGAAAGAAACAGAATTCAGTAAAAAAAATCCAGATATATTTTTTTATACAATGGCAAATGGTTTGATACTATGCTTATATCCTAAAGAAGAGTTAGAAAAAGATACAGAAGTCACAATAAATGGTAATGGGTTCACATTAGCATGGAATGCACAAAATGAAAAAGAGCAAGATGAAATGTTGTCTCTTTGGCAAAAAAATAAAGGAGAAATTATCCGTATGCCTTTTGATACTCCATGGGGAGAAAGAGTCGCTTACGCTAAAGATCCCGAAGGAAATATATGGGAGATCACATATATTGAAGGTTTCCCCCTCACGAAAGAAGGCAATTTACCCATAGTATAACTTGGATGTCGTTGTTCTATCATTGCGAGAAGGATGTAGGCGACAAAATAGCCCTCAGTATGGACTGTGGGCTTTATGTTTAGTATTGATCTATGAAGTATGTGTTATTATAAGGGTCGGCAGCGACCTTCTCTCCCGCGTCTTAAGACGAAGTTCAATCGGCGCGATATGTTTTCACTTCCGAGTTCGGAAAGGGATCGGGTGGGACCCATATGCCATAACCACCGACCCATATAATAACACTTTTATATGCGTTAGATTAATTCCTAAGATAAGTTTTATGTGTGGGGCTTTGCCCCTACACCCCAAGCGGAGTTTGAGGCAGCGCCTCATAGATAAATAGATTTACAATATACAAGTTTAGATCCGAATATGGTGATCAATCAAGCCGGTCGAACAATTAGTATTGGTTAGCTTCAAGTGTTGCCACTCTTCCACATCCAACCTATCAACGTCGTAGTCTTCGACGGTTCTGATAGGGATGACTGGTTTTGAGGGGGGCTTCCCGCTTAGATGCTTTCAGCGGTTATCCTTTCCGTACTTAGCTACCCTGCTATGCGGCTGGCGCCACAACAGGTCCACCAGTGGTCCGTTCACCCCGGTCCTCTCGTACTAGGGGCAACTCCTCTCAAGTATCCTACACCCACGGCAGATAGGGACCGAACTGTCTCACGACGTTCTAAACCCAGCTCACGTACCTCTTTAAACGGCGAACAGCCGTACCCTTGGGACCTGCTCCAGCCCCAGGATGAGATGAGCCGACATCGAGGTGCCAAACGATGCCGTCGATATGGACTCTTGGGCATCATCAGCCTGTTATCCCCAGCGTACCTTTTATCCGTTGAGCGATGGCCCTTCCACTCGGGACCACCGGATCACTATGGCCGTCTTTCGACTCTGCTCGACTTGTCAGTCTTGCAGTCAGGCTGGCTTCTGCCATTGCACTCAACGAGCGATTTCCGACCGCTCTGAGCCAACCTTCGCGCGCCTCCGTTACTGTTTGGGAGGCGACCGCCCCAGTCAAACTACCCGCCACGCAGGGTCCCGGATCCGGGTAACGGACCGCGGTTAGACATCAAGAGTGCGAAGGGCGGTATCTCAAGGATGGCTCCCGGAAGACTGGCGTCCCATGTTCATAGCCTACCTCCTATCCTGCACATCGCAATCCTGATGCCAGTGATAAGCTGTAGTAAATGTGCATGGGGTCTTTCCGTCTATACGCTGGAAGTCTGCATCTTCACAGACAATTCAATTTCGCTTAGTCCACATTTGAGACAGCGGGGTAGTCGTTACGGGATTCGTGCAGGTCGGAACTTACCCGTCTAGGAATTTCGCTACCTTAGGAGCGTTATAGTTTCGGCCGCCGTTTACGGGGGCTTCAATTCAAGGCTTGCACCTCTCCTTTT
>JBKEAR010000067.1:0-5243 GCA_047972425.1 Alphaproteobacteria bacterium | reverse complement strand
GAAAGTATACATCTTGAAATATTGAATTATCGGATGTTAAGGAATCGTTGCCAGTATCACCCCAATCATCAAAATTTATGTTGTCAGAAAAAGTTGCGCCCGAAGCATTAATAGTATCGTTGCCAGCCAATAAATCCACAACCCCCGAAACTGCCCCCGTACAAGTCAGTGTATCATCGCCTGTTGTTCCCGTTGCCGGGGTGCAAGCCGCATAAGCTTGCGTTGCAGCAAAAAATGCTGTTGCTATCAATAAATTTTTATGAAATTTCATGTAAAACCCCTTAAATATATTTTAAAATTCTAATTAATGTTGAATTAAAGAATAAAATTTTAAGGAATCAAGTCAATATAAATAAATATGAATATTTATATAAATTTATAAAATACATATACTTATAAGCGCATAATATAAATATAATATAATATAAAATTAATGTTAAATTAAATAATCAATTCTCAAAGAATCAAGCTAATCTAAATAAAAATAAACATTCATATAAATATATAAAATATATAGCTACAAGTGTATAATATAATATAATATAATATAATATAATATAATATAATATAATGTAATATAATATAATGTAATATAACAGTATGATTAAATTATTTTATTTTTAGATAATAGAAAGAGACTGTTTTAAATCCTCAAGTAAATCATCAACATTTTCTAAACCGACAGAATAACGCATAAGGCCGGGGGTTATGCCTTGCTTTAGTTTTTCATCTTCGGCAACCGATGCATGGGTCGATGTAAACGGATTGCAAATTAAACTTTTGGTATCGCCTAAATTGTTACAAATATTGATAACTTTTAAGTTGTTCATCACTTTGAATGCGGCCTCTTTACCACCCGCGACTTCAAAAGCAAGCATTCCGCCAAAATCACTCATTTGTTTTTTCGCAATATCATGGTCTTTATGCTCCGTGAGCCCCGGATAATAAACTTGGCTTACCTTCGGGTGGTCGACTAAATATTGGGCAATTTGCAAGGCATTGACCGAATGTTGTTTCATCCGTAAGGATAAAGTCTCCAAACCTTGCAGCATACACCATGCATTAAATGCCGATAAATTCGGCCCCGTATGGCGAATAAACGGCCCCAAAGGTTCATCAAACAATTCTTCTTTACCAATAATCGCCCCACCAAGGCTCCGCCCGCTACCATCAATATATTTTGTTGCCGAATGAATAATGATATCCGCACCCAATTCTAAGGGTTTTTGCAAAGCAGGTGATGCAAAGGCATTATCCACAATTACTTGTGCATTTTGTTTATGGGCTAAATCGCAAATGGTTCTGATATCGAAAATTTCGCATGTGGGATTTGTGGGCGTTTCAATCAGTACCAATTTTGTTGGTTTACTGAGGGCAGCTTTCCATAAATTGATATCGGCATTATCCACCAATGTATATTCAATCCCAAATCGCGGGAGAATTTCGGTAATGATATAAAATGAAGATGAAAACATAGAGCGTGCTGCTACAATATGATCCCCCGGATTAAGCAACCCCAATAATATTGTAAATATAGCCGACATCCCGCTACCGGTTACCCTACAAGCCTCTCCCCCTTCTAATGCGGCAAGTCTTCGCTCTAAAGCATCGCTTGTTGGGTTATGAAAGCGCGCATAAACATGGCGTTTAATATCGCCTTTAAAAGCAGCTTCAGCTTCCTCGGCCGATTGATAAACAAAGCCCGAATTCATATATATCGGCTCCGAAGCCTCCATAAATTGCGAAACTTCGCTGCCATAATTCACTGAAATTGTCTCAAACCGATTTTTTTTATCTGATAACGACATATTTATCCTCATATTTTAAGAAATTTACTAAAAATAAACTTTTTGCCTGTGAATTGCCATAATTTTTTAGTAATTATTATCATTATTATGGAGAATAATTTATTTATGATTAAAAAATTCATTATTTCGTTATTTATTTTAACATCATTTTCGGCTGTGGCATCCGATGCACCCAATATTTGTGGGCAATGGGATTTACAAAGCGAGGGGATTTACGATGGTTTTATCCTCAATAAAAATAATACCGCAACAATATTATCTATCGAAAAACTCAATAGCTCTTATTATGTACAAGGGAATATGATCCATATACCCCATAATCGGGGGGGTGAATTTTTATTAGAGATGAAAAATAATAAATCTAACGCCATTTTATTAGGGCAAGATTTTTGGACAAAAGGCTCTGTATATCAAAAAAATCCCGATAAACCCTGCCAATAAAAAATATGGTGTAATGTATAAAATCCTTCTAGTGAACAACGATAAATCGTGATACATTGCTTTTTTAAATTATCAAAAATGGCGGTATTATGCATATAACCCATCTTGAAATTCTTATCCCTTTACTGATTTTTATTGCATCAGTTTGTCAATATGTTGCATGGCGGTTAAAGCTACCCGCAATTTTATTTTTGCTTTTAGCCGGTTTATTAATTGGCCCTGTTTTGGGGATATTTAACCCCGATGAAGCTTTTTCGAACTTTTTACTGCCGGTGGTTTCTCTTTCGGTTGCACTTATTTTATTTGAGGGCTCATTAAGCCTACATTTTTCTGAAATTAAAGATTTGCGCCGAACTATCCGTAACCTGATCAGTATCGGTATGGTGATTAACTGGGTAATTATTGCTATTGCAACCCATTATTTTATGGAATTAAGTTGGGGTATATCCTTTTTATTCGGCTCATTGGTTGTTGTTACGGGGCCTACTGTGATAGCCCCTATGTTACGCTCTATTCGCCCAACGGCACAAGTGGGCTCTATTTTACGGTGGGAGGGTATATTAATTGACCCCATAGGGGCATTACTTGCCTTATTGGTCTATTCATGGATAGCATCTGATTTGGGTGCCGGAGCCAATATCATCGAAACCGCAATAACCTTTGCGCAGCTTATTGTTACGGGTGTGGTTGTTGGGCTTATTTTTGGGCAAATTTTAGGGGTGATGTTACGCCGTTATCTTATCCCCGATTATTTACAAACACTCACCACATTATCTTTTGTGTTGCTTGCTTTTGCACTATCTAACGAAATATCATCAGAAGCCGGTTTATTAGCCGTTACTGTTATGGGTATTCGTATGGCGAATATGAAGGATGTGTATATCGAAGAAATACTGCATTTTAAAGAGCATCTCTCTGTATTACTTATCTCTTGTTTGTTTATTGTTCTTTCCGCACGCATTGAGCTTTCGGCTTTAACAAGTATTTTTATCCCGGCATTGGCTATTTTATTTGTTATGCAATTCATTGCCCGCCCGATTGCAGTTTTTGTTTCAGCCATGGGTTCGCGCCTTTCATTCGGTGAAAAAATACTGACCGCGTGGATTGGTCCCAGAGGTATTATTGCCGCTGCCGTTTCGGCTCTTTTTACTTTTCGCTTGAGTCAAGCCGGTATGGAGGGTGCCGATTATTTGGTGCCGTTAACCTTCTTTATGATTATTGGTACAGTTGTTTTTCAATCGGTTACTTCCGGCCCATTGGCAAGCTTTTTAAAAGTACGCGAGCCCGAGCCTACTGGCTTTTTAATCTTAGGTGCCAACCCTATTGCCCAAAGTATTGGCCTTGCCCTTAAAGATTTAGGCTTTCGGGTTATATTGGCATCGACATCTTGGCTAAACATACGCGATGCTCGCCTACTTGGCTTGCAAACTTATTATGGCAACCCAACATCGGAGCGCGCTGATATACAGCTAGATTTAGTGGGTATTGGCAATTTTATTAGTCTTTCACCCGATCCGAGCTTTAACTCAATCTCTGCAATGAAATATCGCGGAGAATTTGGCCGCAAGCATATCTTTAACCTTAATGCCCATAGCCAAAATGAAAGTGAAAATAACCGAATTGCCCTCGATTATAAAGGTATTCAGTTGAATAGTGATATTAATTTTGCAAAATTCAGCTCACTTTTAGCGCAAGGCGCCAAAGTACGCTCTACGGTTTTAACCGAAGAATATACATTTGAAAAACTTACCGAGAATAATAAACTCTTTCCCTTACTTGCAATATCACCCAAAAAGGAAGTATTGGCATTTGGTGACCATAATAGTTTTTCACCCAAAACCGGTTGGCATATTATTTCGTTAGACTATTCTCAAGCCAATAACGGTAACTCTAATGGGAATGCAAAAGCCAAAAATAACGGTAAAAATAAAGAACCAAAAAAGGAAGCTTAAAGCTTCCTTTTTATATTTGCCGATTTTCCATATATATTGCCCGTAATGTTAGCCCTAAAAATATAATAATCATTGCAGGTAATATCAGATTTTGCGCACCAAAAATAAGTGCCGATATTAAAGCGGACAATAAGCCCAAACAAGGTGAAAATGCCTTAGGCCGCGCCCGTATTTGCTCAACGGCTAATACAATAAATAAGCCAATCCCTACAAATTCTAACCCTTGGGTATTAATACCCTTAAAAAATTGGCCGCTATATGCCCCAATAGTTGTTCCCAAAACCCAATAAAAATAGAAAATTAAACCAACGGACAAAATATATCTTATATCTTGTTTTTTATCGGCTTTAGGTGCCGTTGTGGTTAATATGCCCCAAACTTCATCTGTCAAAAGGAAAATAGCCGGTATTTTCTGATACCATTTCATAACCTTGTAACGATTTATGACCGATAAACCATAAAAAATATGGCGAATATTAATAAAAAAAGCGGCCAAAGCAAACTCTGTATAGCTGGCATTAGATTTTGCTAATTCTAAACCAAAAAATTGCGAAGCACCGGCAAATACAATAATTGAGGTAAAAGGTGCTAACCAAGCATCGTAATATTGGCTATACATAAAGCCATAAGTAATACCAATGGGCACAGCCAAAAAGAACATTGGTGCCATCGCCTGAAAAGCCCTTAAATCAGGAAATTTTTGTGTTTTTTTCATAACAGCCAACCTTGCACCATAGCCATATAAAATAATGTTGCCCCGCCGATAGAAAGAAACATATTTTTAAAGAAATATTGTAAACTCGCACATAAGGCAATGGCTATTAATGTGGTTAAAGCAATGCTTGTTTGGCTCCAATCCGCATCTTTTAAGGCATAAATAATCAGCATAACCATAACAGCCGGCGGCAAGGTTTCGCCCACGCGGCGTATAATAGGGTTACCTGTAACCGAGTAAGGCAAAATAAATGAGAATGCACGGGTAAAAAACGTTACCCCTCCCATAATAAAAATAGCAATAATCAGCTTGCTTACAGGCATCATT
>JBKEAR010000064.1:0-11635 GCA_047972425.1 Alphaproteobacteria bacterium | reverse complement strand
ATCTAAGTTGTCTTCTGTTTCAAAGATGTAAGCAATACCGAATTGGAACATATCACCGAATTTAGGAGAATAGTAACCGATTTGGTTAGCGTCGTCTGCAAAACGGCTGTTACCTAAACCACCGAATACACCATCTAAACCAAAGCTATCGTTGATAGCACCAGTGTCGTCCCAGTTTTCGCCGGGAAGAGCAGCTTCTAAAGAAATCATATTAGATGGAGCAGGACCACGACCTAAACGGAATGTACCATAAGTCATATGTTTAAAGTCCATGTAAACTTCATCAACGTCAAAAGCAGAACGGCCTTCGTTAGCACCAGAACCAGAATTATAGTCTAATTCTACGCGTGCTTCGATTTCCCAATCGCGAACATGTGTTTTAGCAATGAAGTCGATATCTGCAGAATAATCTTGACCAAAGAATGTATCTTCGTCTAAATCAACGCTGTTACCATCGGCATCTTCAACACCAAAAGTAGTAAAAGCTTGGTAAGCGCTAACTTCACCAGCAATTGTAAGTTCAAAACGTGTAGGAGAAGAATCAACTAAACCATCACGTACATGAGCACTTGCGCCCATAGCTGCCATAGCGATAATAGCAGAAGTACCTAAAAGAATTTTTTTCATCGGAATTAACCTTTTCTCTCAATTTTGTTACAGATGCCATTTTTATTAAATAAACATCATATAAGCAATTTCATTCAACAACTGTAGATTTACTAATTTAAGCAAAAAGGTCAATAGAACTTATTGCATTGCGATGGTTATGGGGGGTGGGTGTAACATAAAAAACACACATTTTATTTTTAAAACAATATATATATTGGGTTAATATATTGATAAATAATAAAATAATTAAATTTTATTGATTTTAAATTCATTCTTATATAACTGTGGCATTTTATTACTAAATGGTTAAAATGCCCACTTTATCCCCATTTTTATCTAAGGATGCAGCAAAAGAGTCGAATCTTATTTACCTTATCTGTTATGAACATATATAGCTTAAAAACGGATTCTTATTTATATAAAGCGATATAAAATAGCTATATATATAAAGAAAAACTTGTATCGGCATATTTTAAGATATAGAATACGTAAAAATTAACGATACTTAAGTCAGGAGTATTTAATGCATAGCATGCGCTTAAGCGGCAATATAACCAAATTTTTAGCGATTGCTGCTGGTATAGTCTTTATATCGGGTTGTTCGAAAGATGTTACAATGTTTGGTACGGGGATGACCCCCGGTGCGCCAGCACCTTATGGTGTGGGTGCAAATGATGAACATCCATCGACAGCCGAACCCGATGAATTTAGCCTGACCAATAATAGCCGTGTAAAAGTTCAGGGTCGTGGGGGCTCTACTATTTACTTTGGCTCGGAAGACGGGTTTTTAGCCGGATTAAAACGCAGTGCCGAATCCACCCGTAAGGCCGATAGTTTGGTGGATGGTACACGTGATACTCTAAAATTTATGGGCATCACCAAAGATTATGATATCGATAAAAATTATCATCGTATCGAAACCGGTTGGTATAAGGGTAAATATAAAGCCACGGCAACCATTAATAAAAAGAATCTCCATGTATCATCGTTGGATTTAAAAATTGTGGATCGTAATGGCCGTTTAGCACCACCGCAAACGATACAAGAGGTAGAAGATGCAATCTTCCGCCGGACAAAACAAATTAATGTCAGTAAATAACTCGTAAAGTCTGACACCAATATATAAAGGCCGAAAAGTTTAATGACTTTTTGGCCTTTTATTTATATTGAATAATCTTATGGGCAAAGATTATCAAATACTTGACTCATATGCTGCTTTTGTTTATAACAAGCCATACTTTATGCACCCCTGGAGGCGTAAAGTTTTTTTAATTTTATTATAAGGATAACTTATTATGTCAAAAAATTTCATTTTTAGTGCTGAAAAGCGCGAAAGAGTAGGTAAGGGGGCTGCTCGTGCTGTACGTCGCGAGGGTCGTGTTCCTGCTGTTGTTTATGGTGGTAAAAAAGAAGCTGTTGCTATTTCTTTAGACCCTCTAGAGCTTCAAAAACGCTTGCATCAAGAAGGTTTCTTTTCGTCCATTCACGATATTAGTATCAATGGCGGTAAAAAAGAAACGGTTATTGCTAAAGATGTGCAATTTCACCCTGTAACGGATCGCCCCGTGCATGCCGATTTTTTACGTATCTCGCAAGATTCGCAAATTGTGGTAGAGGTTCCTGTGCACTTCCTTAACGAAGATAAAGCACCGGGTATCAAAAAAGGCGGTATTTTAAATATCGTTCGTCACGAAATTGAAGTTGCCTGTGCGGCATCGGATATCCCTGAATATTTAGAAGTTGATTTAGAAGGCGGCGAAATTGGCGATACCTTTAAAATTAGCTCGGTTACTTTACCAGAGAATGTTGAGCCAAGCATTACCGACCGTGACTTTGTGATTGCAACAATTGCAGGCCAAGCGGCCGAAGAAACCGAATCTGATGGCGAAGATGAAGTTATTGAAACTGAAGTCATTAACGAAAAATCAGACGAAGAAGAATAGGAGCCTTAACATATGTGGTTGATTGCCGGTTTAGGAAACCCGGGGGCGCAATATGCGCATAATCGCCACAATATCGGCTTTATGGCGGCGGACGAAATCGTTCGCCGTCATTCTTTTGGCCCGTGGCAAAAGAAATTTTTGGCTTTAGTGTCCGAGGGTCGCTTGGCCGGTGAAAAAGCGATTATTTTAAAACCCCAAACATTTATGAACCGCTCAGGCTTGGCTTTGGTGCAAGCTATGCAATTTTATAAATTAACAGCGGATGATGTTTGGGTGTTCCATGATGAGCTTGACCTTTCACCCGGTAAATTTCGGGTAAAACAAGGGGGTGGGCATGGTGGCCATAATGGTTTGCGCGATATTAACCGGGCAATTGGTGCCAATTACGGGCGTGTGCGTATGGGGATTGGGCACCCGGGGGATAAAAATATGGTATCCAATTATGTCCTTCACGATTTTGCCAAGGCCGATAATGATTGGGTAACGGCCATGGTGGATAATGCCGCACAAAATGTTGACCTATTGCTCGATGGGCAAGATGGATTATATATGAATAAGGTTTCTTTGGCGGTAAAACCCTATTTACCGCAAGAAACCGATAAAGGAGAATAATATATGGGATTTAATTGTGGGATTGTCGGTTTACCCAAAGAGGGAAAATCAACTCTTTTTAATGCGCTAACCGAAACAATATCGGCCGAAAGCGCCAATTATCCCTTTTGTACAATCGAGCCGAATGTCGGGCGGGTATCGGTACCCGATGACCGTTTGGCAATTATATCTCAACTTGCAAAATCTAAGGCGGTTGTCCCTACTTTTCTGGAATTTGTGGATATTGCGGGTTTGGTCAAAGGGGCATCGAAAGGTGAAGGTTTAGGTAATCAGTTTTTGGCCAATATTCGCGAGGTCGATGCAATTATCCATGTTTTACGTTGTTTTGAAGACGAAAATATTACCCATGTATCCGGTACAATTAACCCGATTAACGATGCCGAGGTTGTGAATACCGAATTATTATTGGCCGATTTGGAAAGTTTAGAAAAACGTTATAATAACCTGATAAAACGGGCAAATGCGGGCGATAAAGAATCGAAGGCGATGATTCGGATTATCGACCCTATTTTAAAAGCCCTGCAAGATGGCCAACCCGCCCGAAGCATTGTATTTACCGATGCCGATGACATTAAGCGCATGCGGATGTTACAGCTTATAACATCGAAACCCATGTTATATGCATGTAATGTCGATGAAGGCTCGGCAGCTGGTGGTAATGTGCATACCCAAGCGGTAGAAGAAATGGCAGCCAAAGAGGGTGCAGCCATAGTGATTGTATCGGCAGAGATAGAACAAGAAATTGTTGGCCTAGAAAATGCCGATGAGAAAAAAGAGTTTTTAGAAAGTATGGGCTTAGAAGAAACCGGATTATCGCGGGTTATTCGGGCGGGTTACGATTTATTAAACTTGCAAACCTATTTTACCTGTGGGCCAAAAGAAACCCGGGCATGGACAATTACCGAAGGTACAAAAGCCCCCCAAGCGGCGGGTGTTATCCATACGGATTTCGAGCGCGGTTTTATTGCAGCCGAAACCATTGCTTATAAGGATTATATTGAATATAAAGGCGAGGCCGGTGCAAAAGAAGCCGGTAAAATGCGCCCCCAAGGGCGGGATTATATTGTGCAAGATGGCGATATTATGTTATTTCGCTTTAACGTATAATCCGTAACGAATTATTATGGTTTAGCAGGGCAGTAGCCCTGCTTTTTATGGTTTCATATTCGCAAAATGCAATGTTTTTTGCAAATATGTTTATTGATTTTGCATTTTGATATTTCAATTTTGACAAATTGGCTGATAAAGGCTAAAAATATTAAAGTAAAATTCATAAGATAAAGGATTTGGGGTTATGGCTGAAATGCAAAATATGGGCGATAATCGCACATTGGCTACCGAAATTACTGAAGAATGGTCAATTAGCCCCGAAGATATCCGGCAAGTTGAAGAATGGCTAGAAGATAAGGATTTTGATGCCTTAAAATCCGTTGCCGATGACTATCATCCCTCTGAGCAAGCCGATCTGATTCAACATTTAGATAACACCCAACAACGTTTAGAGCTTGCGCAGTTTTTAAATAAACAGGGCGAATATGAGTTTTGGGCGGATCTCGATGAGGTTGTAAGCTCGGAGATGATGGACGAGCTGGACGTTAAAGACTTAACCAATGTTGTCCGAGAGCTCGAAAGCGATGATGCGGTTGCGGTATTAGAAAGTTTAGATACCGATGCCGAGCGCGAAGCGATTATCCAAAACTTAGATGCCGAGGATCAGCAAGCCTTACGCCAAAGCTTCTCTTGGCCCGAAGATAGTGCCGGGCGGATGATGAACCATGAGTTCATTGCTTTTCCCTCTTATATGAATGTGGGCGATGCGATTGACTGGTTTAGACGCGAAGCCGAAGAAGATAATAATGATTTACCCGATCAATTTTATAATATTTACCTATTGGATTCTCAAGCCAAACCCATGGGACAAGTGGCGCTATCTAAGCTTTTACAAACCAAACGTAATGTGGAACTTAAAGATATTTCCGAAGGCGATTTGCCAACCATTGCGGGTGATATGGACCAAGAAGATGTGGCCTTTCTGTTTAAACAAATAGACCTTGTGGCTGCCCCGGTTGTTGATGATAATGGGCGCATGATTGGTGAAATTACTATTGATGACGTTGTGGACGTTATTGAAGAAGAACATGAAGAAGATTTAATGGCCTTAGGTGGCGTGCATGATGAAGATTTATACGAGCGCATTCGCCCAACGGCTAAAGCCCGCTTGCGTTGGCTGATTATCAATCTGTTTACCTGTGTACTTTCCACCGTAGTCATTGCTTTTTTTGCCGATACCATCGAGGCCGTGGTCGTATTAGCTGCACTTATGCCCATTGTGGCATCTATGGGGGGTAATGCGGGCACACAAACCCTTACAGTTGCTATACGGGCTATCGCTACCAGAGAATTGGGTGCTGCCAATGCATGGCGCTTTATCCGTAAAGAGGGTATTGTGGGGCTAATCAACGGTATATTGCTCGCCATTATTGGTGGAGTTGTCACTTATTTTTGGCAGTTTGATGCCGCATTGGCCTTTGTAATTGCCGCTGCCCTCATTTTAAACCTCATCGTGGCCGCATTATCGGGTGCGCTCATACCATTAGGGCTTACCAAATTTGGTGTCGACCCTGCGGTGGCATCATCGGTAGTTTTAACAACCGTTACCGATGTTATCGGCTTTATGGTCTTCCTTGGCTTTGCTAAAATGTTTTTGCTCTAAACATATTATTAAATCACTGGTTGGTTGTACATTGGAGCTCAGCTGCATTATTATTGAGCTTAAATAGCGCTTTATTGCCTTTTGCCCAAAATAATTTCCCATTTGTATCTTCATATTTAGCACCGCTCGCTGTAATTGACTCTAATAACACATCAACTTTATCGTTATATTCAATTTTTACGGCAGGTATAGACGAATAAATATAATAATATGCTGTTAATGCAAAAGGTGAAGCACCATCACATAAATAAGTGGCTTTAATATCGGCATTAATAAGCGCCCAATAAGTTTGTAAATAAGCAATGCGCTTTAAATATTGGGTTTGGGTGCAGGTTTTTTTATCGGCTTCCTTATTGCAATCATTACGGGCTTTTATCCAATTTTGTTGGCTATTTTCCAGCTCTTGTACATTCCCCGATTTTTGTGCAACTATATGGGCTTGGTTATAAACAATAGTTATTTCATAGTCTAAAACTTTAAGTTCATCGTCATGGCAAATCAGGGCTTCAATTTCATTTAAATTGGGTGTATCGCATAAAAACATGGGTAAATCAGCTATGGAAGAACCCTCGGCTAAATCCGTATTTTTTACCCAGCCTTCTATGGTTATGTAGGGTACTTTACACCAAATATTTTCTCGAAACTGTTGTTTTTCGTCATCACTCATCTTTTCCCATTCATCTAAACGGAGCATACCCGTACAACCCATATTCTTTAGATAATCCCTGTGGGCAGGGATTTCGGCCAAAATATGCGATTGCGCATTTGCATTTTCGTATAAATAAACGCTATAGTTGTTTTTATTTTTGAAGTAATCGGGGCCATCGGCGGTTGCGCTAGCCAATTGAGGAATAAAAAAAACAGAGATAATATAAGCAAGAAAGATAAAAATACACATAAAATTTCTTTATAAATTGGTTAGTTAAAATAAACCGATTATTTATTAAAGAATATATTTTTGTTAAAATTAGGGCTAGATAGCGATTTATATGCAACTTTTATTATAAATATAATAAAGAAATACATAATATTGGCATGGTTTTTGCATACTATTGATTAAGGCTATTTATTAGCCAGATTGAAAGGAAGTTTAATATGCAAACAATTGTAAAAAATACAACTGAAACCGAATTTTGCTTGCAGCTTCAAGCTTTATCTGCCGAAGCCGCTATTTTAGAGGAGCTTGGTATGGATATATTAGCACGAAAAGCACAACGTAAGGTACAAGAGCTGCAATCGGCATCGGCTATGGATTGCGATTGTTCATAAAATATTTATATATTTTATCTTTCTCATAGCTCTCTCTCCTAGAAAAATTCCCCGAATATATTCGGGGAATTTTTTATTCGGTCGCTTTTAATAATTCATGATAGAATAATCCATAATGAACCCAAGAATTTTTTGGAGTTATAATGAAACAAAGCCATAAGCATGACCCATTACCATTATCTGCCCTTTACCGATTTGCATCTCGTGCGGCAACAAATTTTGCATCCACAGCCGAATTGCAGCCTTTAGATGGGGTGATTAACCAAGAGCGTGCGATGCAGGCTCTCGATTTCACCATGCAAATGCCCCAAAAAGGCTATAACTTATATGCAGTTGGCCCTTATGGTACGGGTAAAAAATCATTAATTATGCGCTGGCTCCAAAGCAAAACACCCCCATTTAATCATGCCTATGATTGGGTGTATGTTTATAATTTCGAAAATAATAATGAGCCTTTAGCGCTTAAAATTCCACCAAGGTGCGGGGCACACTTAAAAATCCAAATTGAAAAATTGGTGGAAGATTTATCTTATACAATCCCTTCTATTTTCGAGGGCGATGAATATCGCTTGCGTTATAACAAACTCAATCAAGAATATAACGAAATGCAAGAGGATTTATTTCGGGAAATTTCTGCAAAAGCCTTGGAAGAGCAAGTGTTGATCCGCTCGACTGATGTGGGGTTTTCGGTTATTGCCGCCGATGAAAATGGCGAGCCTTATGCAGCGGAAGTGATTGATGCCTTAGATGATACAGAGCGTGATAAAATTGAAGGTAAATTGCTAAAATATCAAGAGAAGCTCCAAGAAAGTGTGAATGAAATCCCGCTGATTGAGCGCAAAAGGCGCTCTTCCTTTAAAGCTTTGGAAAAAGAGGTGGTTTTACATGCGGTGGATCATTTAATCTCGGAAATACTTATTGAATGGCAAGAGCAAAGCGAGGTTGCTGCTTGGGTTTCGCGCATGCGCAGGGCTATTTTGGACGATCCTTTGGTTTTTGTACCCCAAGATGAAGCCCCCGATAAATCATCGCGCAATATGCCGATTAACGATATTGTGAATTTTGATGATGTGGCACCGCTTAGACGTTTTGGTATTAATTTGATTGTGGATCATTCTTGTGATGAAGATGATGATTATTGTAATGGCTCGCCCATTGTTTATTGCGAAAACCCAAGCCTTGCCAATTTAATTGGCCATATTGAATATGTGCCCAAATATGGCTCGCAACTCACCGATTTTAATTTAATTAAAGCTGGTGCCTTGCACCAAGCCAATGGCGGGACTTTAGTGATTGATGCCGATAAATTATTGGCCGAACCCTTAGCTTGGGATTCCTTAAAAAGAGCGTTAAGTACGGGATATATCAGCTTCGACCTTGTGATAGACCAAGCCACCACCACAACTTTAGTGAGTTTAAGCCCGCAAAAAATACCCTTAAATGTTAAGGTGATTTTATTGGGTGACCGCCAAATATTATCGCTACTTTCGGCCTATGATAATGATTTTAACGAGCTTTTTAAGGTAGTGGCTGATTTTGATACGGAAATCCCCCGCAATATAGAAAGCGAAGAGCTTTATGGTCGCTTTATTGCTTTGGTTACTAAAGAGGAGGAACTCAAGCCCTTAGATAATAAAGCTGTTGCCCGTGTGATTGAATATGGGAGCCGCATGACGGAGGATCAAAATAAACTAACCGCCCATATGGCATCTATTGTGGATTTACTGCGTGAGGCTAGCCAATTGGCACAAAATAACCCACTTGTTCAGGCACAGCATATTGATGCCGCAATCGATGGGCGTATCTTCCGTGCCGATAAAATGCGCTCGCTTATCCAAGAACAAATTAACACAGGCGTACTCAATATCGAAACCCAAGGCTATAAGGTCGGGCAAATTAACGGCTTAAGCGTGCTGGCGACCGATCGCTTTGCTTTTGGCCAACCGGCAAGAATAACAGCCCTTGTTTGGCCGGGTAAAACCGGGGTGGTGGATATTGAACGCGAGGTCGACTTGGGAGGGAACCTTCACTCGAAAGGGGTCATGATTTTAGCCGCCTATTTGGCATCGACCTTTGCCCAAGAGTTTCCGCTTAGTTTAGCAGCCAGCCTGACATTTGAGCAGAGCTATTTTGGGGTCGATGGCGATAGTGCATCATCGACCGAGGCCTATAGTTTGCTCTCTGCCCTTGCCGATGTGCCGATTAATCAGGCTATTGCAGTTACAGGCTCTATGGACCAGAAGGGCAATGTGCAAGCGATTGGGGGTGTGAATGAAAAAATAGAGGGCTTTTTTGATATTTGCCAAGCCCGTGGATTAACCGGCGAGCATGGGGTAATTATCCCTAAAATGAATGAACAAAACTTAATGCTTGAGACCCGTATATTAAAGGCTGTTGAGCGTGGGGATTTTCGGATATGGTCGGTGGGTCACATCAATGAGGGCATCGAAATTCTCACTCAGATGAAAGCCGGTAGAAAGTTAGAGAATTGTACGTTTGAGCCAGATAGCATTAACCATAAAGTCTATAACCGTTTAAAACAAATGGCACAATCCATGCAAAGCTTTAAATAGGCTTTTTATTTGGTGCTCAATGTGATAGTTTATCCCATAGAATTATAAAAATAGAGGTGTATTTATATGGCGAAAAAAAAGCCAAAAGAGCAAGTGCCGGATAATAGCTCGGAGATTGTCAAAAGACTCTTTGTCGAATATGTTATCCCCAATAAATGGTATTTTATTTTTGGAGCCATCTTTAGCTCTTTAGCAGGGGCAATGTCTATTGGTATGGTTAGCCAGCTAGAACCAGTAATTAATGAAGTTTTTATTAGTAAAAACGGCCAAGTATTATTTCGCACAGCGGCAATTGTTATTGTTATTTTTCTAACCCGTGGTTTTTCTACCTATATTTACCAGCTACTCATGGGTATTGTGGGTGCCAAAATGGTAATGGATATGCAAGTGCGTTTATCCGATAAATTACTGCACCAGAGCCAAGCTTTTTTTAATCAGAACCGTTCGGGTCAGCTCCAAGCGCGCTTTCAAAACGATACCGGGCAAATTCGTGGGACAACCCGCGAGCTTGTTGCATCTATCAGCAATGTTGTTTCGGTAGTGGGGCTAACAGGTTATATGGTTTATAAAGACCCTCTTTTGGCAGGGATTGCATTAATTATTGTTCCTATTGCCATTTTTCCGTTACGTAATTTAACAAAGAAGATGAAGAATTTGGCACGGAATTTCCAACTAGAAGGCGGGTTTTTATTAGAGGTTGTTGGCCAAACCATGCGCTCAACCAAAGTGGTACAAGCCTATACGCAAGAAGAATTTGAGCATAAAAAAATTGAGCAATCGGCCGATAATTTGCGCCAAATGGCGATAAAAAGGTTAAAACTTACCGGAATTACAAGCCCGCTTATGGAAATGCTTGGCGGTTTTGCTGCGGCAGCTATTATTGTTTATGGGGGGTATCAGGTGATTTGGGGCGATAAATTGCCGGGTGCCTTTGTTGTGTTTATTGGTGCTTTTATTGCCGCTTACGAGCCTGCAAAAAAATTGGGGCGTATTCCGGTAGCCATACAATTTGGTTTAGCAGCAGCCGGGCGTATTTATGGTCTTTTAGATCGGGAAATTGTGATTAAAGATGCCCCCGATGCGAAAGAGCTTATTGTATCTAATGGTGAAGTTATATTTGAAAATGTGATATTCTCTTACCATGATACACCGGATCAACATCTGAAAGAAGATAGTATTTTAGATAAAAAACGCGGAAAGATTGTTCAGGATCCCGATAAAAATATGCCGGCGGTATTGCGTGATATTAGCTTTCATGCGCCGGCGGGTAAAACCATTGCCCTTGTGGGGCAATCGGGCAGTGGGAAATCGACCATTATGAATTTGATATTACGTTTTTGGGATGTCAGTGCGGGTTCGGTGAAAATTGATGGTCAAGATGTACGCGATGTTACCTTACATAGTTTGCGTAGCCATATGGCTTTTGTGAATCAGGAAGTTACGTTATTTGATACAACGGTGAAAGAAAATATCCGTTACGGCCGGAGCGATGCCACTGATGAAGAGATTATCGAGGCCGCCAAAAATGCGGCAGCCCATGAATTTATTACCAAATTACCCAAAGGTTATAATACGGTAATTGGCGAGCAAGGTATTTTACTTTCGGGGGGGCAACGCCAACGGTTAGCAATTGCGCGCGCCATGGTACGTAATGCGCCGATATTATTATTAGATGAAGCGACATCGGCCTTAGATACGGAATCGGAGCGTGCGGTACAAGGTGCCTTAGAGCGTTTGATGAAAGGGCGTACCGCTATTGTGATTGCCCACCGTTTATCCACCATTGTCAATGCCGATATTATTTATGTAATGAAGGAAGGGCAAATTGTTGAGCAAGCCAATCATCAGGAACTGATAGAGCTTGGCGGCTATTATAAAAATCTTTATGATATGCAATTTCAAGATGAGGTTTGATT
>JBKEAR010000037.1:0-12117 GCA_047972425.1 Alphaproteobacteria bacterium | reverse complement strand
GTTATATATATAATTTTTCTATATTGTATTGATTATAAAGAATACAACTTTTTTAGCCGTAATAATAAAGATGAGTGAAGTTATATAGCCTATCTCGAATAAAATGATTCGATATTAAAAAGCTCGTCAATTGAACTGACGTGCCCCCTATAATTAGTCCCAGAAATAAGTTAGTAGTTTAAGGATAAACTCACTTACAGAAAGGAATATTAGTATGGAATTGTCAGATTAAAATTGTTTAGGGTGTAGTTTTTTGATATAGTATTGAAATGATGAAGAAAAATCCTTTTAAATATTTCAAAACGAGTGAACAAATCATCCGCTTAGCGGTCATGTATTATGTTCGTTATCCCTTAAGTTTACGCCAAGTAGAAGATATATTACATGAACGAGGCATAGAAATCAGCCATGAAGCCGTCAGATTTTGGTGGCGCAGATTTGGAGATAAATTCGCTAAATCCATAAGGGAAAAGCGGAGAAATTGCCACTCAAATTGGCAATGGCATCTAGATGAAGTTTTTGTAAAAATCAAAGGGAAACGTTATTATCTGTGGCGAGCAGTTGACCAAGAAGGCGAGGTATTAGAAGCTAATGTGAGCAAAAAGCGTAACAAACGAGAAGCGTTAAAGTTCCTAAAGAAACTGATGAGAAAGTATGGAAATCCACATAAAATAGTAACGGATAGATTAGCTTCTTACCGAGCTGCTCTTAAGGATTTATCGATGGTTTTAAAGCAGGAAGTCGGCAGATATAAGAACAATCGAGCGGAAAACTCGCATCTTGTCTTTCGAAGGCGAGAACGAGCCATGAAATACTTCAGAAAAGAGGAGAGTTTGCAGAGATTTACCTCAATTCAAGGAGCAATTTACAACCATTTTAACCATGAAAGACATTACTACAAAAGGGAAGAATTTAAACAGAAAAGAGAAGCGGCACTTACCGAGTGGCGTAACCTTTCTATTGCTTAAGGTTCTTCTGTAATTTAGGAGTTTTGAGACCAGTTAGAGTTTGTCTGACAACACCCAAGGCCGATGGTGAAAATGCAGAGGCTTTGTACAGAAAAGCGATAGCAAACGGCATTAAAGGTGAAGAATTAGAAAACTTTACTCGAGCAGATGCACGCGCAGTAGAGCAAGTGTTAATTGAATATCATGGATTAGGTAAAAATGGGGGTACATTGTTAAATAAAATCAATTCAATTTCTCCTGTTAAAAATCCAACAGCTTACGAAGTAGCCTTAATAAGGGGCAAGAAAATTTTAGATAATGTAGATTATCAATGGACAAACTAATAAGGACTTAGCTATAATGTTAAAAAGAAAAACAGTGAAAATTGGGGATATTTTTCAAATACTTACATCAAAAGGCGTATGCTATGGTCAAATAATCAATAAAAGTAAAAAATGGGGTTATGTTGTCGCTATATTTAGGGAGTTTTTCGATAAAACACCAAAAGACTTTACGGAGATTGTATCGAAAGAACCACAATTGATTACTTGTTTTGTAATTAATTATGCTGTTCGAGAAGGATTATTTGCTTTAGTTGATAATGTTCCTGTATCCAATCACTTAAAAGAGTTCCCAATATTTAAAGGAACAAATTTTTTTAAAGGAAATGACACTATGTGGTTTTTTTGGGATGGTGATAAAGAGTGGAGAGTACATAGGCCCTTAACTGAAGAAGAAAAAAAATATCCAGAAGGCCCATCTTTGCCAAGTGCCCCTTTATTAATAGAGAGAATAGAAACCAATTATCGAGTTGAACGAGATTATATATAAAGGCCATTTTTTAAAACAAGCAGGATATGAAGGATTTAAATAATGGCAAAAAGAGTAAAAATAGGTGATATCATACAAATAGGAATTGTCAAATTAAAATTGTTTAGGTTGTGATTTTTTGATATTATGTTGAAATGAAAAAGAAAAATCTATTTAAATATTTTAAAACAAGTGAACAAATCATCCGCTTAGCGGTCATGTATTATGTTCGTTATCCGTTAAGTTTACGCCAAGTAGAAGATATATTACATGAACGAGGCATAGAAATCAGCCATGAAGCTGTTAGATTTTGGTGGCGCAGATTTGGAGACAAATTCGCTAAATCCATAAGGAAAAAGCGGAGAAATTGCTACTCAAATTGGCAATGGCATATAGATGAAGTCTTTGTAAAAATCAAAGGGAAACGCTATTATTTGTGGCGAGCAGTTGACCAAGAAGGTGAAGTATTAGAAGCTTATGTGAGTAAAAAGCGCAATAAGCGAGAAGCTTTAAAATTCCTAAAGAAACTGATGAAAAAATACGGAAATCCACATAAAATAGTAACGGATAGATTAGCGTCATATAGAGCCGCCCTTAGGGATTTATCGATGGTTTTGAAGCAAGAAGTTGGCAGATATAAGAATAATCGAGCAGAGAATTCGCATCTTGTCTTTCGAAGGCGAGAGCGAGCAATGAAGTACTTTAGAAAAGAGGAAAGTTTGCAGAGATTTACCTCTATTCAAGGCGCAGTTTACAACCATTTTAACAAGGAGCGACATTACTACACATGAGAAGAATTTAAAAAAAAGAGAGAAGCGGCGCTTACCGAGTGGCGTGAACTTTCTATTGCTTAAGATAACTACGCAATTTAGGAGTTTTGAGACGAGTTAGAGTTCGTCTGACAACACCGTTTACAACTGTGCAGCTGTAATTCTATCAGTCACCAAAACATCAATATAGCCGCCGTTAAGGGCGCCTTTAATGGCCTCAACTTTTTCTAAGCCACCAGCTAGGGCAATGACCTCGGGGCATTCTTTAAGCTGCGGTAAGGTCATGGAGATAACCATGTCTTCATCGTCTGAAAATATCGGTTTGCCGGCTTTATCGTAATAATGCAAGCAAATATCGCCCACCGCACCACGGTTATTGAGTTGCTCTTTGGTTTCCTCTTTATAAATAATGCCCAAATTACGAATGAGATCCGAAGGTTCACTGGTGCCGATACCCACTATGGCAACATCCACCTTTGGGAATAAATCCACAACCTCGGCCAATTCGGGGTTGGCGAGTTGATGATTTTTTTCTTCTAATGTTTGTGCCGATGATGTTGTGGGCAATAAATAAGCGGGGCAATTGAGTAGTTTAGCCAAATGATTGGCCAAAATATTGGCTTGTAAGTTACGGTTATGGCCAACACCCCCTAAAATTTGGATAACGCCTTTGGCTGTTGCATCATGGGGGTGTAGTGAGTCGACCATGGCACTAATAAAGGTACTCCATGAGGATATGCCTACTAAAGCCGTTGGTTTAAGGCTTGTTTGTAAATAATTTGCCGCAGCCGAGCCAACGGCGCGTTTGAGCATATTGGGGGTAGAATTATCTTCGATATCAACAATAATCACTTGTTTAATTTTATATTTTTGTTGTAATTTACGCTCACTCATTACAAATGTTCCCGATGGATGAATAACGCTCACTTTGACTAAGCCTTCGTTATGGCAGCGTTTTATGGCACGAGAAACAAATGATTGCGATATATTTAAATCGTGGGCAATTTGTGACTGATTTAAACCTTCTTCATAATATAGTGATGCAATTTTCACTAAAAGGCGCAAATCATTTTGCTTATCCATCATGGTAACCTTATTCTCATCAATAAATATAACGAAACTGCGCTATATATTGTATTTTTTCTCCCCTTGACTGCTTTAATTAAAGCTATGGCGAATAAAAGTCAACATAATTATTCAGCCTTGTATGTTGAGATATTGATAATGAAGCAAAAATTATGGGTCAATCAGTTGTGATGCGATATTAATTATTTGAATAGGGTTAAAAACTCCGATAAGCTTTAAATTATAATTTTATTGTGAGAGGAAAGGTTATTAAAGATGGAAAAAATCCGTATTGCTATGTTAGGCGGGGGAATTGGTAGTATGATTGGGGCATCGCACCGAGATGCCTTAATGTTAAGTGGGCAATATGAGCTGGTGGCCGCTTGTTTTTCGGCCAATGAGGAGCGTAACAAAGAAACTGCCCAAAATGTGCGTTTTAGCCCAAGGCTTTATACTCATTGGCAAGATTTAATTACCCAAGAAGCCCAAAGGGAAGATGGTGCAAGGGCGGTGATTATTGTAACGCCCGACCATTTGCATTTTGAGATGTGCCGTTTTGCCCTTGAGCATAAGATACATGTTATTTGCGATAAACCCTTATGTGAAAATGATGGACAAGCACAAATTTTAATAGATTTAGCTATAAAAAATCAAAAACGTTTAGAGGTTACTTATACAGTATCGGGAGACCCAACTTATCGGGCGATGAAGGAATATATCAGCCAGCCGGACTTTGGGGCAATTTATCAGATTAGCGGTAAACTGATTGCCGATTGGGGCAGGGGCTTGCCCGAGCTGGATAGTAACCATAAAATGCATAAACAGGCTTGGCGCTTTAAAAAAGATGTGGGCACCGGAGCTTTAGGCGATGTAGCGGTGCATATATTTGAATATTGCCGTCAATTGGTGAATGATGCGCCCATTTCGCTTACGGGTAGTATGCAAAAAATTTATGATGAGCGGGAGCTGAGTGATGGTGGGCAAATCTTACTGCAATATCCGGATAATTTACTAATGAATATTCGTTATAGTTTATCATTAACGGATGTGAATCATTACCAGATTACCATCAATGGGATAAACAAAGCCGTGGAATATCATGTGTTTGAGGATGATTTTTGGGTAATTGATGAAAACCATGAGCGCCATCAGATTAAAATAGATGCCATACCGAATTTTGAGCCATTTACGGAATTTTGTGAAGATAGCCATAATATGACTCAAGAGCAATTTAACGGCCGCTATCGCTTTAAAAATCTTTACGATGATTTTGCTGAAAATATCAGGGAAAATAAGTTATATACACCGCGAGATGTGCAGCAACATGCCGGGTTATGCGGTATTAAAATGACATCTAAAATGCTTAAAGCCGCCCAAAATAAGCAATGGGTGGATTGGTAAACGAAAATTGTAATTCCTAAAAAAGAGGCGATACTAAAATAAAGTATCGCCTTTAAGGGAGACATGCTTGTAATGAGAGATATTATCCTTTAACGCCCGCGCCCATAACGGAGCGAACAAAGAATTTTTGAAAGCTTAAAAATACCAATAATACAGGTAATGTAATTAAAGATGAATAAGCCATAATACGTCCATATTGTGCGCCCTCGGCACTAAAGAAGATACCTAAGCCAAGCTGTACGGTAGAAACGCTTGGGTCGTAAGCCACAAGTACCGGCCATAAATATTGGTTCCATACAAAAAGGAACTCTAAAATGATAACTGTTGCAATCACAGGCCCCGACATTGGCATAACCAAACGCCACCATACTTGCCATGGTGTAGCGCCATCAATATAGGCGGCTTCGTCGAAGTCTTTAGGGATATCGCGGAAAAACTGATAAAATAAAAATATGGGGAAAGCCCGGGCAACAAAGGGGAGCATTTGCACAAATCGGGTATTGATCCAGCCTTGTTTTAATAGCTCACCATCACTCCAAAGGGCAAAGATGTTCACATAAGGCAATTTAGAAACCAGCATCAGCATAGGTACAGCAATGGCCTCAAAGGGAATAATCATGAGAGCAATAATGCTAAGCAAAATAATTTTTTGCCCTTTAAAGCGTAACCGACAAAGGGAAAACGCAATGAGACTATCGACCATTACGGCCATTGCAACGGTAAATGTTGTAACGACAATAGAGTTAAATATATAAACCCAAAACCCCGATGCCGAATTACCGAGCACATAATTATAATTTTCTAAGGTGGGAGATGTGGGTAAAATCATCTCTATACTACCTAAAGAGCTTGTGATGCCCAAAGGTGTTTTAAAGCTAGAGATAAACATAAAGAGCATGGGGAATATAAAATAGATAGCCAAGGCACCCATAAAAAAGTAATGCATAGCAAGGCCGGTATATTTTTGTGCTTTTGATTGTACATGCATGTTAATCGGCCTTTCTTTCTAAAATATAACGCTGAATGAAAGCGATACATAAAATAATAATAAAATAAATAACGGAAATGGTTGATGCATAACCGATATTACCTTGCTCGGAGCCTATACGTACCGAATGGAATACCAAGGTTTGGGTTGCATCGGCAGGGCCACCTTTGGTTAATACGTCAATTTGCACATAGAGCGCAAAGGCCATCATGGTGGTAGATAATATCACAAATACAATTGTATTGCGTAAGCCCGGTAAAGTAACATTACGGAATTTTTGCATGCCATTAGCACCATCAATTGAAGCAGCCTCGTAAAGGTCAGACGATATTCCTTGCAAGCCCGCTAAAAAGATGAGCATCTGATAGCCAGCCCCTTGCCATGCCGAAAGCACAACAATAGCCAACATAGCGGTAGATGGTGTATTCAGCCAATCAAGCCCAGTTGTGCCTATCAGATTATTAATCGGGCCATCGGGGCGTAACATAAAGTTCCATACAATAGAAACTACCACCATAGAAGTAACAACTGGCATAAAAAAGGCGGTTCTAAAAAAGTTTCGCCCAGCCATTTGGCGGTTTACCATCATCGCTAAAATAAGTGCCGTACCACATTGTAGGGGTACGACCATCAGCACAAATAAGCCGGTATTGATAATACTCTTCCAAAAAACAACATCTTTAGCCACAAAGACTTTTTGACCATTTTGGTTCGATGAAAACGGAATGATAAAGACTTCTTTGGCGCGTTTCATATCCGGATCACGCTCAAGTAATGCATCATCATTACGTAAAATCGTCCGTACTTTTTCATATTGAACCTTACCGTTTTCAATCACTACTTGGCCGCTATCATCTTTAAGCGAAGGTACAGTCATAATTTTGGCTCCCAATAATCTCTGATAATTGGAAAAACCCACAAATTGAATATCGCCGGCTTTAGAGGTTAGGCGCTGGTTTGTAAAGCTAAAAATTATTGCCAAGACAAAAGGCACAATTACAAACATAAACAATAATATAGCCCCCGGCGATGCCATGGCATAGCCTGTTAAGGGTTTGGTTAAACTATATTTTTTTGCCATTTTTGGCTCCCTAATTTACATAAAGCTAGCTGCCCAAAAGGGCAGCCATAAAGTTATAGATTATTTTTGATAAAAGTTATTATCTTCTAAATCACTTTCAATTTCATCTACAGCGGTATCTAAGCTATCTTGAACATCAGCACCACGGGCGATATCACGAAAAGCTTTTTCCACAGCCGATGTAATCACTTTATAAGCGGGAGTTTCGGGGCGTAATAATGCATATTCATTAGCAAAATCGTAGAAGATACGCCATTTACCGCCTTCTTTAAAGTTTTCGGTTAACGCAGCGGCGTCATCGGTTGTTGGGATTAAACCGGTTGCATCGGACATTGCGGCAATTTCTTCGGGCTGCATATTAAATTTAATAAATTCAAAGGCGGCTTCGGGTGTGTTACATGATTTCGATACCGCCCACTGCCAAGAGCCTGCTCCAATGATTGGGCCATTACCAAAATCAGGAACCGGCATAATAACAATATCATCAAATGAATCTTCTAAGTTATCAATGGCCCAAGAGCCTACATAGTCAATAGCAGCTTCGCCACGGTTAAAAGATAGCTCATCGGCAGCGGCTTTGTCGGCATAACCTTCGGTGAATAGCGATTGATACCATTCGCCAAATTCAACGGCTTTTTCACCATTTAAAACACCGTCAACTTCCTTAAAGCCATCGCGATTAATTAAATCGCCACCAAAAGATGCCAACCATGGACCAAAGGAGTAAGACCACCATTCACCCGGCCAGCTTGTTTTGACATCAAGGGGATATTTAAAATCGCCACTGTCTTTAAGGGTTTTTAAAATTTCAGTGAATTCATCCTTGGTATAAGGTTGTTCCATCGTTGCCGTGCGGAAGCCATATTTATCTAAATATGCTTGGCGGGTAAATAAAGCCAATGCCACATCAAATTGGCCAACCGAATAAACATTACCATTCCATGTGCCTTGGGCGGTTGATGAAACTTTAGATAATAAATCGCCTAAGCCATCATTAAGCGGGATAATATAATCGTTATAAGCAAAGTTGGGTACAAGGGGCTGGTCCATCATCATTACACAAGGTAAATCGCCAGAAATCGCAGCCGATGTTACGGCTTCGGCATAGCTATGTTCAGGAATGAGCGTCATTTCAATAGCATATTTATCTTGCGAGGCATTGTAACGGTCAATACTGGCTTGTGTTTCTGTAATTTCCACATCGTTTCCGCGGTGTTTCCAAAGAAGAACTTTGTTGGCCGCCAACGATGACATCGTTGTCATTGTTGCGAGTACGATGAGTGAAGTTTGTGTCAATTTTTTCATTGTTTTGCTCTTTCTTTCTGTTGTTATTTAATGTTTAAGGGGTACTGATGCCCGCTCAACAAGCGGGCAAGGAACCAAAACATGCTGTTGAGCCGTATTTTTTGTTTGGTCTAAAAATAAATTGGCTGCAGCCTCGCCCAACTCATAATGGGGTAGGCGCATAGTGGTGAGTTGCGGGTAAACATTTTGCGTAATCGGTGTAAAATCATCGTAACCAATCACGGCAAAATCTTTGCCTACTTTTAAATTCAGTTTCGATGCCGCCTCCCAAATTTGCAATGCCATTTTATCATTGGCGACAATAAATGCATCGGGGCGAAATGAGCCAGAAAGCAAATGATACGAAGCCTTGGCAACAAAGTAAGGGTCGGCATCGCTTATGGGTGGGTCAAACAACACCCAATCCGAATGAATAGGTAAATCGCTATTTTCCATAGCATCTACAAAAGCTTTATGGCGCAATTTTCCGGCAACTTCGCGGTATGTTATGCCCAAATAGGCAATATTTTTATAGCCGCGGTAAATTAAATATTGTGCGGCATCGTAACCACCTTGGTAATCATCGGGTACAACCGAGCTATAACGGTTATCTTCATCAAAACAGTTACATAATACAGTATTATCTTTAAAAATTTCGCTATCAAAACGAATTTTTTTATGATACATCGTTGCGTAAATAATACCGCTTACATGCTGTAAATATAGGTTATTTAACTGTGCATCAAAATTATCATTATCAATACTGGCCGAGAGTATTAAGGGGATTTTACCGGCATCGGTTAGGGTATTGTTAATCGCACTTATCATCTCGGTTGCCCAAGGGGTGGTCACGGCGGCATCGGCAATTACACCCACAAAATTCGATTTTTGTTGGCGCATCATTTTGGCAATCTGATTCGGCTGATATTCCAAATTATCAATTACTTTTTGTACTTTTTTGCGCATATTATCGCTTACCGAACTTTCTCGGTTTACAACACGTGATACGGTTTTTATGCTGACACCCGCTGCTTTTGCAACTTCTTTAATAGTGGCCAAGATATGCTCCCTAATCAATATTTTGAACCATTACATGCAAGTATATAATAAAAATTATCTTTTGTCATTAATTTATTGACAACGATGTCAATTTGGTATGATATCAAAGAAAATAATAAAAAGGAAATCAACTGTGAACGCACGCCTTGAGACAATATATAAAAGCTTTGCACCCATGCATTTTTCGCCTAAACAAGGTTGGATGAACGACCCCAACGGACTTGCATACTATAAAGGAAAATACCATTTTTTCTATCAACATAATCCCTATAGTTTTAAATGGGATGCCATGCATTGGGGCTATGCAACATCAACTGATGGTTATCATTGGCAGCATCAACCGATTGTTATGTATCCGAACCCGATATATAAGGAAAAAGAATATATCGGCGGGCAATTTTCGGGCTCGGCCTTAGAGGCTGATGGTAAATTGATGATTGCTTTTACCCATCATCACGAAAAACTTGGCGAGCCATGTGTGGAAACCCAATATATCACCGAGCTTTTAGATGATGGCAGCCTTAAAGAGCCACAACTAATTGTGGATACCTACCCCAAAGGATTTAAAAGCGATAATCGGGACCCCAAACTTTTTACATATAAAGGCGATATTTATTTTGTGACGGGCGGATTAAGCCAAAATAACGAGGGCGTAGTGCATTTATACAAACAAACGCCAGAAGGTTGGGAATATATCAATTGCATTTTTACCGATGTCGGCAATACACAAAAGCCCATTGAATGCCCCGATATTTATCAGCTAGGGGATAAATGGGTATTAAGCCTATCTTATATGGATGATTATATTAACCCGTACACCCAAACATCCAATGCGGTTATTGCTTATATTGGCGAATTTACAGGTAAGGAGTTTATTGTGGAGTCTTGCCAAATACTCGATTACGGCCCCGATTGTTATGCCCCGCAAACATTTATTGATGCTGCAGGTGATCGTAGTTTTGTCCCTTGGGCGGCTAATCCAAAAGAAAGCATGGGTGCCGCAGAATATCCCTCGGTTAATGGGCGTTTTCGCAAACTTTCCTTTAAAGATAATCGGGTATTTATGCAGCCATGGCTATTGCTGGCTAATGAAGTTCAACAGAATGATGCACTCATCAATCAAAAGGTTGTTTTGCCTTTTGTCAGTTATCATTTCGGTAAAGTGAATGCGCTTTTTATGCAAATTGGCGAGAATTTCACAATCAATTATCAAAATGGGCAAATGCATATTCATCAGGCCATGCCGCACCGGGTTAATGAAGTAAAAAGCGAATTTGCAATTATGGCCGATGATATTGAAATTATATTTGATGGCCATATGTGTGAAGTTATTATCAACCAAGGAGAAATTTGGGCAACCTATCGTAGCCATATTCCTTACACCAATCTCAACCTTAACCTCCAATCCGATGCTCAAAATATTTCTGCGTTCGAGAGAGCATAAAGAGGTTTATACCGATCAATTGTGGTTTGAGAAATGTTACAATCCACGTTGATAACAAAAGCGTGGCTCTTTTGTTGCGGGTTGACCGTGATTTAAGAAATGTTACAATGGAGTAAATCCGCTCGAGTGTTACGTACCGTTGCGGGTTGACCGTGATTTAAGAAATGTTACAATTTTGGCATCTTCTAAATATTTTTGATTATGTTGCGGGTTGACCGTGATTTAAGAAATGTTACAATTGCAAATCTTCATGGGTGAGCCGGTAAATGTTTGCGGGTTGACCGTGATTTAAGAAATGTTACAATAACATTTAAGTTATTTTTCAGCTACTTATGTTGCGGGTTGACCGTGATTTAAGAAATGTTACAATTTACAACAATAGGTAGTAGCATTACAGCTGGTTGCGGGTTGACCGTGATTTAAGAAATGTTACAATTCAATATTGCTCATATAATTTAAAGCCCTAGTTGCGGGTTGACCGTGATTTAAGAAATGTTACAATTTTATCGCCACGTTTATCCCATTCATTAAGGTTGCGGGTTGACCGTGATTTAAGAAATGTTACAATTAAAATTCCCTTTTAGGTGCTGGCTTTTTTGTTGCGGGTTGACCGTGATTTAAGAAATTTTACAATTAAAGACGTCATTTTATATACAGAAAAAGGGTTGCGGGTTGAACGTGATTTAAGAAATGTTACAATTAAAGCTCCCTTAAAATTCCTAATATTTGTGTTGCGGGTTGACCGTGATTTAAGAAATGTTACAATGAGATAGCACTGCTAATCCACTGTTTAGCAGTTGCGGGTTGACCGTGATTTAAGAAATGTTACAATAAACAATATCGCCCGTTTCTAAGCTTGGTCGTTGCGGGTTGACCGTGATTTAAGAAATGTTACAATTAATTCTCGCTTGCGCAAGGCTGTAAAAATGTTGCGGGTTGACCGTGATTTAAGAAATGTTACAATTAAGGCAAACCGCGCCAATGCGCAAATTGTGTTGCGGGTTGACCGTGATTTAAGAAATGTTACAATGTCGGCGTGATGGAGGTCAACGTCTCGACCGTTGCGGGTTGACCGTGATTTAAGAAATGTTACAATGAGCCGATAGATGAAATGGCGATGGGTTCTGTTGCGGGTTGACCGTGATTTAAGAAATGTTACAATTACATTTTTTAATAAAACCGTTTATGTGGTGTTGCGGGTTGACCGTGATTTAAGAAATGTTACAATTTTGTTGATGCTGAAATGTAACTTTTAAGTGTTGCGGGTT
>JBKEAR010000004.1:0-64965 GCA_047972425.1 Alphaproteobacteria bacterium | reverse complement strand
GGTATTTCCGGCATTAGTGACGATGGCATATTATCCGACTTCGATTATCAGGAAGTCCAAGTGGCTAAAGCACTCATAAAAAATGCCAAACATGTTATTTTGGCTTGTGATTCATCAAAATTCGGTAAACAACAAACCGTCAAAATGGGGGGCTTCGAAAATATCAATCAGCTCATTACCAATAAAGAACCTCCCAGCAATATCCACAAAGCTGCCCAAAAACACGGTTGCGAAATCATCATCGTTTAACAGGCTTTGCCTGATTATTTTGTTGCAAAAAAACGGGCTCTTCGAAACTTCGGAGCCCTGCCGAAAGCTTCACAAATATCTCATTTGAACCTAAAAAGAAAACCGATGGACTAGCCTGACTATTATTCCTAACCTCAGCATTATGAATTTATAATAGCAAAAAAATCTGTTTTTGTAAAGAACAAACAATGAACATATGCTTTATCTTTAACTCTCAAGCCTTTCCAATAGGGCGGCGAGTAATATTGTTGCCCGGGATATGTTCCTTATCATATTTGTTCATTTGTCTACCTAAATCGATTAGGTATCTATAAACGCACTTCTCTGTCATGCCCAACCTCTTCTCCGTCGCCCAATCTCCCTTCATCATGCCCAACTTGATTAGGCATCTTTTTGTACCAGATTGCCAGTCAAGCTGAATGACGACTAAGGTGGAAGATTTTACAGAATCGAGCATAGGAAAACCAATGAATTTTCCTTGATTTAATCAGGAATTTAGCGGCACAGGCCGTGCATTCAGACTCCCATTTTCACAGGATTGACGGCTAAAATGGGTAAAAATATGCGCTGTTAAAACATTAGTAAAAATGTTTAATACAGCGCATGTAAAGTCAAGCAGGCGAAGCCAGTTACCAGCTTACACGAACACCAAGGTCGCCTTTAAGTGCATGATAGTCATCAAAGTCAGTGGCAAAACCTAAATCGGCGTATATTTGTACTGATTTGTAAATATCGGCTGTTACACCCACTTTAATCTCACCCGCTGTGTTATAATCTACAGCTTCAAAGATAGTATCGGCATAGGTGATATTGGGTGCATCGGTGAACTCATGGAGTACACCCACATAAGCCCAAGGTTTAACCTCGCCTACAGATGTTTTAATGGTTTTTTCTACCCGCACACCCGCACGGCCGGTTACGTAAGTATGGTCTTCAAAGCTTACGTCATTCACACCGTCATTAAAATCATCCCAATTGATATGAGCAATTTTCACTTGTGCTTGGGGTTCGATGATCCAATCTTTTGCAAGGTCAAAACTATGGCCAACCTCTACTGAGCCCGCTAATGCATAACCGTCGGTTGATGAAGTTAAACCAGCCGCATCAATATCGGCATCAAAATCCATATATTGGGCAACGATGTCGATATATGTACCTGCCGTATTAAAGAATGTGGCATAACCACCGATAGACCATGCATTGATATCAACATCCGCACTATAGGACGATGTATGCTGACCACCACGACCTGATGTTTCGAAATCACCTGTTTTATAGCCACCAAATAAACCGGCAAATACCGTCCAATCGGGGGAATGATTACCGAGGTCGAATTTTTTATCGATACCCAAGTTAAAGCCACCATAAGTACCCGATACATCAAAGCTATTATCTGATGATATATCAAAATCACTAATTGTACCTTTTAACCATGCATTGACACGGCTATCATCAAAGCCTATAGCATTATGCCACTGGCTCGCCAGATTAGTTTTAAGGTTTGAAGAGCCTGTACCAACCCAGCCTTGGTTATTTCTGAGTTCACCTAAACGCATATGTAGACGCCCAAGCTCATCCATCACCATTTCTCTACCAATCGTTGGCAAAGATACATAAGCCGGAATTTCCGGCACCACAACAGGGGGCGGCGGCGTTGGGCTGCCTTTAATATCTGTTGTTAATACCCAATCATTACCTGCATTACCCAAGTTCCACATATAGGGTGAACCCGTAAAACGCCCCTGCTTGCCGTTACCAGCTATTTGGTGCGCATCGGCTAAGTTGAAATCTTCATCTGTTTTATCACTATCATTTGGTGCTTCAATTAAGGTGATTACATGAGTACCTGCCGATTGCGTACCATCAGCTGATGTAACATCGTTAATGGCAATAATGCCATTGGCTGTGATATTACCATTAACTGTAATATAATCAGAAGTTAATGTGGCGAAGTCCGTATCGAATATATAAGTACCCGTTCCTTTAAGATAATCACTTATGGTGATATGTCCGTCGGCCGTATCATCTTGCATATTCACAATACCGTCATTGCGGAGGTTTTTAAGTGCATAAGCATCATTTGTTGTAAAATCAGCCGTTGCTTGTTGCCCTACATATAAACCGTAAGCGGTTAAATCGTCTTCCATAGTAATTAAACCGATTTCCGCACCGATATTTTCGTAATTCATTACCTTATCGCCAAGGTAAGCGTTAAACATGCCCCATGCGGCATAATCTTCGGTGGCTTCTGTAAGTTCTGCATCTGTACCCGTAAATGTATATAAGGCAAATGTATCATCATCGGCATCACCCAAATCGGCTGTACCGTTGAGTGTTGTGTTTTCAATATCAAGCACAAAAATATCCGCACCATTACCTAAGGTCACATCGCCGTTAATATAGCTTGTGCCATGCACAAGTAAAAAGTTATCTTGCTCATCACCTTTAATCACCGCATATTGGCTGGTGGGGTTAGCAGAGCTATTGGTATCCACACCACCACTTAACATTACATTTTGTAAACCGCCGCCGTTAAAGAAGCTATCACTTGCATCCACACGGTTGGTTGTACGAATATCTAATGCGGTATGATAAGCATTTAACGAACTATTGGTAATGGCAAAATCAGCTGTACCGTCTAAAGTAGCAACACCGCTTGCCACACCCGCACCGTTGAGTAATGTATCGGTAATTGCAGTTTCTGATGTATAAACATTATAACTATCGGTTGTACCCACCATGGCGGCTTGCTCTGACGTTCTACCATAGGCATCTGTACCCGATGTCCCTTGCTCAATACTCACAACATCACCGTTTTCATCTATCAAAATATAGGTGCCGTAGTTGTTGGCAGCAGCCATATTACTTTCGTAATCATTATAAGTGAATGTTCCGTTATTATAGTCTGTTCGGCCATACATCTGCATGCCTGTCATAACACCGTAATTATTGAAAGTGATATTAGAAGCAGCATACTCATCACGCGGATTAACGGCTTGCCAATGGCCTAAAAGAGAGCCTGTATTTGTAGCTGTTATAGCTCCACCAATATCAAAATAACCAATAGCCGAGCCGAAGGCATCATTTGATTGTACGGTTTCGATATGGTCGAAATCGGGGCTATAATATGAGGATACTGTACCATTATTTTCTGTAAGGCTTCCAAAAATCCCATTTGCCGAGCCGCTAGGATTACCCGAACCGTAAGAATATTGGAATGAATCGTTTAAGGTAACATCAAGATGCCCACGGATAACCCCTAGGCTTTGATCCACTGTACCTTTTACCCCGTTAAAACTCTGCAATGCTGCACCCATTAAGTTAATAGTACCTATAGCTTCATGATTCCGATCATAAGTTGCATTTGCAGCAATTATACCATCGTTAAGGTCCATATTTTGCTCCCAAACAAGATACACACCATTACCAACAGTATGAAGATCAAGATAGGACGTTGAATAATCAAAATTTTTCCAATTCGCAAAATCATTGACTTCTAAATCAGAAAGCACAACACCTGTGTTATTGGTAAGCCCACCATAAACACCATTAAAGGAGTTACCGCCGGAACCGGCAGTCATTCTTGTAGAGTTGGTATTTTGTGTAAGTGTACTATTGGCAATAATGAGTCCGTCATTTGTAGATATACTAGCTAATGCACCATTACCCATACTAGAAAAAGAAAAATGCGCCCCCGCCCCTTGGGCGAAAATATTATGGCTAGCATTAATAACACCATAATTTTCAACGGTATTTCCATTATAAGAAGAATAATCTGTTTGAATACCATTGCCCGAATCTCTAAATTGGCTCCCGACTTGAGATTGTTCGATTGCACCAATAGATGTAATATCCATATTTGTGGTTATAATGCCGCTATTGATGATATTTAGATTTGAACTATTTGTGTAATTTATACCATTGACGGAGCTATAAATTGAAACACCCGGGGAATCTGAGGTAATTTCACCTATCAAGCTTATATTAATCAAACCTGTATTATTCACTGTACCATTATTTGCACCATTAGTATAAATACCGTTATTAGCCTCATTGGCTCCCGGATATTGCGAAGTATCAAAACCGCCGATAAAATTAATTTCACCATCATTTTGAATATTCGTGCCATCAACGCCATAGGAGAAATAAATGGCATTATTACCCGAAACATTTACCGCAGGGTTATCAATAGTAATACTTCCCGCCGATGTAATAATAAGTTCTAAATCAGTGCTATCAATGGTAACTTCGTTAGTTGTTGCGGTTGAGATTGTTTGTCCATAAGCTAATGATGCCGAAGCAATAGCGGTTGAGGTTAATAATATATGCAATAGTTTCATAAAAAAAGTTCCTATCTTTCTTGTAGATATCCCTTAATAACAAACAACATTACTATTAAGATGACTTTAATATTATAATATTTTATGCATGAATTATATTAATTAACTCTTAACTTGTATATTAAAAAAAATATAAATGTTGATATAATTTTTGAAATATAAGTGGATATGAATTGTTTTTATTGAATTAATAAGACACAAAAACTACAAAAATATCATGGTTGTTTATATTTTTTATAGGTAATACTACTTAAAATGATAATAAATTTTAGTATTACCTAATGCTTTGAGGTTGCCCACAGCGTAGCTGTGTGCGGAGATTATTAAGGGGTTGCAAACCCCTTAGCATCAAATTATTACTGATGTTTATATAATCATTTTATTATGTATAGACTATATATATATGTAAAGGATTGATAGCATAAAAAAATATACATGTTAAAGCTTGGTTTTACTCGTTCTTGTCATCTATCCTTTATTCGTCATTCCAGATTTAATCTGGAACCTGTCTGAAGCAGACTCCGGCTCAAAGGCCGGAGTGACGCATAAATATTGTTAAAAAAGCTACCCTAGGGTAGCTTTTCGTTGAGTTGGAATGTGTTAACGATTATCCAAAAAACAACATATTCTTTGTCGTTTTAAATCAAATAAGCTTTGGGATGATTTTGTTGAACTTTTTGCCACCAATCGGTGAGTTTTTCGGTTTTGATAAGGGCAATGCAGGAGCCACCAAAACCACCGCCGATTTGCCTTGCGCCTAAGGCACCAAACTTCACCATATCTTGAACCAAAGCATCGGTTTCTGCCACGGTAATCTCGTAATCATCGCGCTCCGATGCATGGCCTTGGGTAATGATTTGCCCCGCTTTAATCATATCGCCTTGGTTTAAAGCAACTTTCATATCCATTACCCGTTGGTTTTCGGTTACTATATGCCTTGCACGTTTATTTAAAGGGTCGGGCAGGGCATTGATTTTATCTAAATCCTTTATATCGACTTTTCGTAAAGAGGCAACATTCAGCAGTTTAGCCGCTTGCTCACATTCTTTACGTAATTTCTCGTAAGCACCGTCAACCAAAGCGTGGCTGACACCCGAAGGTACAACGGCAATGGAATATCCTTGGGGAATTTTTACGGCCTCGTAAGATAAATTTTGGGTATCAATAAGGAGAACATCGCCAAATGGGCAAATGGAGCTGGCCATCTGATCCATAATCCCGCAAGGCATGCCTACATAATTATTTTCGGCTTTTTGGGCAAGTTGGGCTATTTTAACATCGCTGATATCTAAACCAAGTAAATCGCGTAAGGCCCTTAAAATACTAACCTCTAAAGCGGCTGAGCTGGAAACCCCGGCACCTAAGGGCACATTGCTATCTAAGGCGATATCTAAAGCTGGAATTTCAATTTTTTGGTCATCCGCTAAGGTTCGGATAGAGCCGATAATATAATCCACCCATTGGCCTTGGGCTTTTTGCCCGATATTTGCTGTAACCAATTGATTATCAAAGGCGGAAATTAACCTAAGGCTACCCATGGGCTGATTATCATTTTGCGCCAAGGCAATTTTGGCGGTTTGTTTGAGGGCAAAGGGCATAACAAAGCCCAAATTATAATCGGTATGTTCGCCAATGAGGTTCCCACGACCGGGAGCCTCGCTTAAAATTGTGGGTTTATAGCCATAAGTTTCTATAAATAAATTTTCTGCCGGATTACTCATTACGCCTCTACCTCTCTTAATTTCGCCGCCATATCACTTGGCGCCATATCGCTTAAAAATGTTCCCAATGCTTGCTCCACACCGGCCAGATATTTTAACTTCCCTTTATCGCGCATAAAAGGCATAAATTGAATATGAAAATGCCATTTATCATCCATGCCTTTGGGGGCGGCATATAAGCCCATAATATAGGGCATATTGGCACCAAATAAGCCATCGAGCTTGCGTTGCACCACACCCAAACCATGAGCCATCGATGCATAATCGGCGTCATCGAATAGCCAAGGGCCCGCCATGGATTTTTTGGGCATTAGCCAGACCTCGAACGGGTAGCGTGCAACGGGTGGAACCCAAGCGACAAAATGCTCGTCCTCCCAAATATTATTTTGCCCGTTAGTTGTAAAATAAAGCTCTAATAATGCCTGATTTTTCTCAAATGCCGCCTTCATTTTTTTAATGTTAGGCGGTAGATGATTAAAGGCATAAAGCTGCCCATGGGGGTGTGGCAGGGTAACGCCGACCTCTTTACCACGATTTTCGAAAGGGAAGATAAATTCTAAATTGGGGTTTTGGCGAAGTGCATTATAACGGTGTGTCCAAGCTTGCAACAATAATTCGCGGCGGGCATCGGGCATTTGGCCTAAATTACCTTCATGTTCGGAGGAATACACTATTACTTCGCATTTGCCTTTTGCAGGGCGGGTTTCTATGCCGAGCTCGGGGGCAATATCGGCATTGAGACTTAAACTTGTAAAGCGATTATCAAAAATAGCCACTTCATAATCTTCTACCGCGACTTCACCGGGGAAGGCATCTTTAGCTACTGGGCAAAGGGGGCAATATTCTTTTGGGGGGTTAAAGGTACGGTTTTGCCGACCGGTAGAATAAATAACCCATTCATCACGTAACGGATGATGCACCATATAGGGCTGCGCAAAATTATCAATGGGTTCAAGCTCGTTAGTTACTTTATAATCACGCTTTTGTTTGCTAAATAAATGGAGCGAGCGTCCATCGTTTTTTGTAATATGTTCATAGTAAAATTTAGAGCCTTTGATATCCATTCTTTCTTTCCTTCCTCCCAATAAATATATTTGTTAATTTATTTTTCCATCTGGCGCCATTTTTGATACCAGCTCCAAGCGGAGCGTAAAACCGTATCGATATCCGAATGTTCAAGCTTCCATTTCAAAATCTCTTTGGCCTTATGATTATCGGCAATGAGAACAGCCGGGTCTCCCGCACGTCTTGGGCATTCTACCACCTTAATATCATGGTTGGTTGCGCGTTTGGTCGCAGTGATGATTTCGGCAACCGAAAATCCGTTGCTGGTGCCCAAATTAAATACGGTAGTTTCTCCCCCTTTTTCAAGATATTGCACCCCTAAAATATGGGCATTGACCAAGTCATTCACATGAATATAATCGCGCACAGCTGTGCCGTCCTCGGTGGGGTAGTCGGTGCCGAATAATTTGATGTTATCTTCATCTTGCGCTGCAGCCATTAAAACACGGGGTATTAAGTGGGTTTCTGGCTCGTGCGCCTCGCCAATTTCTCCGTCTAAATCTGCACCGGCTGCATTAAAGTAACGAAAACGTACCGATTGTATGCCATAAGCTTTTTGGACATCGTCTAAAATATTTTCTATCATCAGCTTAGAGCGCCCATAAGGGTTAATGGGCTGTTGCGGTAAATCCTCTTTTATAGGGATTTCATCGGGCTCGCCGTAAACGGCAGCCGTTGACGAAAATACTATATATTTAACCTGATGTTTGCGCATCATTTGTAATATATTAATCGTACCGCTTACATTGTTTTGATAGTATTTCAATGGGTCTTCCACACTTTCGCCCACCAAAGAGGCAGCAGCAAAATGCATAACCGCAATGGGAGTATATTGTTTAAAAGCTGCATTGATATCGGATATTTTATTAATATCGCCCTCAACAAAATCGCCCCATTTTATTGCCCATGCATGGCCGGTGGACAAATTATCGAACACAATCGGGTTGTAACCGGCTTGTTTAAGCGCTTTACATGCGTGGCTGCCAATATATCCGGCACCACCAAAAACAATGATGTTTTTATTCATTTATTTTTCCTGTTTTTCATAAGATTGAAGCTCATCGACCACAACCTCTAACTCAACACCCGCTTGGGCAAACATATCGCGGGTTTCTTGGGCGGCATGATAACGGCGTTTACAAACAACTTTGGTAATGCCTACCGATATAATCATCATGGCACATGTGCGGCAAGGCTCCATGGTACAGTATAATGTAGCCCCCTGAAGCGAAACCCCGTATCGTGCGGCTTGGCAAATGGCATTTTGCTCGGCATGGATCGTGCGCATGCAATGTTCGCGCATTTGGCCGTCATCATCAATCACTTTTTTCATTAAATGGCCAACATCATCGCAATGATCCAAGCCCGGCGGCGAGCCCACATAACCTGTGGCAATAATGCGTTTATCTTTGGTTATAACACAGCCTGAGCGCCCTCGGTTACAAGTTGCGCGTTTACCGATAGTCTCTACAAGTTCGAGAAAGTAATCATTCCAAGAAGGACGAATATGTTGATCCGACATGATATAGTCTCCATTTATACTAAAAATTCTATTAGTTAACCCAATTTATTGCAATATGATTTTCTGCCGAAAAAATAAGATTTATTTTCTGTGAAACCCATAAAGTTCATTTATTATAAACAATCTTGATGATAAAACAAACTTGCAATTTGGGTTGATTATTATTTATTATGCCTAAGTTATATGGAGAATGAAATGAAAGACGTACAAATCTTTACCGATGGTGCTTGCTCGGGTAATCCGGGCCCCGGTGGTTGGGGAGCGATTTTACGCTATAAAAATACCGATAAAGAATTAAATGGTTATATGGCTTTAACAACCAATAATCAAATGGAGCTTACGGCTGCCATAGAAGCTTTAAAAGCATTAAAAGAACCATGTAATGTTACCTTAATGACCGATAGTAGCTATGTTAAAGACGGCATTACCAAATGGATTTTTAACTGGAAGAAAAATAACTGGCGCACAGCCAATAAAAAACCGGTAAAAAATCAGGAGCTTTGGCTTGCTTTAGATGAGGAAATTGCCCGCCATAATATCACATGGCAATGGGTAAAAGGGCATGATGGCCATGCCGAAAATGAACGTGCAGATGAACTGGCACGCCAAGCGATTATGGAAAATAATCCCCCGGATTAAATGGTTATAAATAATATTACGGAATAGAACGGCGATTGAATTCGGCCTCGATATTTTTAAGAATATCGCGGGATAAATCGCCCGCAACGGCTATCCGAATTTGGCGCAGCAAACTATTATAAAAAGCCATATTTTTTGGGGTTTTGAGTAAATTAAATGCATTTTGCGGGGTTTTACTATATTGGTTGAGCAAATTTTGTAAAAAAACCGTTTGGCGTTCATCTAAATTTTCAAATAATAAATCCGATTGCTGTAAAGGCTGATAACCCGGTATGGACAATGTGGCTTGTGCGTACCGAACTTGCTGCTCGGGTTGGGCAAGCCATTCAATAAACTCGGCGACTTCTTTAGGATATTTGGTGGTATGAATACCAATGATGCTGCGTTGCTCGGGGATGGCTGCGCAATATCGCACACCACAAATAGGGGCAATAGCATCCCAATTGATTGTAATATCTGGATTATTTAAAAATTCATTATAATAAAAACCTGTTGAGTATAGTGATGCGGCTTCGCCCGATAAAAAAGCTTGTTTATTATCACGATATCTTGCGGTTAAATTCCAATTGCCAAGCGATAAAAAACCTTCTTGTTTCCAAGTTTGTAAATCTTCTAAATAATTACGAAACTGAAAGCTAGAGAAATCAAATCCTCCTTGGCTATCAATAAAATCCACCCCATAAGATATTGCAATATCGGCCCATAAGGCACCATTAGGATCTATCAGAATATTTTCTGGAACAAATCGTTCAAATGCGGTTTTATAACTTTGCTCTAAATAATTATGCCAATAGGTTGTTTTAGGATTTGTAATTTCAACATCATCGTTATTAACATATAAATGGGCAAAATTAATACCCATGGTAAAGCCGGGTAGGCGTTTATTTTGTGCTTCATGGATAATCCAATCTTGTGTATCGGAATATTGAATATCAAATAAACTGCGGCTCACATAGGGGCTAATATCTAAATACCAATCGGCAAGGGTAAAGGGTGCCGTGGTCACAACAATATCGTAACTTTCGCCCACTTTAAGCCTTAAGGGGAGCAAATCTTTAATCCATCTTTGATTTTGTGGTGAAAAAACAATATCTTCGTTCAAACCATTTTGGTTATATTCTTGGGCAAGGCTATTTAATATTTGGCATTCATCACCAATATCGGTACATAAGCCTTTTATTTCTGCCGATGCCGGCATATATAATAAAATAAAAGAAAAGATGAAGATAAATTTTTTCATTAAGATAAAGCCTTTTTATATTGTTATATGCTTCGAACTATAGCATAACATCATTAACTTGAATTTGCGAGTTCAAATATGGAGATTTTTTATGGGTGATAAAACCAATATGATTTATTTAAAAGATTATAAGCCGCTGGATTGGGTAATACAACATGCGGATTTAATATTTGATTTAACACAAGAAAATACAAAAGTGCAGTCAAAATTGCATATGGTGTTGCAAGGTGATAAAAATGCAAAAATTATTTTAAACGGCGAAAATTTTACATCCGTTAGTCTTAAAGTTGATGGTAAAAATATTGATGTATCGACCCTTGATATTATAGACGAAAAAATCTATTTAGATGCACCCGATAAACAAGAGTTTATTATCGAGGCTGAGGTGATTGTGAACCCTAAAGCCAATACGCAGCTTTCGGGGCTTTATGCATCGGATACCATGCTGTGCACCCAATGCGAGGCCGAGGGCTTTCGGCGTATTACATGGTTTACCGATCGGCCGGATAATTTAGCCACATGGAATGTTAAGCTCATTGCCGATAAAAGCCTTTATCCGGTTTTACTTTCTAATGGTAACTTTAAAGGGGCAGGCGAGCTAGAAGGAAACAAGCATTATAGTGAGTGGTATGACCCACACCCAAAACCATCTTATCTATTTGCTCTTGTTGCGGGCGATTTAGGCTCGCTACATGATGAATTTACCACTATGGAAGGTAATAAAGTAGCGCTTAATATTTGGGTGCTAAAAGGCAATGAAAAAAAAGCCGAATGGTCGATGAAATGCCTAAAAAATGCCATGGCATGGGATGAAAAAACCTATAAACGTGCTTATGATTTAGAGCAGTTTAATATTGTATCCGTCCCCGATTTTAATATGGGGGCTATGGAGAATAAATCCTTAAATATCTTTAATGATGCTTTATTTTTGGCGGATCAAAAATTGGCAACCGATAAAGATTTTGAGCGTATTGATACCGTTATCGCCCATGAATATTTCCATAATTGGACCGGCAATCGCATCACTTGCCGCGATTGGTTTCAATTATCCATCAAAGAGGGTTTAACTGTTTATCGCGACCAACAATATACCGAAGAAACCTACACCGCATCGGTTGCCCGAATGGACGAAGTTTCCATTGTGCGTAATGCCCAGTTTAAGGAAGATGCCGGGCCACTTTCGCACCCTGTGCGCCCCGACCATTTTGTGGATATTAGCAATTTTTATACGGTAACCATTTACGATAAAGGTGCCGAGGTCATTCGTATGCTTAATAATTTGCTGGGTGACGAAGCTTATAAAAAAGGCATTGCCCTTTATTTTGAACGCTTTGATGGCCAAGCGGTTACAATAGAAAATTTCATTCAATCTTTTGAAGATGCAAATAGCGTGGATTTATCGCAATTTTTCCATTGGTATACCCAAGCAGGCACACCAACTGTAAGCTTAACGCGCGAATATTATAATGGGGATTTAATTTTGCATTTCACCCAAAAACTGGTGGGTCAAGCCCAAAAACAACCCCAGATTATTCCCATAAAATTTGCGGCCTATGCACCGAATGGCGATGAAGCCATTGCCGAGCAAATGCTGATTTTAGATGATTGGGAAAAAAGCTTTACCTTTAATAATATCAACTCAGATGCAATACCGAGCTGGAACCGAGATTTCTCTGCACCCATTAAAACCCAAGATGATTTAAGTTTTGATGAACGTTTGATATTGGTGGCGGTTGATAATAATAGTTTTAATCGGGCAGATGCGTTTTTTCAGTCGGCCTTAGATGTTATTTTAGATGAAACCCAAGGTAAAGACACGATGGATAAACAAGCTAAGCTGGCTTACGCTCTTAATCAGGCGTTAGAAGATAGCCAAATAAGCCACGGTGATTTGGCCGGATTAATGAGCTTACCAAGCGAAAGTTATATTAATCAGCAGCTTCAATATATCCAGCCGCAAAAAGTGCATCATATTAAATTGGGATTAACCCAATATTTAGCCAATGCTTGTTTAACAAAGCTAAAAAGCAAATTTCATGGGGCTATTATGGCTGATGATAATCAGCTCACGCCATCATCAATGGCAACGCGTAGTCTAATTGCCACTTGTTTGGGTTATTTAGCAGCCTTAGAAGATGCCGATGCGACTACTTACATCAAACAGCAGCTTTTAAGCGGTAGCAATATGACCTTGCGGGCAACGGCACTTAATTTAGCCGGTCAATATTATAATGAAGTATTAGAAGATGAAATTGCCCATTTTGAGCAAGAGTTCCATAACGAGCCTTTGGTAATGGATAAATATTTTCGGGCGCAAGCTGCTATTGTGATGCCCAATGCCGCACAGCATATCGAAAATTTAATGCAAAATACTGCCTTTAGCTTAACTAACCCCAATCGCTTGCGCGCATTACTGGGTACATTTGCTGCCACCATGGCCAATTTACATGCTACTGATGGCTCGGGTTATAAGCTCATGGAAAAATATCTGATAAAGCTTGATACATTAAACCCTGAGATTGCATCGCGCATGGCGCAGCCTTTGGCCGTTGTGCAATTATTGCAAGGGGAGCAACAACAAATGCTATTAACCACGCTTAAAAATATAAAAGCCAAGGTAAAATCCAAAACCTTAATCGAAACAATCGATAGGGCTTTAAGTGTTGTGTAACCCATAAGTTTTAAACAATAAAAAATGGCGTGAAAGATTTTTCACGCCATTTTTATATCAGCTATTTATTCAGCTTAGTTGGGGTATTTCGCATCAATACCTTCAATATAATAATTCATGCTTAATAAATCGGCATCGGTTAAAGCAGCGCCTTCGGCAACAACTTCTTCACCTGCTTGGTTTTTAAGAGGGCCGGTAAAGATTTGTAATGTGCCGTTTTTAAGGCCTTCAATCGCTTCATTAGCTAAGGCGACAACTTCAGTAGGGATAGCCTCGTTAAACTCAGCCATAACAACCATGCCTGTGTTAAAGCCGTCCCAAACATCGCCCGATGTCCAAGTGCCATTCATGGCTTCTTCTACACGGCGTACATAGTAAGGATCCCAAACATCAATAATGCCAGTTAATTGGGCTTTAGGGCCAAAGTTTTTCATATCACTCGCTTGGCCAAAGGCATAAATGCCACGTTCTTCGGCCAATTGCATTGGGGCAGTACTATCGGTATGTTGTACCAAAATATCGGCACCTTGGTCGGCTAATGTGCGGGCGGCTTCGCCTTCTTTAGCAGGGTCATACCAGCTATTTACCCAAATAACATTAATATGGGCATCGGGGTTTACTTTCTTTAGAGCAATCTCAAAAGCGTTAATACCACGGATAACCTCTGGGATTGGGAATGATGCGATATAACCAATCTCATTTGTTTTGGTCATGTTACCTGCAATTAAACCCAAAATATAACGGCCTTCGTAAAACCGAGAAGAATATGTAGCCACATTATCAGCCCGTTTATAGCCTGTTGCATGCTCAAATTTTACATCTGGGAATTGCTTGGCTACTTTAATTGTGGGGTTCATATAGTTAAAGCTTGTTGTAAAAATCATATCGGCGCCTTCGCGGGCAAGCTTATTGATGATTTGCTCACTCTCTGGGCCTTCGGGTACAGATTCCACATTCACGATTTCTACTTTATCGCCAAATTTTTCTTTAACAACTTTAAAGCTTTCGGCATGTTGGTACGAATATCCAAAGTCACCAATAGGGCCCGGATAGATAACGCCGATTTTAAATGGTTCATCGGCAGCTGTTGATGTAAAGGCGGCCATACCAAGGGCAGCGGTTACAATCAGTTGAGAGAAGATTTTACGCATTGTCTCTTTCCTTTATTGTCAGTTAGAAGGGGTTAAAAAAGTAATTTTATCTTGAGGCATGAAAGTTTTTCCCCAAGCATGCAGGTGTATTCATACGCACTGCCATACGGTTATGCGAAATGAGCACCAAAACGATAATAGTCGCAATATAAGGTGCGGCTTGTAAGGTATAGCTATTGATGTAATGGCTTAAAAAATCGGGTATTTTATCTTGCAAGCGTAATTGTAAAATATCGAGCCCGCCAAATAATAAAGCGCCCCATAATACACGCATCACCCGCCATGTGGAAAATACTACCAAAGCAAGGGCTATCCAACCACGACCCGATGTAATATCACCATCGGACCATGAGTGCGAGGATACCAAAACAAATGTACTGCCCGCTAAGCCCGCCATGGCTGCACCAAACCATATGGCATAAAGCCGAATACGAATAACTGGCCAACCGAGTGAGTGGGCACTATTATGGTTTTCGCCCACTGCACGCAATACAAGGCCGGGGCGGGTTTTATTTAAAAATAGGCTTAAGCCAATAAGTAATATAAGGGTAAATATGGTTAGGATATTGATATTGTAATTTCCACCTAATGGCAGCGCATAAGAGGCTGGTACAGGCTTACCAATATATGCCTTGCCCAATAGGGCAGCTAAACCCGAGCCTAAAAATGTAAGAGCAAGCCCCGATGCCACTTGGTTTGCTTGCAAAACCAAAACCACAAAAGCAAAAACCGAAGCAATAATCATACAGCCAACCATAGAGGCCAATATGGCCATAAGCCAAGAGCCTGTAGAAACACCGGCAATAGCCGCACAAACCGCACCAAATATCATCATGCCCGGTACACCCAAATTTAATATGCCCGAGCGCTCAGTAATAAGCTCACCTAAGGCAGCCAAAATATAAGGGGTAATTGTAATAAGCAGAGTAAAAATAAAGGGTAACATTATTTATGTCCTCCGGCTTTGGCAAGATACGGTTTTTTGAATTTAATGCGATAACGAATAAAAACATCGCAAGCCAAAATTAAAAAGAGCACACCGCCCTGAAAGACCTCTGATACCGCTTTGGGCAAACCAAGGTCGGTTTGTAAATTCACGCCACCCACATAAGTCAGCGCCATAAAAAGAGCAGCAAATATCATGCTAAACGGATGCAAACGCCCCAAAAAGGCAACAATGATTGCGGTAAATCCGTAATTTTGCACAGGGCCCGATATGGTTAATTGGCCTAAGGGGCCTGCGGCCTCGAAAGCACCAGCTAAACCCGCACATAATCCGGCAAATAAAAAGCTAAACCAAATCACACGGCGTTCCGAAAATCCGGCATATCCGGCGGCAGGTGGGGTAAGCCCCACCACTTTGATTTGAAAGCCAATGAAACTTTGGGTGAGCATATAATAAACAAAAACAGCCAAAGCCAAGGCAATGGGTACAGATATATTGAGCTGTAATTTATCCCATAATATGGGTAGCGATACAAACTCACCAAACCAACGGGACTCTGCAAAACCCACACCATCGGGGTCTTTATAAGGGCCATTAACCAAATAAGCCAAAAAGGGTTTCGATACATAAACCAACATTAGGCTCACTAAAATCTCATTGGTATTAAAATGAATTTTCAATAAAGCCGGTATAGCTGCCCATAACATTGCAGCGGCAATGCCTGCAATGACCATAAGTGGCAACGTATACCAATGGTTTTCGCCATATAATAATAAGGCAACACTCGATGATGCAATAACGGCAATAATAAATTGCCCTTCGGCACCAATATTCCAGATATTTGCCCGAAAGCCCACCGACAACCCTAAGGCAATCAGTAATAAAGGCGATGCTTTAAGTAAAATATCGCCAATGGAATAAAGATCGGTAAATGGTTTAACAAAAAACGAGTATAACCCTTGGAAAGGGTTAACATTGAGTACAAAAAAGGCAACGCCACCCAATACAATAGTAAGAATAAGCGCTAAGATAGGTGCAAAGCTTGTCCAAAATCGCGAAGGGTAAGCCCGAGGTACAAGTTGCAGAAACATTAAACGGTCTCCTCTGTGGCTTCTTCTTGGCTGGTATCTATCACACCACCCATAAGCATGCCCACAGCATTGGGGTTAATTTGATGGGCGGGTTTTAGTTGCGACAAACTACCCTCGTACAAAACACCAATGCGATCCGATAATGCAAAAAGCTCGTGTAAATCTTGCGAGAATATTAATATGGCACTGCCTTGATTACGTAAGTTAATCAGTGCTTTATGGATAGCCGCTTGCGATGCCCGGTCTACCCCCCATGTGGGTTGGGCGGCAACCAAAATTTTTGGGTTTTGCATAATCTCACGACCAATAATAAATTTTTGCAAATTCCCGCCCGATAAGCTTTGGGCTTCGCTATGGCGGTCTTTGGTTTTTACATTAAACATTTTAATCACCGCTTGGGCATAGGCATTGATGCGCTTGCGGCGTAAAAAACCTTTTTTAGTTAAATTGCGCCGTGCATAGCCCGAAAGTAAACTATTTTCGGTTAAAGCCATTGTGGGCACCGTGCCATGGCCAAGGCGATCTTCAGGCACATAAGCAAGGCCTAAATTACGGCGGCGGCGGGGGCCAATATGGCCAACATCTTGCCCTATAATTTGTATGGCTTTACTATCGGCATTAAGATATTCGCCCGAAATGGAGGATAATAATTCTTGCTGGCCATTACCCGATATACCGGCAATCCCGATGATTTCACCGGCTTTAACATCTAAATCGATATGTTTTAAGTCGGTACCGAACGGATAAGGGCTATCAAGGTGCAAATTCTGTATTTTTAGCAAAGTTTTGCTATTGTGCGTATTTTCTTGGGGGCGTAACTCGGTATCAAATTCACTACCCACCATGAGTTGGGCTAAGCTTTCGTTACTTTCATTTTGCGGGATAACCTCGGCAATATATCGCCCGGCACGTAAAATAGTGGCCTTATCGCAAATTTCACGAATTTCATCGAGTTTGTGGCTAATATATAAAATTGCACAGCCCTCGGCAGCTAATTGTTTCAATGTGGCAAAAAGCTCGCCTGTTTCGGTTTGCGAAAGAACAGCCGTTGGCTCGTCCATAATGAGTAATTTAGGGTTTTGCAACAAGCAACGCACAATTTCTATGCGTTGTTTATGGCTAGTTGAAAGCGTATAAACAACGGCATCGGCTTTGAGCGGTAGGCCATATTTGGCCGAAACTTCTTCGATTTGCCGTGAGAGTTCATCGATATTATGTTTTTCATCAATGGCTAAAGAGATATTTTCGGCAACGGTAAGAGAATCGAATAGTGAAAAATGCTGAAAAACCATACCAATGCCCAATTGACGCGCATGTGAGGGCGATGATATATTCACCGGCTCTTCATTCATGAATATTTGACCATTATCGGGCTCTAATAGCCCATAAATCATTTTAACAAGAGTGGATTTTCCGGCACCGTTTTCCCCTAAAAGGGCATGGATTTCACCGGTACGCACGGTTAAATCGATATCACGATTCGCATAAATACCGGCAAAAGATTTACTAATGCCCGAAAGCGTAAGCAAGGGAACTTGCTTGAGGGTGCTTGTCTGTTGTGTCGTCATGACTATTTTTAGTCCTAACTTTATATTTTGCTTTATAAAAAAATTGATGCCGCAAAATCATTTTTTTATTTGCAGCTTTATCTTGGCTTATAACCGAAAATCATATATTTTACTAGCAAAATATTTTAACAAATAGTTAACGGATTTGCTTATGACCACTTTACCTTCTGTATGCCCATTAGATTGCCCTGCAGCTTGTAGTCTTGATTTTCGGCTCGATGAAAATGGACAGGTAAAATCGATATCCGGCAATAAAGAACATCAATTTACCGCTGGGGTGATTTGCAAAAAAGTTAAAAATTTTAAGGAGCGCCTTGATAGCCCAAAGCGCATCACCAAGGCGTTAAAAAGAGTAGGGGCAAAAGGTAGCGCCCCCGATGGCGGGAATCAGTTCGTTGAAATTGAACTTGATGAAGCCTTGGATATTCTGGTTAGTAAATTTAAAGAAGCCATGGAAAAATATGGGGCAGAATCCATATGGCCTTATAATTATGCTGGTACGATGGGCTGGTGCCAAAGAGACGGTATTAAGCGCTTAGCCCATGAGTTTGGTATGAGCAAAATGAAGGGCACATTTTGTATTACAGCGGGTAATGCCGGTTGGAATGCCGGCTTTGGTAAAGCTTTAGGCATTGACCCATTAGAATGTTATAAGGCGGATCAGATTATTATTTGGGGGCATAACACCCAAGTGACACAAATTCCGCTGATGGCACATTTTCTGAAAGCCAAAGCCCAAAACCAAACCAAGCTGATTGTGGTTGATGTTTACGAAACACCCACCATGAAAAAGGCGGATAAAGGTTATATTATCAAACCCGGATCAGACGGTGCATTGGCACTGGGCATGATGAATATCATTTTTGAAAAAGGCCTGCATGATGCCGAATATCTAAAAAAATATACCGATTTTGATAAAATTGATGCGCATATTTTTAAAGAATGGCCAATAGAGCGTGTTGCCCAAGTAACAGGGCTATCTGAGGCCGAAATTATGGAGCTTAGCTTAACCTATGCCCAAACACCCAAAACCATATTGCGTTTAGGTTATGGCTTAACAAGGCGGCGCTCAGGGGCTGCGAATTTGCATGCGGTTAGTTGTTTGCCTGCGGTGGTTGGGCATTGGCAATATGAAGGGGGTGGGGCATTTTGGTCGCAATCGGGGCATTTTGCTCATTTAGAAAAATCGGTATTTTCAGGCAATTATTTAGGCGAAACTGGTCGCGAGCTTGATAATTCTCGCATAGGTAAAGTTTTAACAGGCGATAAAGAAGCCCTAAAACATGGTGGCCCCGTGATGGCCATGATTATCCAAAATACCAACCCAGCTGTTGTTGCCGCTAATACGGATTTAGTGCGCCAAGGTTTTATGCGCGCGGATTTATTTACTTGCGTGCATGAGCAATTTATGACCGATACCGCCAAATATGCCGATTTAATTATACCCGCAACCAATTTTATTGAACATGATGATATTTATAGCCAAGGCGGTTGGCGATGGCTACATATAGGCTCCAAATTACGCCCAGCACCGGGTGATGCTATAGAAAACCATGAGCTGATTAATCATTTAGCTCGGGGCTTAGGGGCAACAGATGATAGCTTTAAACGAAGTGCAAAAGAACAAATACAGCAATTTTTAGACCAAAACAATTTGGGGGATTTTGATGCATTTGTTAAGAAACGTGGTTGTGAATTTAAACGAGATTATGATGACGAACATTTTTTAAATGGCTACCCAACCGATGACGGAAAATTCCATTTTGCGCCCGATTGGCAAAAGATTGGCTATAATTTAGCCGGATTAAAGAGCGAACCCCATACAATAGAGAATTATGCGGATGAGAGTGAATATAATTATCGCCTTGTTATTCCGCCCAAAGAAGACCGGCTTAACTCAACATTTTCCGAGGTTCATAGCGGCGAGAATAAAGGGCAATCCATGCCTGTGGCCATGGTTTCTCAGGCTACGTTAAATCATAAAGGTTATAGATACGATTCTGGACTTATAACTTTAATGAATAAGCAAGGGAAGGTAAAATTACCATTCATTGTGAATAATAATGTGGCCGAAAATTTAATCGTAATCGAAGGTATATATCCGAAGTCGGCTTATTTAGAGGGTTATCCCAATGATTTACTAACGGATTCACCTGCGCTACCCAATGATGGCCTATGCGTACATGATATAGCAGTAGATTTTTTTGCCAATGCGTATTAGTATAAAAGAATGTAACCGATAAAAGAGGGATTTAGAATGATTAAAACCGTTACAACAACTCCATTTAAAGATCAAAAACCCGGAACATCAGGCTTAAGAAAAAAAGTGACTGTTTTTCAGCAGCCCCATTATCTGGAAAATTATATTCAGGCAACCTTTGATGCGATTGACGCTAAAGGGAAATTTTATGTTATTGGCGGCGATGGCCGTTTTTTTGGCTATGAGGCTATTCAGACTATTATAAAAATTGCAGCAGGTAATGATGTAAAAAAATTACTAATTGGGCAAAATGGGTTGTTTTCAACACCGGCGGTTTCTAATGTTATTCGTAAATATAAGGCCGATGGTGCCATTATTCTTTCGGCATCCCATAATCCGGGCGGCCCTACGGGCGATTTTGGTGTTAAATATAACATCGCTGCGGGTGGCCCAGCACCCGAGGAAATTACCGATAAAATTTATAATAAAAGCTTAGATATTCAATCTTATAAAATCATTGAGGCCGATGATGTTTCGCTTAACGAAATTGGTGCCAAATTTAATGTTGGCGATATGGAAGTAGAAATTATTAATCCGGTGACCGATTATGTGGAAATGATGCAAGAATTATTCGACTTTGATGCGATTAAAGCCTTATTTGCATCGGGCTTTACTATTAAATTTGATGGTATGCACGCTATTACAGGCCCTTATGCGGTTGAAATTATAGAAAACCAACTGGGTGCTCAAAAAGGGAGTGTGATTAACGCCGTACCTCTTAAAGATTTTGGCGGTGGACACCCCGACCCGAATTTGGTTTGGGCAAAAGAACTTGTGGATATTATGTATGGTGATAACCCTGCCGATATGGGTGCGGCATCCGATGGTGATGGCGACCGTAATATGATTTTAGGGCAAAGCTTTTTTGTTAGCCCATCGGATAGTTTAGCAGCTTTAGTTGCCAATGCCCAATATGTTAAAGGTTATAAAAATAATCTTTATGGTGTGGCACGCTCTATGCCCACATCGGTTATTGTGGATAAAGTGGCCGAGGGTGTGGGTATTTCTTGTTATGAAACACCAACAGGTTGGAAGTTCTTTGGTACCTTGCTCGATGCTAAAAAAGTAAGCCTTTGTGGTGAAGAAAGCTTTGGTACAGGCTCTAACCATATTCGCGAAAAAGATGGCCTATGGGCGGTATTATATTGGTTAAATATTGTGGCTATTCGTAAAATGTCGATTGCCGATATTAATAAAGAGCTTTGGGCAAAATATGGCCGAGCTTTTTATATGCGCCACGATTTCGAAGAAGTATCAACTGAAGCCGCCGATAATGTGATGAACGGCTTAGAAGATAGTTTATCCTCCATTGTCGGAAAAACATTTAACGGCTTAACCGTTACATTTGCCGATAACTTTAGCTATACCGACCCAGTTGATGGCTCTAAAGCCGCCAACCAAGGTTATCGGATTATGTTCGATAACGAAAGCCGTGCAATATTCCGCCGCTCGGGCACAGGTACGGCAGGGGCAACATTGCGCCTTTATATGGAGCGTATGGAATATGATACAGCGCTACAAGGGCAAGATAACCCCGAGGCTTTAAAAGAAGTTGTGAAGGCCGCGTATGAGCTCAGTAATATTTTAGCTCTTACAGGTAAATCAGAGCCTGATGTTATTACCTAACTTACTGATGAATAAGTTAAAGGCTGTATGGAAATTAATCCGTACAGCCTTTTTATGTGGGTATTTAAGATTATCTATCCAAGCCCAATGCCCGATTTTTGGCGGATGTTAAATGTTTTTTCAGCAAATTAGCGGCTTCTTCTGTTTGACGCTCTAATATTAAATCAAATAAACTAATATGTTCCTGAAGAACATTTTTAAAAATCTCGGTTGTAATGGCCGTTTCTTGTAAAGCAGAAAGACGAATTTTTAAAATATTCAACTGATAAATTTCTTCAATCAGTGGGTTGTTTAAATGCTCAATTAATGCCGCATGAAAACCAAAATCGATATCTTGTGCTTCTTCGATAATCTCTTGGGTCGGCGCTTGTTTTTCGGCGGTATCTAATAATCTTTGTAATTTATCTTTTGCTTGTTGAATATAATGCAAATTAGGGTTTTCCATAAAAATGGCAAAGGCTTGTTGCTCTAAAAATAACCGAAGCTGGAATGCATTATGAATAAAGTTAATGTCGGGTTTAAATATCTGGAGACCCCGCTGTGGGATTGTGGTTATCAGGCCATAAGCCTCAAGCATAGGGATAGCCTCGCGAATGGCAGCTAGGCTAAGGCCAAGGCTTTCGGCAAGCTCCCGTTGCGATATAAATTGCCCCGGATAAAGCTTTTGGCTTTCTAGCTCTTCTTTAAATTGTTGTAGAGCAAGAACACGTAAATTTGTTTTCTGTTTGTCTCTCAAGATTATTTAAACCCTATTGATTTGTATTAGGAAAAGTTTAAACGATTATACAAATCTTTTAAAGCTTTTTGCGCATCAATATCTAAACTTTGCAACGGAGGCCGTACACGCAGCCAATCCGGATTACTATGTTGCGCGGCAACAAATACTTTAATAGCCGGTGTTACCGGGTAGCTGACAATTTTTGTAACAATCTCTTGTACATCAGTGCGGTCTTGTTTGCTGCCGATAATATCATAAATTGCCTCGGGGATAAAATTGGCACAACCACTAATCGAGCCAATTGCGCCATTTTTAACCATTTCGCCCAAATAAGTTTCGCTACCCACATAAAGAGGTAAGTTGGGGAAGGCATTTTGATACGCAATTGTTTTTTCTTTATCGCCAGAGCTTTCTTTTAGGCCAATGATAGCTTTACCATATTTATTGAGTAAAAATTCAATTGTCTCATGGGGCAAATCAATAGCCGTGCAAGAAGGGATATTATATAAAATCACATTTTTAAGTTCATCGCCAATAGCTGTGAAAATATAATTATACCAATCGGTAATACCTTGCGCTGTTGGATTTTTAAAATAAAAAGGCTGTGTTATCAGTAAATGATCGACACCGATAGCAAGACATTTTTTAATAAAAGAGATTGTCTCAAATAAATCGGTGCCAAAAACACCCACACCAATTTGTTCAGGCTTGATACCAGACTGAATTAAAGCGTCTAAAGCTTCAAATTTTTCTGATGCCGAAAGAGATGTTCCTTCTCCGGTTGTTCCGCCTAAAGTTACCCGTTGGCAACCCCGTTTTAAAAGACTGTGTGCATGCGAAATAAGCATGTTTTTATCAACTATCTGATTCGCATCAAATGGAATGGTAAGTGCTGCGCTGAGTTGAAATTTTGGTTGATACCCCATAAAAATCTCCATTTTTTATTTATTTAAGCTATACTTTCTATATGGCTTAAAATAGTGTTAATTTATTTTCGAGCTTATTGACAAGATGCGTATAACATGTTAGTGTGCTACTGTACTGATGTTATTCTTTTAAGAACAATCTGGCAAGTGTTAAATTTAAAAATTTAAATAGGGAGTATTCAAGATATGAACAAATTTCTGACCAGCTTTACAAAAACAATGGCGGTTACTTTATGTGCAACGGCATTATCATTTTCGGCAGCAGCTGCAACAAAAATTCGGATTTCCAGTCCGGCAGTGCCCGAAGATTGGCATGCCAAAATGTGGGATGTGTTTAAAGCGGATTTAGAAGAAACAATGCCCGGGCATTTTGATGTAGAAGTCCATTTAAACAGCACGCTTTTTAAACAAGAGGCTGAGCTTACTGCGTTACAACGGGGTAATTTAGATATGGCTTTAATTGCAGCCCAGCAATTTAATAAGCAGCTCCCCGATTGGAGCGTATTTACGGCCGGTTATCTTATCCGTGACCCCGAACATCAGAAAAAAGTTTTTGAAGGCGAAATTGGCCAAGAATTATTCCAATTAACCGAAGATAAAATGAAAGTGCATATTATTAATTCGGCTTATTTGGGTACACGCCAATTAAACTTACGCATTGATGATAAAATTATGACACCTGCCGATTTAAATGGTGTAAAACTCAGAATGCCCGGCTCTGATGCATGGCAATTTTTGGGGCGCGCCTTAGGTGCAAGCCCAACCCCAATGGCTTTTGGTGAGGTTTATACCGGTTTACAAACCGGTGCAATTGATGGTCAAGATAACCCATTACCAACCGATAAAGCCGCCAAATTTTACGAAGTGACCAAACAAATCGTTTTAACTAGCCACTTAGTTGATGGTGTTTTCTTTACATATTCCGGTAAAAATTGGGGCAAACTCAGCGATGAAGAAAAAGCAGCCATCGATAAAGCTGCCCTTGCAGCTCGTGATTATAACAACGAAAACCGCATTAAAGAAGAGCAAGAGCTTATTGCCTTCTTTAAAGAACAAGGTTTAGATGTTTACGAGCCTGATCAAGCTGCTTTTAGAGAAGCCGTACAAAAAGCTTATTTAGAATCGGACTTTTCTAAAGACTGGCAAGAAGGTATTGTTGATAGAATCAATGCTGTAGAATAAATAAAATAATTTGATAAGGGAGCCACAAATGAAAAAGATTATAGATAAATTTACTCAATTTTCCGATGCTTTTGTGGCTCTATTATTATTTTTATTATTCGGTACATTTTTACTACAAGTTTTTATGCGCTATATTGTCTCGCGGCCATTATCTTGGACTATTGAGGCTTGTATCATTGCTTATGTCTGGATTGTCTTTTGGGGCTCAAGCTTTATTTTGCGCTTCGATGAACAAGTAACATTTTCGGTTCTTTATGATTCCATATCGGCAAAAACACAACGCATATTTACCTTAATTTCATATTTTATCATTGCCGCAATATTCTTATATTCGGCACCTTACATCATTGACTACATCATGTTTATGTCATTAGAAAAAAGTGATGCCCTCCATATACGTAAAGATATCTTATATTCGGTATTTGGAATATTTATCGTTGTTACCGCCTTACGGAGTTGTTTTGTGGTTTACCAAAGCCTTAAAAGTGAAAAACAAGGAGAAAACAAGTGAGTTTTGCTTTTTATATGATGTTACTTGTTTTTGCTGTATTGGCGGTAATGCGTGCACCCATTGCTTTGGCAATGATTGCATCTTCTATCCTTTATTTAGCAATGAAACAACAAGATTTAGGTTTGGTTGCCGAACAAGCCATGAGTGGCCTATTTGAGAGCTTTGTTTTACTTGCCGTACCACTTTTTATTTTAGCGGCAAATTTTATGAATGTCCCTGCGGTTAGCCATCGGTTATTGAATTTTTGTTTGGCTCTCGTTGGCTCATTACGGGGTGGGTTAGCCCATGTGAATGTGCTGGTTAGCCTTGTATTTGCTGGTATGTCTGGCTCTGCCATTGCCGATGCAGCCGGTTTTGGCAAAGTGATTATCGATTTAATGCGCAAAGATAACCGTTATCCGGCAGGTTTTGCTGCAGCGATAACAGCGGCATCATCGACTATCGGGCCGATTATTCCGCCTTCAATCCCTATGGTATTGTATGCCTTAGTTTCCGGAAGCTCCGTTGGTTTTTTATTTTTAGGCGGTATTTTACCCGGTATTTTTATGGCAATTATGCTTATGCTGATGAATGCATTCATTGCCCATAAACGCGATTTTAAAAGAGAAAAGGCTGTAAAACTAACCGAGCTTCCTAAAATTACGGCACAGGCTTTTCCGGTATTATTGTTACCATTTATTTTATTATGGGGTATTTATGGCGGGGCAACCACACCAACCGAGGCTTCGGCCATTGCAGCACTTTATGCCTTATTGCTTGCAGCTATTTTTTACCGCTCATTATCCCTTAAACGTTTTTATGAAACATTGGTGGATTCAGCTAAAGCAACGGCATCGGTCGGGTTAATTATTGTTGCCTCTTTAATCTTTAACTATGTTGTGGCTAACGAATATGTTGCCCCGGGTTTAGCTGCATTTGTTGATAGCCTTCATTTATCGCCGACCATCTTTTTGTTAATGATTAATGTGCTATTTTTACTTTTAGGTTGTGTTTTCGATGCCACAACTTTGTTATTGGTTTTTGTACCTATTTTCATTCCTTCGTTAAAATTACTGGGTATTGATTTAACACATTTTGGTGTGGTGATTGTTATTAACATTATGCTTGGGCTCATTACACCGCCTTATGGTGTGGTGTTATTTGTTATTAATGGGGCAACGGGTATTCCGCTTAAGGATATTATTAAAGAGGTTTTACCCTTTATTGCAATTTTGCTAGTGTCGTTATTGGTCTTAACATTGGTGCCAGAAATTACTTTGTGGTTGCCCGAAAAATTCGGCTATATATCGACATATGCCAAATAAAGATAAATAATTTTATATTATTTATAAAGAGGAAGAGGAAAAATAAGCAGCCCATTATAGGCTGCTTATTTATTTGGTTGTTTAAGAAGATTGGTCTGAGGACGCCAAACTTTTATGTGATGATATAATCGTGCAAGCTTCACCCATATTTTTAATAAGCTGGCAGGCGGTTAAGGCATCGGCACTACCTAAGCCTTGGATCATCGGTTTATAAATGAGTTGCTCGGTCTCATTTGTAAACGGATAAACTTTCACATTACCCGTTGGGATAATGGCTTTAATATTATTATAAACTTGGTTGGCTTTTTTCTCAGCTATAAGTGGAGAATTTTCGGTATTCAATACAACAGAATATTGCCCCATATAAGCCGTGGCTGCCGATGTATCAATACCATCTGCAACAAGTGTATTATTTTGCGTAGAAGCCAAGGTTAACGGTTTTTTAGTTGTTTCGCCAACAGCGGCTAATTTTACAATCGTGGTTGGCCGAGCCGGCGGCAAAGCAATATTCAGTGCTTTGCTATCGCTTGCTATGGCATTGTTATTATTCTTTGCCAATAAAGCCGTAATTGCATCATCATTTGGTTCTACTGCTGCAATTTCAGTAGTTTTTACTTCGGTTATAGGTGCAGAGCCAGATGCTACCTGAATAGAGTTTGGCCGAAATTTTGGGCTAACCCATGTTTTGCGTTTTGCGGTTAAGGCAAAAAAGCCGTTATCTAATAATTTGGTCATCATTGCATTGCGCGATGCCGATGTTTCGCCACCAATAACCACACCGATAAGGCGCATATCATTACGCTGTGCCGATGCCACTAAATTAAAGCCCGATGCCTTAATATATCCGGTTTTAATACCATCAACTCCGGCATATTTACCTAATAATTTATTATGGTTCTGGTAAGATACACCTTTAATACTGTAAGATTTTGCACCAAAATAATGATAATATTCGCCATGATGAATAAGTAACATACGCCCCAAAGTAGCCATATCGCGTGCGGTTGTTTTTTGCGCGGCATCAGGTAAACCCGATGCATTTTTAAATGTTGTTCGGCTCATGCCCAATTCTCGTGCTTTTTGGGTCATACGGCTTGCAAATTTACTTTCAGAGCCCGAAATATTCTCCGCAACTGTAATGGCTACGTCATTGGCCGATTTTGTAATAAGTGCATACATTGCATCTTTTACAGTTATTGTTTGCCCGGGCCGAAGACCTAAGCGAGAAGGCTCGGCATTTGCACCACGCGATGAAACCTTAAGCTTAGAATTCATTGTTAAGCGGCCAGCCTCAAGTTCATCAAAAAGTAAATAAAGGGTCATCATTTTTGTTAACGATGCCGGGTAGCGATAGCTATCGGCATCAGTCGCTTGTAAAACTTTACCCGAATATGCGTCCATCACAATTGTTGCATCGGGGCGCTCAGCCGCAAATGCAACCTGAATAGAGGCAGAAATAACAAAGGCAGAAACGAAGTTAATGATTTTCTTATGCATCATTTTTCTCAATATATCTTATTCTCTTTAGCTATATCAAAAGAGAGTGTGATTCATAGTATATAAAAATAATGGCATTAAATGGATAACAAAAGGTAAAAAAATATAAAAAACTCGCTGAAACTTTGCGAATTCGTTATAATCAACTTATCTATATTGTGAGGAAAATTTGTTATATGAGCCAAAAGACACAAAATAGCCCTGAAATAGTGATAGAAAATGAGCAACAACAAAAGAAACCGCGTAAGTGGAATGTTATTTTTTTTAATGATGACTTTACGCCCATGGACTTTGTTGTGGATGTATTGATGATTATCTTTCATCATACGCAAGATAGCGCCATAAATATTATGTTGGCGGTGCATCATCAGGGTAGGGCAATTGCAGGAACATATACTTGGGAAATTGCCGAGGCAAAATCCGATAAAGTTATGGGTTTAGCGGCTCAAAATGAATATCCTCTGCAAGTTGTTATAGAACCTTTGGAAGGAAAATAAGATTGTTATCAGATAACTTACAAACAAGTTTAAGCCGTATGGTGGGCATTGCCGAGGATTATCAGCATGATGTGATAACCTTAGAGCATTTACTCTTGGCGCTTTGTCAGGATAAAGATGCCGTGGCAGCTATCAGAGCCGTTAATGGTGATATATCCGCAATGGTTCTGGAACTTGAAAATTATCTTAAAATCGAGCTCGATGCCCGCAACCAAGCCTTTTGGGATGGTACGCCGCAGCCAAGCTCGGCGGTTCAGCGTGTTATTCAGCGTGCGGTTATCCATGGGCAATCGGCCGGTTTAGATGAGATTCACGGCGGGCATATTTTATCGGCCATGTATGCCGAAGAAGAAGCTTGGGCGGTATGGTTGCTCAATAAATTCGGGATAGAACGTTTGCATATTTTGCGTTATTTATCCCATGGAATTTCTACAGATAACAAAACCGATGATAGCGAAGATTTAAATATTACCGAAGAAATGACCGAAAATTTAGTAACCGAAGATACGGCTTTAGAAAATTGGTGCGTTAACCTCAATAAAAAAGCGGCAGAGGGTAAAATTGACCCGCTTATTGGCCGTGCTTACGAAATTCAACGATGTGTGCAGATATTATGCCGCCGTACCCGCCGTAATCCGTTACTGGTGGGTGAACCCGGTGTGGGCAAAACCGCTATTGTGGAAGGCTTAGCTTTGGCTATCCAGAATAACAATGTGCCCGATGTCATTGCCGATGCCACCATATGGTCGCTCGATTTACCCAGCCTACTTGCGGGTACAAAATTTCGGGGTGATTTTGAAGAGCGCATTAAAAAATTACTCAAAGAGCTAGAAAAATCCAATAATATCATTTTATTTATCGATGAAATTCATACTTTAATCGGGGCGGGTGCAACAGGCCAAGGTGCAATGGATGCCGCCAATATGCTTAAGCCTCTATTAAGCAAAGGCGATATACAAGTGATAGGTGCAACCACTTGGAAGGAATTTCGGACAAATTTCGAGAAAGATCAAGCCCTTGTGCGGCGTTTTCAGCATATTGCAGTGAATGAACCCACACAAGATGAGGCCGTAGAAATTTTACGTGGTTTAAAAGAATATTATGAAGATTGGCATAATGTACGTTATGCCGATGAAGCAATAACATCGGCCGTTGAACTTTCCAACCGATATATTCACGAGCGTTTTTTGCCCGATAAAGCCATTGATGTTTTAGATGAAGCCGGTGCGAGAAGACGTGCAGGCAAAATCAATAAACGCAGTGCGATTAACCGCAAAGAGATTGAAGATATTGTTGCGCAAATATCCGAGGTTCCGAGCCGCGCGCTCTCTAAAGATGATGCAAAGCTATTACAATCGCTCGATGAAAATTTACGACAAATGGTTTACGGGCAAGATACCGCGATAGAAGCTGTGGCCTCGGCCATTCGTATTTCCCGTGCAGGGCTAAGAGATAAAGATAAAACCGTTGGTAATTATTTATTTACTGGCCCTACAGGGGTAGGTAAAACTGAGATTGCCAAGCAATTATCCCTATGTTTGGGTATGAAGCTTATTCGCTTTGATATGAGTGAATATCAAGAACCCCATTCGGTTGCGCGCCTTATTGGCTCACCACCGGGTTATGTGGGACATGATGATGCAGGGCAACTTACCGAAGCCGTACGCAAAAATCCCCATTGTGTGTTGTTGATGGACGAGATTGAAAAAGCGCACCCCGATGTTTATAATATTTTACTTTCTATTATGGATTACGGCAAATTAACCGATGGTACAGGCCGCACAATCGATTTTAGAAATGCCATTGTTATCATGACATCCAATGCCGGTGCCATTGATACCGCCGAGCAAGGTTTTGGTTTTGGCAAGCGCAACCGTGCGGGTGCGGGTGATGAAGCCGTTAAAAAAGCCTTTACGCCCGAGTTCCGTAATCGGATTGATGCGATTATAACTTTTGATCGTTTAGGTGAAGATTCTATTTTAAAAATTATCGATAAATTCATTGCGGAGTTAGAATTACAGCTAGAGGAAAAAGATATTCGCATTAAATTATCGGCCGATGCTCGCTGGTGGTTTGCGAAAAACGGTTTTGATGATAATTATGGTGCGCGCCCAATGGCACGGCTCATTCAAGAAAAAATTAAAAAACCACTCGCTTCGGAAATTTTATTTGGCGAGCTTAAAAAGGGTGGTTGCGTGAATGTTCAGGTGAATGAAAAAGCCGATGATGTTACCATGGATATCACACCCAAACGCCCGCAAATTTCTAAACGTAAAACCAAGCAAATTACCGCTTAGTTAAGCGCGTTTATCTTTAAAAAAATCTTGCAATAATTGTTTGCATTCATCTTCTAAAATTCCACCATAGACCTCCGGTTTATGGTGGATTGTTTTATGAGTATAAATTTTAGGGCCTGTATATATTCCACCGCTTTTGGGGTCATAAGCACCAAAATATAAGCGTTTTATGCGCGCATAGGATATTGCCGCGGCACACATGGCACATGGTTCTAAGGTTACCCATAAATCGTAATCGGTCAATCGGGGCGAGCCGATTTTTTGCGCAGCCTCTTTGAGTGCCAAAATCTCCGCATGTGCCGATATATCCAAATTCGTTTCGCATAAATTATGGGTTTGCGCCAATATAAGCCCATTTTTATCAACCACAACTGCACCCACAGGAATTTCTCCGTGATGATATGCTTTTTTTGCTTGGTTTAATGCGATTTTCATATATTCTGTAAACATCTTATGAGATTGAACTTTATTAATAATAATTACAAGGATTTTTTTATGGCCGAAGATAAACAAGAAGGTGAGCGCATTGCAAAATATTTGGCACGTTTGGGGGTTGCCTCTCGCCGTGGGGCAGAAAAACTGATAGAAGAAGGCCGTATTAAAGTCAACGGAAAAACCTTAGATACACCCGCCTTTAAAGTAACAGATAGCGATGAAATCAGCTTTGATAATCAGATTTTAGGTGAAAAAAAAGCCACAAGGCTTTACCGCTATTATAAACCGCGGGGATTAGTTGTATCTCATAATGACGAAAAAGGGCGGCAAACTGTATTTGATACATTGCCTAAAGATATCGGGCGTGTAATATCGGTAGGGCGGCTCGATTTAAATTCCGAAGGTTTATTGCTGCTCACCAATGATGGTGCCTTAGCGCGCCATTTAGAGCTACCCGCCACAGGTTGGACAAGGCGCTATAAAGTGCGTGCCTTTGGCATGCTGAGCGAAAAAAATATTGCAGAGCTTAAAAAGGGCGTTAAAGTCAATGGCGTGCAATATGGCCCGGTACATGTAGAGGTTACATCCACCCAAGGGCGTAATTTTTGGTCGGAGGTTACATTAAAAGAAGGCAAAAACCGAGAAATCCGTAATATATTCTCCCATTATGATTGCGAGGTTAGCCGGCTGATACGGTTATCCTTTGGGGCATTTCATTTAGCCAAATTACAGCCCGGCCAAGTGGAAGAAGTTACCGGAAAGATGCTTAAAGAACAATTGGGTAATTGGCAAGGTTAAGGAGCTTTAAATTATGCGTATTATTAGCGGAAAATATAAAGGACGAAAATTAAAAAGCCCCGATGATAACCAAATTCGCCCGACATCGGATCGCCTAAGGGAGAATTTATTTAATGTGATTATCCATAGCGATTTGGGCATTGAAGATATTTTGGTTATGGATATTTTTGCAGGTACGGGGGCAATGGGGTTAGAGGCTCTATCGCGCGGGGCAGAAAAGTGTGTTTTTGTCGAAAAAAGCTTATCCTCAATCAAGATATTAAAACAAAATATCCAAGCGTTAGATTTAGAAGGGCAAAGCCAAATTTTAACTATGGATGCCGCATCTATTGGTAAAACAATACCCCCACAACCCAAAGCCGTTGAGCTAGTAATGATGGATGCACCATTCCCTAAAGCCGAGGAACTCACAACCGTAGCATTGAACGGATTATATGATGCCGATTGGCTAGCTGATAATGCTTGGGTGGTGGCAAAATTACCATCGGGTTTATCTTTTGTACCGCCCGAAACTTATGGGGTTGTCCGAGAGCTTAAAGCGGGTGCATCGAAAGCATTGATTATGCAATTAAAGAACTAAATGAGAGAGTAAAATAAAAAATGAAAAAAATCTTATTATCCCTTTTATTATTGAATACAGCATGGGCAGAAACTAGTGATAAAATAGAAAGTCAGCTTGATGCCTATATACAGCAATTACAGGATTTTAGGAACAAAGAGGATAATCAATTATCTTATTCTGTTGGTAAAGATTATTTTTTATGCCCGGGGGATATGGTGGAAGAAGAAATGCGTGCGGCACTTTTTCAGGCAGCTAAAAATCCTGATGCAACATTCATTTCTCCATGGGGAGAAAATGCCAAACTTACTTGGACAGATGGCCAAGAAAAACCCGAATATAATATTTTAACGGTCATTGATGGTATCAAACAAGATGGTACCCAAGGCATTGCTTTAGCAGATGTTATCATTTACCCAAGGGGCTTTGTGCCAGAGCCTGAACAAGAAGAAACAAAGGATGGAATAGGCACATACCGTAACTTAATTGCGACTTACCCCAAAAATTGTGCAATCACTGTACTCAATGCAAGTAATCTGAACTGGAAGCAAGATACAATCAATAATATTATTGCCTTGCGTCAGCTAAAAGAGGATAAGGCAGAGTTTGAATGGCGCAGCCCAAAAACAGATATTCAAAATATCGGTTATGAAATCTTAGTTTTAGACGAAAATGGACAATTATTAGAGCTTACCACCCATGAGATTATTCCGTTATCGGTCAAAAACCGCTTAAATAAAGCTTCAACCGCACTTTATCCAAAATCAAAAGCGGCATTAATCCGGCAAGTTAAAGATAATGCAGATAAAATATGGAATGAGGGTGAGTATCACTTAACCCAAGCCAATGGTAATATTAGCGAAATTTTGATAAAAAGTTATAATGGTATGGCAGAAACCAAAGCCTCTATTGCGGTTGATGCGCTTAAAGGGCAGCCGGCTTATTTATATTTAGGTGAAAACCCGCTATATTCTCCCTCTTATTACACGCCGGATGAAGCAAAAGCGAAGATAAAGGTTAAAAAAATAACCGAAGATGAATACCAAATTGCAATGCCTGTATCGCTAAACTCGGTATATGCTTTTTTCGATAAAAAAAATGATGCATTATTTTGGGATACATCCATAAAATTAACAAATGACCAGATAGAAAGCTCATCGCTGAAAATACAATATCCATTGGAAATGAAGGTGGATATTTTTGATGCAAGCAATGAAAATATTGAACTTTCCGCAGATAAAATGACAATCAGCTTTAGCCCAAAAAAACTGGGGATAGAAGTATTATCCAAATTTTATTTTGTAGATGATGCATTAAAATTGCCCTATAGGCTTTATGACGAAAAAGGTGGATTGCTCAAACCTAAAAATATCACCAATCGCTTAGGTGATTGTGATAGCGAAGCTAATGAAATTTGTTTAATTAGAGTTTCGGCGAATGAGCCTATCGCTTGGATAGAAACTGCATTCCCGAAATCTTATGAAACAATCACCTTAGCAAGACCCTAAATTGATTTATTAAGGAGTATATAATATGTTTTTTATTTTTGGTACCCGTGGCGTAACCACAGCTCCAGAGGAAGGCCAATTTTATTGTCCCTCATGCCAAACCAAAAGGGAATATAACCTAAAACGAGTACGTCGTTTTTTTACTTTCTTTTTTATTCCGCTTATTCCTTTAGATAAATTAGGCGAATATGTTGAGTGTAAACATTGCAAAAACACCTATAATCCAAGTGTTTTGGGTTATGACCCTGAGGCCGAAGCCGCTGCTTTTCAGTCGCAATATTATACGGCAGCCAAACATGTAATGGTTAAAATGATGCTTGCCGATGGCGAGGCCGATAAAAGCGAGGTTCTCCAAATGCAAAAACATATGGAAGCATTATTTGGAACCTATATTGATGATGCCGATATGCTGGCAGAGATTGAGCAAGCCAAAAATGATGGGCAAGATATCGAAAGTTATATTCAAAATATTGCCCCTAATCTGAATGTAAATGATAAAGAAAAAATATTAATGGCTGCAGTTTCTATTGCATTAGCCGATGGTAATTTTGATGATAATGAGCGCAATTTGGTTATTCGCTTAGGTAAAGCCATGGGTTTAACCGATGCCCATATTAATGGTGTAATCATGGAGGCCGAGGCCAAATAATCATGTGCAAACAAGCATCTGTGGGCTATGCTGTGGTGATTGGTGCGGCCAATATGGATTTATATGGCCAAAGTCAAAACCCATTAATTTCAGAGGAATCTAACATTGGTACTTTAAAAATAAGCGCTGGTGGTGTAGGGCGCAATATTGCCGAAAATTTAGCTTTGTTGGGTACAAAAACCATTTTTCTTTCGGCTGTGGGCGATGATATTTGGGGGCAAGAGCTTTTGCGCCAAACCCAACAATCGGGTGTGGATACAAGCTATTGTTTAAAACTGAATGGGAAAAAAACATCAAGCTATTTATCTATTCATCAGCCTGATGGAGAAATGGCAGTTGCGCTGAATGATATGAGTATAGTGCAACAGATTGATGCCGATTATCTTAAAACCCATCACGGCCTTATTATTGATGCCAATATCGTGATTATTGATGCCAATTTATCCGGTGATGCATTGGCTTATCTATTTTCGCTTAATCTGCCTTTTACAATGGCGGATCCGGTATCCTTAGCAAAAGCCCAACGATTAAAACCTTATTTAAGCCAAATTCAGCTCTTGAAACCCAATAGAACTGAGGCCAAATATTTAGCAGATGTCCATCAATCATTGGGTGATATTAAAGCCGTATCACAAAAATTACATGATATCGGCGTAAAGTATAGCTTTATTAGCTGTGGGGTTGATGGTGCTGTAACAAATGATGGCAAAAATATTGATTATTTACCTGTTATCAACAAGCAAAATAATAATGTAACGGGTGCGGGCGATGCCACTTTGGCTGCTTTAGCCCATGGTATGATGCAGCAATGGCCATGGCAAAAAATATGCCATTTTGCAATGGTTGCGGCCTCTATGACAGCAGCGGTTGATACCACGATTAACCAAAATATAAATGAAAAAATTATTTTAGAGCAAATGGAAAAATATAATGACTAACCCTTATCTTGATATCCACCCTGAGGTTCAACAAGCCTTATTAGAAAATAAGCCAGTTGTTGCTTTAGAATCCACAATTATTTCTCATGGTATGCCTTACCCGCAAAATGTAGAAACCGCCCTTAAGGTGGAGCAAGTGATTAGAGATAATGGGGCAATTCCCGCAACCATCGCTTTGATTAAAGGGCGCTTAAAAGTGGGGCTAAACAAAGATGAAATAGAATATATTGGTAAAGAGGGCGAAAATGTAACCAAAGTTTCGCGCCGTGATATTCCTTTTATGATAGCCGATAAAAAAGATGGGGCAACAACTGTTGCCGCCACAATGATTTTAGCCGATATGGCGGGTATTAAAATTTTTGCCACAGGTGGTATTGGGGGCGTACACCGCGGTGCGCAAGAAACTTTTGATATCTCTGCCGATTTACAAGAGCTTGCTCATACTAATGTTGCTGTAATTTGTGCGGGTGCAAAATCTATTTTAGATTTAGCGCTTACCAAAGAATATTTGGAGACTTTTGGGGTGCCGCTCATTGGTTATAAAACAAAAGATTTACCTGCTTTTTATACTCAAACAAGCGGGTATAAAGTTGATTATGCTATAGAAAGCCCCAAAGAAATTGCCGAGATTTTAAAGGTAAAATGGCAGCTTAACCTAAGTGGTGGTGCTGTGATTGCCAACCCAATCCCCAAAGAATATGCCATGGATGAAAGCAAGATTAATGCAGCCATCACTCAAGCATTATCTGAGATGGAAGCCAAAGGTGTTAAAGGTAAGGAATCTACCCCATTTTTATTGGCACGCGTTGCTGAGCTTACAGGGGGTAACAGCTTAAAATCAAACATCGAACTTGTCTATAACAATGCCAAATTGGCGGCACAAATTGCCAAAGAATATTGCTTATAGGCCTTACTTATTAACGGCGGCCAAATAGTTTTTCGATATCATTGAGTTTTAGCTCTACCCATGTGGGGCGGCCATGGGAGCATTGGCCGGAGCCGGGTGTATTTTCCATTTGGCGCAGCAGATGATTCATTTCTTCCCCATTTAATCTCCTGCCGGAGCGGATAGAGCCATGGCATGCCATAGTGGCGCAAATATCGGATAATTTAGATTTTAAACTGGTGGCATGGTCATAGGTTAAGAGCTCTGAGGCCAAATCGTTAATCAGCCCTTCAATATCGCATTCACCTAAAATAGCGGGGGTTGCGCGCACCAAAATGGCATCTTCGCCAAAACCTTCAACCACTAAGCCTAATTCTTCTAGCTCGTCTTTACGTTCCACAATTTTATCGGCTTCATTGGCCGATAAATTAACAACCTCAGGCAATAATAAGGATTGACTCGCTACACCATTATTAACCAATGCAGCTTCAATTTTTTGATGGGTAAGGCGCTCATGGGCGGCATGCTGATCCACAATCACAATAGAATCTTGAGTTTGGGCAATAATATAATTTTCGTGCAATTGGGCGCGGGCCAAACCTAAGGGAAAATCGGGTGTATCTTGTGTGGACACACTATCTTCGCTCACTTGTGCCGATTGCCCATAGTCTTGCGGTGCATAATCTCTGTTTTGGCTAATCATATTATTAATGGCATTTTGATTATAGGAAGGCCGCTTTGCATAATTTTGGCTATGAGAAGCAAAGGGCGATGCATGCTCTTGGGCCTCATGCCTAAATAGCTGGGCGGTCTCATTTTGCGCTGTACCTTCAACACGTAATTTATCTAGGGCGTTATGGGATATAGTTGTACTTGTCTGAAAGCCACTGCCTGTAATGGTTTGGCGTATGCCACCCACCAATAAAGCCCGCACACCGGCAGCATCGCGAAAGCGCACCTCGGTTTTTGCTGGGTGCACATTTACATCCACCGCATCATAGGGCATATCGATATAAAGAGCACATAAAGCATGGCGGCCATCGGGTATCCAACCTTGGTAGCCCCCACGGATAGCGCCATGTAAAAGCCTGTCTCTCACGCTGCGGCCATTAATGAATAAATATTGTTTATCGCCCGTTGCTCGATGAAAAGTGGGTATGCTCACCCAACCCGAAAGCAATATGCCTTCACGCTCAGTTTGTACCGGCATGGCATTTTCGGCAAATTCTTTACCCAAAACAAGCTGAAGACGCGAAAGCCGAGCCTCTTGCAAATCACTTTCTAAGGCTTTAGGATAAAATAACACACGTTTGGTTTCGTTATGCAAACTAAAGCTAATATAAGGGTTGGCCATGGCCAAACGTTGCACAATATCGGTAATCGCCATAGACTCGGCGCGGGTAGTTTTTAAAAATTTTAGCCGGGCAGGGGTTGCATAAAATAAGTCGGTAATTTCAACAATCGTCCCTTGGTTGCGGGCAGAAGGCTGAGGGGCATGGTGTTCCCCGGCATCCACATAAATTTCCCATGCATTTTCGCTATCTGTTATGCGTGAAATAATCTTCATTTTGGCAACAGATGCAATCGAAGGCAATGCCTCCCCCCGAAAGCCCATGGTGCGGATATTGAGTAAATCTTCATCATCCATTTTAGATGTTGCATGGCGTTGGATAGCCAAAGCAAGCTCATCGGCAGTCATTCCTTTGCCATCATCGGCAACCGAGATTAAACTACGCCCGCCATCACGAATGCGAATATCAATTTGCGATGCCCCGGCATCAATAGCATTTTCTACAAGCTCTTTAACCGCTGCCGATGGGCGCTCAATCACTTCACCGGCAGCAATTTGGTTAACTAAATGGGCAGGTAACAGACGTAATGGCATTAAAATCTTCCTTTATTTTATTATCTTAAAGATAATCCGAATAGAAAAAAAATACAATCGGCTCTTTAACGGTAATCCTGTAAAGCATCTTTTATTTGCTGATAACGAATAGCGATGCGCCCCTCAGGAAAGCTCAGATTTTGCGAGCGCATATCATAAGGGCTAATGATGATATTGCTATTTTTTAACCCAACTTTATTAATCAGCCAAAAAATATCCTCTGCCCCCACATTGCCCATGGCCAAACAACCGATAGAACTACGCTTACCATGCACCATAATATCACCACCCAAATTGCTACGGCCTTCTTCTTTAGCCCAAGCTTTATCATCGGCATTGGGGTAATTAACATGTATGCTTAAATGGGCTTGGGAATTGGGGTTAAAATAATCGAGGTCATATAAGCCTTCGGGCACTTGCCAATCCCCTTGGCGATATTTATGCCCCATACCGCCCGATGCTCCTAATATCGGCATGGTGCGTAATTTCACCCATTGTCCATTGTTTTTTACCCAAATTTCTAATTGTTTTTCTTTTTTTAGGCCAATGAGGGTAATAGCTGAAATATTATGAATATCGATATTCTTTTTATTGAGATAAGATTGCCAACGTGCCGATGCCGGTACATCAATTTTTTGCATAACCGATTGCACGGTTTCTGAACCGCGGTTTAAAGAAACAGGTTTTGCATAATCGAAGTTTTGATAAAAATAAAAAATCATCAAACTTCCTAAAACTGCAATAATAACCGATAAAATTCTTAATATTTTCATAAACTCATCTATAATTGATTTTTAAGGTTTAATTATGATGAATAAAAAATGCTAAAATATCAAACCAATAATCCAAAATACCCGATAAAATCCATATTATTCATGTTGCATGGTTGGGGTATGGATAAAAATGAGATGGTACAATTTTTTAGGTTGTTCCCAGATTTGAATAATTATTTGTTGGTTGCAATAGAAGCCCCATATTGGCGTGAAAATGTGCAAGGTTATAGCTGGTTTACCATGTGCAATCGGGTGAAAGAAGCCTTTATGGGGGCAAATGCCGATGATATTCGCAAGCATCAGCTGATACCGGCGATGGAAGCTGAATTTCATAAACTTGATAAGGTAATCCAAACATTATGCCGGCACTATCAAACCACAGAATATTCATTGCTCGGATATTCCCAAGGGGCAATGATGGCTTTGCATTATGGTTTGTTAACAGCCCATGCACCGCAAAAAATAATATCGATAGCCGGTTATGGTATTTACGAAATTTTGGATAAAGCCGATATAAATGCTAAAAACATTACACTTATTACAGGCAGTAAAGATAAGATTGTTCAGCCTATTTTTCAAAAGGAGCTTTATGGGTATCTTAAACAAAAAAAGGCCGATATTTCCTTGCATATCATCGAAAATATCGGCCATATTCCGCTATCTGAAGAGCTTATGAGTTGCGCTTACCGCCAGTTTTTATACTGATTAATAAGGCCATTTGTCGAGCTATCGTGGCTTTCGACTTTCGTATTATTTTCAAGCTCTGGTAAAATAGAATTGGCTAATTGTTTGCCAAGCTCCACACCCCATTGGTCAAAGCTGTTGATATTCCAAATAACACCTTGCACAAAGATTTTATGTTCATACATAGCAACCAGCTGCCCCAATGAATAAGGGGTAATCTCTTTAACTAAAATAGAGTTGGTTGGGCGATTGCCGGGGAATATTTTATGGGGTAATAAAGCTTTAATTTCATTGGGTGATTTACCTTGAACTTCAAGTTCCAATTCGGCTTCGCTTTTATTTTTACCACGCATTAAGGCTTCGGTTTGGGCAAAAAAGTTGGATAATAGTTTTTGATGATGATCCCCCACCGGATTATGAGAAATGGCTGGGGCAATAAAATCGCAAGGTATGGGTGTTGTACCTTGGTGAATGAGCTGATAAAAACTATGCTGGCCGTTGGTTCCGGGTTCACCAAATAGAATAGGGCCGGTATTAATTTCGGTAAAATCACCATCTTTCATGGCCGATTTCCCGTTGCTTTCCATATCGGCTTGTTGGAAGTAAGCGGCAAAACGATGCATATATTGATCATAAGGTAAAATACCAATGGCCGGATAGTTAAAGAAGTTACGATACCAAACACCGAGCAAACCTAAAATAACAGGGATATTTTCTTGCATAGGCGCGTAACGGAAGTGCATATCCATATCGTAAGCACCTTTAAGCATGGCATTAAAGTTTTCTGCACCAATGGCAATCATAACGGATAAACCAATGGCCGACCATAAAGAATAACGCCCACCAACCCAGTTCCAAAACGGGAACATATTATCGGTATTAATACCAAATTTACTTACCTCGGCAGCATTGGTTGAAAGGGCAGCAAAATGATAAGCCACGGCATCTTCGCCTAAGGCGCTGACTAACCAATCGCGTGCTGTATGGGCATTGGTAAGGGTTTCTTGGGTGGTAAATGTTTTAGATGCCACTAAAAATAAAGTGGTTTCGGGGTCTAAATCTTTAATGGTTTCAATAATATGTGTGCCGTCCACATTGGATACAAAATGACATTTTACCCGATCATGTTGGTAAGGCACCAAACTTTCGTAAGCCATTACAGGGCCAAGGTCAGAGCCACCAATACCAATGTTCACCACATCGCAAATTTCGCGCCCGGTGGCGCCTTTCCATTCGCCGGATCGGATTTTATCGGAAAACTCGGCCATATGAGCCAATACATTGGCAACATCTTCACGTACATTTTGGCCGTCCACTACAAAGGGTTCATCGCCTTGGTAGCGCAATGCGGTATGTAAAACAGCACGGTCTTCAGTTAAGTTGATATGCACCCCATTAAACATATCTTCGCGCCAGCCTTCTACATTGGCTTCTTTGGCTAAAGCAAAAAGTTTGTCCATGGTTTCGGATGTAATGATATTTTTTGAATAATCTAATAGTAAATCATCAAGCTTAATTGAAAATTTTTCAAAACGTTTAGGGTCTTTTTTGAACATTTCGCGCATATTTTCATATTTCATATGGCCAAAATGTTCCTCAAGGGCTAAATAGCTGTTGGTTTTTTCTATCATGTCGATCTCCAATTATTAAGGCTTAACTTTTAACGATTATTCGATTAAACTTGGTTAATCATTTTATTTTATCCTAAGGAAGACTAAGTGCAAGAAGATATAGACAATTTAGGTGGTTTTTTTTCGGAACGGGCAAATATTTTAGAATATTCGGTCAGTGAAATCTCGCACCAGCTACGTAATGTGGTTGAGGATAATTTTAGTTATGTTCGTATCCGTGGTGAAATATCGGGGCTTAAAAAGGCGGCATCGGGGCATATTTATTTTAGCCTTAAAGATGAAGATGCTGTGATTAATGCCATTTGTTGGCGAGGTACAGCCGCACAGTTAAAGCTTACACCCGAAGATGGTTTAGAGGTTCGTGCCACCGGAAAAATTACCACCTATGCGGGGCGGTCGAACTATCAAATTATTGTCGATAATATGGAGCTAACGGGTGAGGGGGCTTTATTAAAGCTATTAGAAGAACGCAAAAAGAAGTTAGCTGCTGAGGGGTTATTTGAAGAATCTCATAAAAAATCGCTCCCTTTTATGCCGCAAATCATTGGGGTTGTAACTTCACCCACAGGCTCAGTCATTCGTGATATTTTACACCGAGTGAGTGAGCGCTTTCCGACCCATGTCATCGTTTGGCCAACTTTGGTGCAAGGCGAGGGTGCGGCACAACAAATTAGCGAGGCAATTAAGGGTTTTAACCAATTGCAACAAAATAAGCCCGATGTGATTATTGTTGCCCGTGGTGGGGGAAGTTTAGAGGATTTATGGTGCTTTAATGAAGAAAATGTAGTGCGGGCGATTTATGAAAGTACAATCCCGATAATTTCGGCTGTTGGCCATGAGACCGATACAACATTGGCCGATTATGCAGCTGATAGGCGTGCGCCTACTCCCACAGGTGCTGCCGAAATAGCCGTACCCGTAAGGCAAGATATTTATTTGGCACTTAAAGAAAGTGAAAGCCATCTTATTCGTTTGGCTTTACAAAATATGCAAAGGCGCAAAGAAAGATTAAATTATCAATCGGCACGGATAACCAATATTCCACGCAAGCTTGATGAATATGCCCAACGCCTTGATTTATGGGGAGAGCGATTAAATATTGAACGTTTGTTTGAGAACAACCAGCAAAAGCTCAATATTCTATCGGCTTCATTGCGCAGCCCGTATGAACGTTTAAAAAACATGGATTATCGTTTAGAAAATTTAACCCATCATTTGCAACAAAAAATCCGTGGCATTTTACAACAAGCGGATAACCGCTTGAATATGTATGGTGCACAACTTAAAAATCTATCGCACCAAAATATTTTGGATAGGGGTTATGCCATGGTAACAGACGATAATGGCCATGTGATTACCCAAAAATCAAAGCTACCCGATATTTTTACGTTGCATTTGCAAGATGGCACACAAAAAGCCATGAAGGCAGGGCGCACAACCACGCCCAAAAAGAAAAAACAGCCTAAACAATCCACCAAACAATCCCAAGGCGATTTATTTGGTTAACTTATACCGATTGCCCACCAACAGTCATGTTATCAATGCGTAAAGTGGGTTGACCAACACCTACAGGTACCGATTGCCCGGCTTTGCCGCAAGTGCCCACACCACGGTCTAAGGCGGCATCGTTACCAATCATCGAGATATGCTTTAAGCTTTGCGCGCCCGAGCCTATCAGTGTTGCCCCTTTTAATGGTGCAATTTTTTGCCCGTTTTCTACAAGCCATGCTTGGGTACAGGAAAATACAAATTGACCAGATGTAATATCCACTTGGCCACCACCAAAACTTTCGGCATATATTCCTTTTTTAAGGGAGGCAATAATTTCATCGGCACTATAATCGCCGTCTTCCATAAATGTATTAGTCATGCGTGGCATGGGCGCATGGCGGTAACTTTCGCGGCGGCCATTCCCTGTGGGGGCAACATTCATCAGCCGTGCATTTTGCCGATCCTGCATATAATTTTTTAAAATACCATCTTCTATCAGTATATTTCTTTGGGTGGGCGTGCCTTCATCATCCATATTGAGCGAGCCACGCAAATTTGGGATATCCCCTTGGTCAATAACCGTAACACCTTTAGCGGCCACACGTTGCCCCATCAGCTCTGAAAATACCGATGAGCCTTTGCGGTTAAAATCGCCCTCTAAACCATGGCCTACAGCCTCGTGCAATAACACACCCGGCCAACCATTACCCAACACAACCGACATTTCGCCCGCGGGGGCAGCAATGGCTTCTAGGTTGATGGCTGCCATGAGCAAGGCTCTATCGGCAGCTTCTTTCCATTGAGATTCGCCCATTAAGGCTGCAAAATCTTGGCGGCCGCCAAATCCGTCCGACCCACGTTCTCTTTTATCCCCTTGCTTTAACAGAACAGATATATTTAAGCGGAGTAAAGGGCGCTCATCGTTAAGCCAACCATTATCGGGGCGGTAAATTGCAACTGATTGATGGCTACCCACAAGGCTAATGCTCACATGCTCTACCCGGTTATCCTTTTGGCGCAAATAAGCATCGATGTCTTTAATAAAGGCAATTTGTTGCTCTAAATTAACATGAGCAAGGGGGGCTTGGCTTGCATATAAATTATGTTTTGCCATAATGGCTTGGGTAAAGGATTGGTTAGACTTTCCAATTGTGCTAACGGTTTGAACAGCTTGCTCAAGACTATCCTTACTTAAAACAGATGCATGGGCATAACCAGTAACTTCGCCTTGCACCGCACGGAGACCAAAACCGCTATCGGAAGAAATAGTTGCGGTTTTAATTTTATCGTTATCCCAAGAAATTGCCGATATTTGGCTTTCTTCCACATATAATTCACCATCGTCAAAGGCATATAAACATTGGTTCACATTTTCAGCCACCCAAGGGCTGGATTGGGCAATTTTAATAATCGACAAAGACATGCTCCTAAAGTTTCTCTAAAGCTTGATTGTTAAAGCATTTCGGCTTAACTTAATAGCATTATTAAAAATATATATAAGCATTTGGAGAAAAAAAGTGCAAGTATCTGCAAGTGAAATTTTACAAAAGCTCGAAGATTTGGTGCATAAGGCCAAAGAAAAAGGTGCCGATGCTGCCGATGCCATATCGGTAACATCTATAAGTGAAGGTTTAGAGGTTCGTAACCAAAAGTTAGAAGAAGTCGAATATTCCAACCATCAGGATTTGGGCTTGCGTGTCATCATTAATGGCCGCCAAGCCATGACATCGTTAAGTGATGATGGCGCTTGGAATAGTGATGAAATTGTTGATGATTTAATTGTGAGAGCCAAAATTTTACCTAAAGATAAATATGCTGTCATTGCCGAACATTCTAAAGCGCCAGATATTCAGCTTGATTTATATGATGATACAGAAATTTCACCCGAAGATTTAAAGGAAACCGCTTTAGTTTTAGAAGATATTGCATTAAGCCATAAAGGCATTAGTCAAAGTTTAGGGGCATCGGTATCGCAAAATAAAATGATGGTTGCTATGGTAAATTCTTACGGATTTGCCGCAAGCTATCAGCGCTCTTCCTTTGGTAAATCGGTATCTGTATTAGGTGGTGCCGGGGAGCATATGGAAAGGGATTATGCCTATGACCAAAAAATTTATTGGCAGGATTTAAAAAATAATCAGGAAATCGGCGATGAAGCAGCGAAACGAACTTTAAAGCGGCTGAACCCGATAATCCCCAAAACGGGCAAATATCATATTGTGTTTGACCCACGCATCGCACGGCGGATTGTGCAATCTTTAGCTGGAGCCATTAACGGTTTATCCATCATTCAAAAATCGAGTTTTTTATTAGATTATATGAGTAAAAATATTATCCCCAGCCATTTAAGTTTAATTGATAATCCGTTATTAAAAAGGGGCTTAGCTTCTCGTCCATTTGATGGTGATGGTAAACTCAGCCAAGAAAATGCCTTTGTTCAAGATGGTATTTTAAAAAGCTGGGTGTTAGATGAACGCTCTGCTAAAGAGCTGGGCTTGGTATCAACAGCATCGGGGGCACGTTCAGTAAGCTCTGCACCATCACCCTCTACCACCAATTTAGCCCTAATGGGTGGCAACATCCCCATAAGCGAGCTGATGCAACAAAATGGAGGGGGCATTTATATTACCGATGTCATGGGTATGGGCACCAATATGATTACCGGTGATTATTCGCAAGGGGCAAGCGGATTTTTAATCAATGCCGATGGTAGTTTTGGGCAAGCGATAAATAACTTTACTATTGCAGGCAATTTGTTAGATATGTTAAATAATCTACAGGCTGCTGATGATATAGATATGGCCTATACGATTGCAACACCAACATTTGCCGTAGGTGAGTTAACGGTTGCAGGGCAAAGTTAAGGATAGTCATTTTGGATAAAAAAGCCAAAGAGCTTAAAAAGAAACGCCGTGATAAACGCAAAAAACTCTATGCTTTTTTAGAGCGCCCCGCGGTGCAAAATATCATTGCTCATCTCATAGCTTTTTATTTGCGTTTTGTTTATTTTACCGCGCGTAAAAAAATTATACACCCGGAGCTTGCCCAAGATTTTACCTCGGCAAAAGTAAATATGTTGGGCTGTTTTTGGCATGGGCGCTTATGTTATGCGCCGGCAACATGGCATTTGGGGCGTTATCCGGTATCCATGCTGATATCCAACCATAATGACGGCCAAATAATCTCTAATGTTATCGGCAAATTACATATTGGCACTATTGCGGGCTCAACTGGCAAAGATGGCATAAAAGCGCTAAAAGAGGTGGTGGATACCGTACAAAATCAATATTCAGTTTGTTTTACCCCCGATGGCCCTAAAGGCCCGGCATTTAAAGTGAGCGATGGCATATTGGCAGCGGCCAGATTATCGCAAGTGCCGATTATTCCGGTAGGGTTATCATCAAGCTTGGCAAAACGCGTAAATAGTTGGGATCAGTTTTTTATTCCTTTCCCCTTTGGTAAAATGGCGATAGTATGGGGAGAGCCAATCCATATACCCAAAGATGCCAAAGGTGATAGCCTATTGCAGTATAAACAAAAATTAGAGAATGAGCTGAATAAAATAACCCAAGAGGCCGATGCAATTTGTGGCCAGCTCAATAAAAGCAAAGGTAAGCCATAATGCGCCCGTTACCGTTAGCATTATATACCTCAGTCAGTTATACACTGCAACCGGTGGCCAATTATATATTATCTAAACGATTAAAGCGGGGTAAAGAAGATAAAAACCGCATAGATGAACGCCGTGGCAAAAGTCATTTATCATGGCGGCAATATCCGGTAATTTGGGTGCATGCGGCAAGTGTGGGTGAAAGCTTATCATCATTAACCCTTATAAACGCCCTTGCCAAAAAATACCCCAATTTTCGCTTTGTTGTCACCACAGGTACAACAAGCTCGGCAAAAATTATGGGCAAAAATTTACCCGAGGTTGCTATTCACCAATATTTCCCCATTGATTATCCCATTTGGGTCAATCGCTTTTTGGATAATTGGCAACCCAAAGCCGCGATATTTATTGAATCCGAATTTTGGCCAAATTTTTTACAAGCGATTAAAAAACGCGATATCCCTGCCTTTTTAGTCAATGGCCGAATATCCGATAAAAGTTTAAAAAATTGGCAACGAACACCCAAAAGCATTAAATATATGCTCTCGGCCTTTAAGGAATGTTATGGCCAAAGTGTGGTGGATACCCAACGATTATCAACATTGGGTGCTAAAAATAGTGCCTATTTGGGTAATTTAAAATTTGTTCCGCTTAATAATATTGTTCCTAAATATCCGCCATCGCCCCTTATGGGCAGAAAACGCTGGTTATATGCCTCGACTCACGAGGGTGAAGAAGAGATTGCCGCCGATATTCATTTGCGTTTATTAAAAGAAATCCCCGATATTCATACATGCATTATGCCCCGCCATGCTGAGCGCAGCGATGCCATAGAGGCCATGTTATTAGAAAAAGGGCTTGTTGTTACCCGCAAAAGTCGCGGTGAGTTACCAAAAGAAGGCGGGGTATTTTTATTTGATATTATGGGGCATGCTACCGAGTTTTATACCTTGGGTGGCTCCACATTAATGGGGCGCAGCTTTGCGAAAGGGGGCGGGCAAAACCCCATAGAGCCGGCAAGAGCAGGGAATATCATCATCTTAGGGCCCGATATGAATAATTTTAAACATATTACCGAAATGATGCTTAATCAAAATATTGCGGAGCAAGTTTTTACCCCCGATGAACTTTATGAACGCTTGTTTTATTGGCTTACCAATCGCGACCAAGCCAATAGCAAATCTCAGAATACGCAAAATTGGGCAAATGCATTAGGTAACGGCATTTTAGAGCGTTATTTACGCCAATTAGCACCCTATTTGGATAAGGTAAAGTAACATGAAAGCCCCCCGTTTTTGGCAAGCCAACCAAAGTTTATTATTGCCCACATTATTAAGCCCCATCGCAAAAATATGGGAAGCCGAAACCCGAAGGCGGCTTAAAAAACAAGGATATAAAAGCAGTATTCCTGTTGTTTGCATTGGTAATATTACCGTTGGCGGTTCGGGCAAAACACCCACAGCAATCAAGTTAGCCCAATATTATTTGGCAAAGGGTTTAAAGCCTGTATTTTTAAGCCGTGGTTATGGTGCCAATATCAAACAACCCACAAAAGTTGATGTTTTAAAACATAGTTATAAAGAAGTGGGCGATGAACCTTTGCTTTTAAGCCAATATGCCGAGGCTTGGGTAAGCCCCAACCGTGCCGATGGCGCCAAAGCCATTGCCAAGGATAGCCAAGCGGATATCATTATTATGGATGACGGCATGCAAAATCCTTCGCTCCATAAAGATATGAATATTTTAATTATTGATGGTGGTTTTGGTTTGGGTAACCAAAAGATACTGCCTGCCGGACCATTGCGGGAAAGTTTGAGCGATAATCTGAAACGTACAGATGTTGCGATTATTTTGGGTGATGATCGCTATAACATCGCTAACCAACTGAGTTGTAAAACTTTTAAAGCGAATGTTATCGCAAAATCCGAGCATATTAATAAAAATGAAACTTATTGGGCATTTTGCGGGCTAGGGCGGCCATCGAAATTTTACGAAAGCTTAGAGGCCGAGCATATCAAAGTGAAAACAACCACAGATTTTTCTGATCATCATCCTTATAGCGAAAAAGATATTACCGACCTAATTGATGCCGCAACGCTTAATAATTGCCAGCTCATCACCACCGAAAAAGATAAAATGCGCATACCCCAGCATTTAAGAGAGCAAATCGCTTATTTACCTATTACACTCGATATCGATTTTAACGCAATATTTGCCGATTAATAAGCTAACTCCCGATAAATGCGGGTAATATCGCGGTTCCAAAAATTTTCGTAAGCATATAATTTTTCTTCTGCTGGGCAAAGGCCACTTTCGGCGGTGTGAATAAGTGGGGCTAAATGCACGGTTTCGTCTGACCCGCTTTTATTCAAAATTGCCCGCCGTGCTAAACCGTTATGGGAAAGTTTGAGGATTTGCAAGGCATATTCACGCAAAGTCTGCCCTCTAAATGGGGTATTTAAAGCCAATTTTGGTGCAGTTTCGCGGATATACTCCAGCTCATTAATCGTCCAATCCGAAATCATATCATAAGCCGTGTTTAAGGATTGATTACAATAAAGTAAACCCACCCAAAAAGCAGGTAGCGCACAAATCCGATGCCAAGAAGAACCATCGGCACCGCGCATTTCTAAAAAGCTTTTTAGCCGAACCTCAGGGAACACGGTTGTTGCATGGTCTTCAAAATCTTTAACTGTTGGCTCATAACCCTTGAGTTTAGGGTGATTACCCGCTAAGAAATCTTTAAAACTATAACCTGTGGCATCAATATATTGATGATTGCGATAGATAAAATACATAGGCACATCTAAAAGATAATCCACATAGCGCTCAAAACTAAAATCATCATCGAACACAAAGGGGAGCAAGCCACAACGATCATTATCGGTATCTTGCCAAATACGTGCCCGATAACTTAAATAGCCCGAAGGCTTGCCGTTTTTAAAAGGGGAGTTTGCCCATAATGCTGTTGCTAAAGGCTGCAATGCCAAAGATGTACGGAACATCTTAATCATGGTGGCTTCACTGTCAAAATCTAAATTGACTTGCACGGTGCAGGTCGCTTGCATCATATCAAGGCCAAGTGTGCCCACTTTAGGCATATATTCACGCATGATTTTATAGCGTTCTTTGGGCATCCAAGGGAGGTCTTGGCGCTTTGTAATCGGCTGATAACCCAAACCTAAAAAGGCAATGCCAAGCTCGTTACCAATAGAGCGGGCAAGTTTTAAATGCATGCTGGTTTCGCGGCATACTTGGTGGATATTGCTTAATGGTGCACCCGAAAGCTCTAACTGACCCGCCGGTTCTAAAGTCACCGATGCACCAGTATCGTCTTTAAGGGCAATCAGATTACCATCTTCGGTAATCGGGTGCCAACCGGCCTCGCTAAATTTGGTTAAAACATCAAAAATACCCGCTTTGCCGTTTTTATCTTTATAAGAAAGGGGGGAATAGTCATCTTTATGATAAACAAATTTTTCATGCTCACAGCCAATTAACCATTTATCTTTGGGTTTACAGCCTTTTGATAATGTTTCAACCAAATCTGATTTGCTAAGCATATATTTTCCCTTTCGCTAAGCGTTTAATGACCATTTGGGCATGATATTCCAATCGCCCTGATACAGCTGAAAAGCCGTTATCGCAGCAATAGCCGCTGTTTCGGCACGCAAAATACGCGGGCCCAAACCAACGGAATGAGTATAGTTATGTTGCTTTAATTTTGCAAGTTCTATTGGAGAAAATCCACCTTCGGGGCCCATAAGAAATTGAATATTTTGGTTGTATTTTTGCGCGGATAAAAATTGATTAATCGGTAAACCATCGCCGCTTTCATTGCCGTAAATTAGTAGGTCGTCTTGGGTGGTTTGTGCCAGTAATTCATCTAATGTTATTGGTTCGTCAATCCTAGGGATATTCAGGCGTTCGCATTGCTCCGAGGCCTCAATAATTTGCGCGAATAGGCGGCTAATTTTAATATTTTCGGATTGTGTACGCTCGGTAACTATCGGTTGAAAATGGGTCACACCAAGCTCGGTAGATTTTTGCATTAAAAAATCCATGGGTGTTTTTTTGAGTAACGCAAAATTGAGCGTAATCGGGCGAATATCCGTGGGTTGCTGTTTGGATTGCTTAAGAATTTTTAGCTGGCATTGGCGGCGAGTGATGGGGTGAAACTCGGCTATCCATTCCCCTTGGCGGCCATTAAATAGGGCAATATTTTCCCCTGCTTTTAATCGCATGACCGAAATCAGATAATGGGCGGCATCGCTTGAAGGCTCAATCAAAGCGCCTAAGTTAAGTTCGGTATCCATAAAAATGCGTGCGCGTATTTTCATTTTTTCTCTATTTTCTTTATGCAAAATCAGTTAGAGTATATTAACTGAAAAACCAAAAGAACAAAAGAAAGATTTTACTTATATGGCGCAACAACATACCGATATTAATCGTGGCGGATTTATTGGTAAACTCCCCGTTTTTTTACAGCCCTATGCTTTACTGGCACGCATTGATCGCCCCATTGGCACATGGCTGTTATTGCTCCCTTGTTATTGGGCAATTGCCATGGCAAGACCCATTGAAAATCGTGGGTTAGCTTATACAATTTTAATGTATATTCTATTTGCTCTTGGGGCAATTTTTATGCGTAGTGCGGGCTGTGTGATTAATGATATGTGGGATCGCCGCTTTGATTCAGCGGTAGAGCGCACCCAACACCGCCCCTTAGCATCGGGCGAGCTTAATATGCGCCAAGCCTTTATCTTTTTATTCATCTTGCTATTTTTAAGTTTTTTAATCTTTTTGGTTTTATCGCCTGTGGCAAAAATTGTTGCGGTTTTATCGCTGATACCGGCCACTTTTTACCCCTTAGCCAAACGTTATACCAATTGGCCACAAATTATTTTGGGCATTACCTTTAACTGGGGTGCATTATTGGGCTGGGCAGCCATAAAAAATGATTTAGAATGGCCGGCTTTTTGGTTATGGATTGGCGGCATTTTTTGGACGCTCATTTACGATACTATCTATGCCCACCAAGATAAAAAAGACGATGCCAAATTGGGGCTTAAATCAACCGCCCTCACATTGGGCGATAAAACCCAAGCCGCAGCCTTATTCATTACAGCATTTATGGGGGTATCATTTACCATTGCGGGCATTGTTGCCCATATGGGTGCATTTTATTATGTTGCGTTATTCATTATGGTTGTTTTTCACGCATTGCAGCTTATTCGCTTAGATATCGATGATGCTGCCCAATGTTTACGGGCATTTAAACAATCGCGCTATGCGGGTTGGATTTTACTGATAGGAATATGGTTAGGATAATTATATATGGCTTATAAATCATTACGCGATTTTATGGAGCAGCTCGAAAAAGAAGGCGAGCTTATTAAAACCGATGTAGCTGTGAATACTCATTTGGAGATGACCGAAATTCAAACCCGCCTATTGGCCGAAAAAGGGCCGGCTGTGTTGTTCACCAATGCGCGTAATCCCGATGGCTCGGCGGCATCTATGCCTGTATTAGTTAATCTGTTTGGTACAACGGAGCGTGTAGCCAAAGCTATGGGGCGCAATACAAGCCAGTTGCGCGAGCTTGGGGAACTTTTGGCTTACTTTCGCCAGCCCGAACCCCCAACTAGCTTTCGCGAGGCGATGAAAAAACTACCGATTTTAAAGCAAGCATTAGCATCACGCCCCAAAACCGTTAAAAATGCCCCTTGTCAGGAGGTTGTATTAACGGGCGATGATATTGACCTAACGAAACTACCTATTCAAGGCTGTTGGCCAAATGAGCCAGCACCATTGATTACATGGCCAATTGTGGTTACCCAAGGGCCTTCGGCCTACAGAGATGAGGCAAAATCGCCCCAAGATGATTATAATTTGGGTATTTACCGCATGCAGCTTTTAGGCAAAAACCGCACCATTATGCGGTGGCTTAAAGCACGGGGAGGGGCGCAACAATTTGCAAGGTGGAAGCTGCAAAATCCCGGCCAACCCATGCCCATTGCCATTGTATTAGGGGCCGACCCGGGTACGATTGTGGCTGCAGTAACCCCTGTTCCTGATACATTATCCGAGTATCGTTTTGCAGGGTTGTTACGTAATGAGCGTGTGGAGTTGGTGAATTGTAAAACTGTACCGCTTAAAGTGCCTGCTGCCGCCGAGATTGTGTTAGAAGGCTATATATTGCCCGATGAAACCGCCGCTGAGGGCCCTTATGGCGACCATACAGGATATTATAATCAGGTGGATGATTTCCCGATTTTTGAGGCATCTTGTGTAACCATGCGTAAAGAGCCGATTTACCTAAGTACATTTACAGGCCGCCCGCCCGATGAACCTGCTATTTTGGGTGAGGCATTAAATGAAGTTTTAATCCCGATGCTGATACAGCAATTCCCTGAAATTACCGATTTTTATCTACCGCCCGAGGCATGCTCTTACCGTATGGCGGTGGTGAGCATGAAAAAGGCTTACGCAGGCCATGCCAAACGGGTGATGATGGGTGTATGGTCATTCTTAAGGCAATTTATGTATACTAAATTTGTGGTGGTGGTCGATGATGATTACGATATTCGCAAATGGGAAGATGTAATATGGGCGCTTTCGACTAATGTGGATTTTGCCCGTGATACGGTAATGATTGAAAACACGCCCATTGATTATTTAGATTTCGCATCGCCTGTAACAGGTTTAGGCTCTAAAATGGGTATTGATGCCACGGCCAAAATCGGCAGCGAAACCAACCGAGAATGGGGCATTAAAATCCGCATGGATGACGATGTGATTAAGCGTGTGGACGAACTTTGGAACGACCTCAACCTCCCCGTAAGTGGTAAAAACATCTGGCAAGCATAACTTGTTTGTTTTTATGTGCGCTGTATCTGCTGTTTTTATTAGATTGATACAGACGAAGCCTGTCCCCTCTCCCAGAGGGGTGATTTGCGTATGCAAATCGGGGTGTGTTATCTCTTTTGCATAGTCTAAGTATATATTTGAAAATAAATAAGTAAATATTGATGGGGTAATAAAACTTAGCTAAACTAAACAGCGCTTTTGATGATGAGGATAGATGCTTAATGTTTATAGATAAAATAAAAACATGGTTTTTGAATATTTATGCTAACCGAGAAAAATTACTTAATATCACATGGGGTGATTTCGTTAATAAATTCAAATATATTGCGGGTAAACCCATATTCGCTATTCCTTCCATGGCATTTATTTTTATTTTACTTTGGTGCATATCGTCATGGTTAACAGAAAAATCGAATGAGAAAATTAGCTTGTTTTCATCTTTATTGGCGTTGGCTTCGGCATCGGTGATTGCCGTATTTTGGTTAATCCGCATGTGCCAAACAGATAAGCAAATTGCTTTAACTGAAGCAGGGCAGCTTAATGAACGTTTTAAAGATGCTGTTACTTTGCTTGGGAACGAAAATCGCTCTGTACGCATTGGTGGGCTTTATACATTATTAGAAATATCTAAAAGTGAAAGTCAAAAGAAAAATCCTGAATATCCACGCATGGTTGTTGAAATAATCTGTGGTTTTATTCGTTCCCAAAGCCAAAAAGATTATTTTGAATGGAAAAAGCAAAATCCAGAAAGAGACGAAAAAGAATATAAAATTTACGATGATATTCAAACAGCTTTAGATGTTCTATTTAGAGGGCATTTGGATGAAAAAGAATATATAATGAAACGTGAAAAGATATTCTCAAATGAAGAAAGAAAATCGTTTGATGAGAAAATGATGAAAATTTCATATTTAAACTTAGTATATGGAGATGAGTATCATAATAGATTTTTTTCCGGAGTATCTGAGAAAAACTACAAGTTATTCGAAAGTCAACTTAATCAGGCTATGTTAAATGATGCATATATCGCAGACGTCAACTTTGTTCGGTCAGCTTTGAGGGGAGCAAACTTAAAAAGGAGTTATTTACGGAATTGTTGCTTTTTAGACGCAGACCTAAAATTTATTCATTTTGAATTTTCTATCATTGTTAAATCTTCAAGTATAGATGAAGATGCTCACGTAGTTTTTCATGGTGCGTTAATAAAAGAATAAAACAGTCTAGAATTTTTACTAAAATCCCTTTTTGTCCATTTTTATCCAAAAACTCCCAAATAAAACCGCTTAAAAATATTAAAAATATGAAAATAGGAGGGATTATTTTGGTTATAAATGATGAGAATTGGATGGAGTAGGGATAAAAATGGATGAAATTAGCTCTAAAAAGGACGGACATGGCTTCGATTCGTTGGCTGTAATCCAATGTTTCACGTGAAACATATTTTCGATTCGATTAGAACTTGACTCTCAAATAAAGAAAGCTCATTTTAATAACTTAATAAATTTATACCATAGGAATATAAAAATGACGGATATTAAAGGGGCAGCGCTCAAAAGTAATGCATGGCCATTCCAAGAGGCCAAAAAAATTATCAAACGCATTAACGGAAAAACTCCCGCAAAGGGTTATGTGCTGTTTCAAACAGGTTATGGGCCATCGGGGCTGCCCCATATTGGTACCTTTGGCGAAAACGCCCGCACAACTATGGTGATGCATGCGTTTAAGGTGCTTACCGAAGGTAAAATCTCAACCAAGCTCATTTGCTTTTCGGACGATATGGATGGCTTGCGCAAAGTGCCATCGAATGTTCCGAACCAAGAGCTTTTACAAAAGAGCTTGAATATGCCACTCACCAAAGTGCCCGATCCGTATCAGGAATTTGGTAGCTTTGGCGAACATAACAATAACCGCCTAAAAGCCTTTTTAGACGGCTTTGGTTTTGAATATGAATTTCGCTCGGCAACCCAGCAATATCAATCGGGGGTTTTTAATGAAACCTTGCTTAAAGTGGCCGAAAATTACGATAAAATCATGGCGATTATGCTACCGACATTAGGGGCAGAGCGCCAAGCGACTTATAGCCCATTTTTGCCAATCTCTCCAAGTACAGGTGCGGTTTTACAAGTGCCTATGGAGGCTGTAGATGCCAAAGCCGGTACTATTACTTTTAAGGATGTAGATGGTGAGAGCAAAACTATAGCTGTAACCAATGGTAACGTGAAGTTACAATGGAAGGTCGATTGGGCTATGCGGTGGGTCGCCTTAGGTGTGGATTATGAAATGCATGGTAAGGATTTGATTGATAGCTATACATTGGGTTCTAAAATCTGCCGTGTGTTGGGTGGTAACCCGCCGCAAAATTTAGTATATGAGCTCTTTTTAGATGAAAACGGTAGTAAAATTTCGAAATCCAAAGGCAATGGCCTTACCATGGAAGAATGGTTGCGCTATGGCCCGGCCGAAAGTTTGGCCTATTATATGTTTTTAAAACCAACCACCGCCAAAAGATTATATTTTGATGTTATCCCCAAAAATGTCGATGAATGGGTGCAGCAAGTGGGGGTTTATCATGAGCAGCCCGATTTAGCCAAGCAATTTAATAACCCTGTTTGGCATATTTATAATGGGGAAGTCCCTGTGATTGATTTGCCGGTATCCTTTAGCATGTTACTCAATTTGGCATCGGTGGTACATGCCCATGATAAAGAGATTTTATGGGGATTTATTAATCAGTACGATGCCAGCTTAACGCCCGAAAATAGCCCGCTTTTAGATAGGTTATGCCAACATGCGGTGGATTATTATGAGGATCGGATTAAGCCAAGCATTATATATCGTGCGCCAACGGCTCAAGAGGTTGAAGCTTTAAAATCTTTATTGGCAAAATTAGAAACTGCCGAAGATACAGCCGATGGTAGCGAATTGCAAAATATGGTTTATGCCACAGGTAAAGAGTTTGAATATGAAAACTTACGCGAATGGTTTTTGGCACTTTACGAGGTTTTATTGGGGCAATCGCAAGGGCCACGTATGGGAAGTTTTTTTGCCTTATATGGTTTAGAGAATAGTAAAAAATTAATTGCCCAAGTAATTGCGGGCGAAGATTTAAATAAGGGAGCTTAGAGTATGGCTTTAGAATGGACTGATGAACGCATTGCACGTTTAACTGAATTATGGTCGCAAGATTTATCAACTGCTGAGATTGGCAAGATATTGGGTATTACCAAAAATGCGGTTGTGGGTAAAGCCCACCGCTTAGGCTTACCCAAACGCCAATCGCCCATACGCCGTAGTACCAAGACCAAAAAACCAAAACCTAATCTTATCCGCTTAGAGAATTTAGAGCGGGGTATGTGTTGTTGGCCATTTGGTGACCCGAATGATGATGATTTCCATTTTTGTGGTAAACCGGCTATTCCGGGCAAACCTTATTGTTTGGAACATTGCAAAGAGGCATATGTTAAAGCTGGGAAAGATTAATTTTGGGCTATTTAGACCGTATTAACGAATGTAATCGGTGGAACAATAACGATTACGGATATTTGTATGATCATCAAGGGTGCTTGTTAGGCCGCCCTAAAAAGTCGTTTGTTGATATATTAACCGCTGATTACAGCCAAATTTTTGTAGAGCAAAAATCTTATGAAATTGTGATTAATCCAAAATTTAATAATTGTGAAAGCCGTAGCCGGATAATTCATGAAATTTTGAGCGATATTCAGGCCAAGCGGCAATTATTTCCTTTATGGCGTGATGAAAAATTTAGAGCCAGTGTGGATTTTTATGAACCACCGGAGTTTATATTGGAGCGTGGTGCGGTTGCGCATTTTGGCCTTAAAGCTTGGGGTGTATTTGTAAATGGCTATGTGCATAAACCCGATGGTTTATATATGTGGATAGCCAAGCGGGCAGCCAATAAAGCCTCTTGGCCTTCGCAGCTAGACCAACTTGTTGGTGGTGGGCAGCCAGCTGATTTAACCGTGTTTGAAAATGTGGTGAAAGAGGCGGAAGAAGAAGCGAATATCCCTGAGCAACTCGCTAAAAAAGCGCAATCGGCCAGTGCGATAACCTATACGGTGGATTGGAATGGTTTGCATAGAGATGAGATGTTCATTTTTGATTTAGAGCTCCCAAGTGATTTCATTCCCAAACCCAATGATGGCGAGGTTGAAAGCTTTACTCTGATGCATCATTCAGAAATTGCTGATATTGTGCAAAATACAAGAGATTTTAAAGATAACTCGGCACTTGTGATTATCGATTTTTTTATTCGGCATAATCTCCTTACTCCCAATAATCCCGATTATTTAAAAATTATTACATCTTTACGTCAGTAATTTATATTTTACATATAGTCTATACATAATAAAATGATTATATAAACATCAGTAATAATTTGATGCTAAGGGGTTTGCAACCCCTTAATAATCCCCGGTGTGGGTGTTTATTTAAAAGATTATCTGCCCAATTTATTATTTATTTTATATATTTTTTTATGGGTGAGTATTTTTTTATTGGCTTTATTTGGTGTTCGTAAGGCCGAGCTTTATTTGCTGTTGTCGGCTATTGGCCTTTGGTTATTATGTTATTTTGCCGGATTAACCAATTTTAACATGGCTTATATTTTAGAAAGCGCAATCATTGTAGGGTTATTAGCCATTTTTATTGATTATTTATTAAAAAATATTGAAAGAAACCTTACTTATTTGGTATAGTAACTACATTAATTAAAGTTAGGGAATAGTTAATTGAAAAGAGCTGTTATCTCTTGTGGGGGCGGAAATAGAGTGGGTGAGCTATGTGATATGGCTGCTTATGAGATGGTACGCCAAAACCTAGCCGATAAAAAAATTTGTACCGGTAAATTTATTAAAGGGGAGGATTTCATTATTCGCACCTTAAACCGCTATGGCCAAATAACTATTTTAGAGGCTTGCTCGTCATTATGTGTATCCGAAAAAATTATTGGTCTATTGCCCGAAAAAAATATTCAGGTGATATGCTTACCACGCCAAGGTTTTACCAAAGATAATATTACGGATATTCAAAAATCTTTAGATATTCTAATGGATAAGCTCCATGCGTATTTTCAGCGCGTTGCATAGGCAGGTTATTCATTTATTTATAAGTCTATCTTTTCTTTTTGTGCGTTACGGTTTATCATTTATTTACTGGGAGAAAATAAATGAGTAAATTTTGGTATTCCATTATCTTTTGTGGCTTTTCCTATATAGCAATTACACATGCGGCGGTTGATATAACCACTTATTTTGAGCCAAATAGAAATTTTGTTGATAATCCACTAACCATAACAGAAATTGAAGATTTTTACGATAAGTGGTTTGCTGAAAAACAAGGGCAGATTGATAATATGGAATTATATTCAATTCTGCCTGCGGATGATAATTATAATGTGGAATTTCGGCGCTTAGATAATAAAGAAATTTTTACCCATCATATTAATAAACAATCCCCCCAAAGCCTTATTAGCTCGGCTATGTTGAACGATGAACTTAACCAATATGAAGGTGATTTATCGATATTTTCGGGGCGCGATTTTTATGCGCATCCTTTAACTGCTGATGATATTAAAGGTTTTTATAATTATTCGGGGCAAAGTGACCATACATTAATTACAGATATTGCCGATGAAGGGGTAATGTTTAGGGTCACATTTGTCCAAAAAAATAATGAAGCCATGCAGGCGGTAAAAACCATTGATAAACATGACCCCAAAAGCTTATTAAATGCTGCCGATCCAGTTTCGGGTCGGATTGTCGAATATTACCCCGATTATGCCAATAGAGATTTTAATCTATGGCCACTTACAGTTGATGAAGTTGATGATTTTTTTAAAAAATATCGCCGATTATCATCCCATAATATCCGGGGTAATTATGTGGGTGCCAAATATAATAAAGAAAAAGATGCGATTTATATTCAGTTTAAAGGGGCATTATCGCAACAAATCTTCACCCGAAAAATTGACCCCAAAAACCCCAACACAATGCTCAAAAGCCAATAAAAAAAGCCCCGATATACGGGGCTAAATAAATTATTCTTCTATATTATCTTGTTTATTATTAGCACCAAACTTTTTAATTTCATCTTTCCAATTTTTATTAAGCGTTTTATCTATATCTTGTTTATATTCACTATAAATTTCTTTTGGGGCTATAGCAAAATTCTGCCGTGAGAACATTTTGAAAATTGTGTAGTAAACAAAAAGAAGAACAAGTGGAAAAAGTATAGCTTGAGCAAATACCATGATTACACCTTCACTTAGAGAGCGCAGACCTGCCGAAAGGGCATTTAATGCACCTGGAATGACGGATTTTACAGATTTCCAAAATGTTGTCCGAGCCTCATCTAAACTATTATAATATTCTTCAAAACTTTGTTGTGTAGTATCAAAACTATCAGACATTGATGCCTGTGTTTCTTTTAAAGTATTCCATTCAGTAGTGAGTTCAGCAAGCTTAGGTTCAATATTACCCTCACTAAAAGTAACAATATCCTTTGCTTTCTTAGTTTTATCAAAAAACCAATTAGTTTCAGAGTTAGTATCTGCAATTAATTGTATTAATATCGGAATATTCTTTGTTATATCAGAATATAGTTGAGTGGTTGCATTATAAACTTTATCTAAGTCATCTTTCTGATGAGCTTCTATTGTTTCAATGGTAGAGCTAACGTCTACCCACTTGCTTGTCGTCGAAACATTAATATTTTTAGCATTTGCCTCTTCAATTTTTTGATTGTAAATTTTTTGTAAATCATTGTTAAAGTTAACTAATTCACTTGCATAACTAAAAACGGATTTTCTATAATCATCAGCAATTTTAAAAAGTTCATTAGTGCTTGCTGTTTCTGGAGTATCGGAGTTTGCCCTATTTACGCTTTCCTCTAGACCAGATAGTTGTTGCGTATGTATAGTGATGTTTTTCTCGATAGCTTCTTGTTTTTCGTTAAAGCCTGTATTCCATATAGATGCCCAACTTACAATAAGTAAAGGAAGCCCAAATTTGAATGCAATACTAGAAAAGAAAGCAAATTGCGACATAAACGAAAGAGTATTTCGACGTAAAATATCAAAAATGGAAGATGCACATGCAATCGGTAAAAAAATCATCATGGAAGCAACCGTAATAATATAAAATAATTTAGATGTCATCTCTGTAACAAAAGTTGATACCCAAGTTAATTTTATGAGTTTTGTTAAAGATTCTGCATATGGTTCCACTCTACAAGCAATGGGTCCGGTTACAGTTGCTAAAAGATTATCTTTTTCGCAAAAACTACCTAATATTGATGCAAGTGCATCCATTGAATGGAGAGTTAATAATGTTTTATATTGTAAGTCCGTTGTTTCATCAAGATAAGTAGCAGCTTTGGTTTCTACTATCTTAAATTGAAAATTATTATCTATAACCCAATTTGTTGTACCAAATGCAGATATAAATAGTAAAATGAGCAAAAATATCAATATAGGTAACTTTTTTATATCCATAATATTTTGAATTTTCATACTATTTTCCCCTTTAAAAACAATGATATGAAGTTTTCCATTAAAGTCATTATGGAAATAGTACAAGGGGGAGGGGATGGAGTTAATGATTTTATAAATAGAAAAAGCCCCGAAAATCGGGGCTTTTATTTTGTGTGAATACTAATATTATTTGGTGAGATTATCTAAAACAAATTGTAAAATACCACCTTTAAGATAGTAATCGACTTCATCTAATGTATCAATACGGCATAAAAGCGAAACTTCTTGCGATGACCCATTAGTACGGTAAATAACCAATGTTACATCCATACTTGGTTTTAAACCATTTTCTAACCCGACAAGGTCAAAGGTTTCGCTACCGTCTAATTTAAGGGTTTTGCGATCTGTTCCTTCTTTAAATTGTAGCGGTAAAATACCCATACCTACAAGATTACTACGGTGAATACGCTCAAAGCTTTCTACAATAACAGCATCCACACCTAATAAGCTAGTGCCTTTAGCAGCCCAATCGCGCGAGGAGCCTGTACCATATTCTTTACCGGCAATGACGATAAGCGGTGTTTTTTCGGCTTTATATAACAATGAAGCATCGTAAATAGGCATAACTTCGCCGGTGGGTTGGTGCTTGGTTACACCGCCTTCGGTACCCGGTGCCATTTCGTTGCGAATACGAATATTGGCAAAGGTTCCCCGCACCATAACCTCATGGTTACCACGGCGCGAGCCATAAGAGTTGAAATCTTTAGGGGCTACACCATGCTCTTGTAAATATAAACCAGCAGGGCTATCGGCCTTAATAGCGCCGGCAGGGGAGATATGGTCGGTTGTAACACTATCGCCTAAAATAGCCAGTGGGCGTGCACCGGTAATATCACCCACAATACGTTCCGAGCCTCCTTCAAAGAATGACGGTAAGCGAATATAAGTGGAGCTATCGTCCCAATCGAATACTTGTCCATCGGGGGCGGCAATATCTTGCCAAGCTTTTGTACCGTCAAAAGCACCGGCATAGCTTTTAGCAAACATTTGCGGATCCAAAACATCGTTAATCACATCTTGGATTTCTTTGTTCGATGGCCAAATATCTTTGAGATAAACAGGGTTACCATTTTTATCATTACCTAAGCTTTCGCTTGTAATATCAATGGCAGTAGAGCCTGCAAGAGCATAAGCAACCACCAAAGGCGGAGATGCTAAATAATTTGCTTTTGTATGGGGGCTCACACGGCCTTCAAAGTTACGGTTACCAGATAATACGGCCGAAACTAACAAATCGTTATTATTGATGCTATCCACAAATTCTTGTGCTAAAGGCCCAGAGTTACCAATACAAGTGGTACAACCAAAGCCGGCAACATTAAAGCCAAGATTATCTAAATATTTTTGCAAGCCCGAAGCATCTAAATAATCACGTACCACCAAAGAACCCGGTGCTAAGCTTGTTTTTACCCACGGTTGAGATTTAAGGCCAAGCTCAGTTGCTTTTTTCGCCACCAAACCAGCAGCAATCAATACTGAAGGGTTTGATGTATTGGTACAGCTTGTAATTGCGGCAATCATCACATTGCCATCGGTAAGAGGGTAATCTTTACCGCTAATACTACCTGATTTTAAGCTATCACGACCGCCATCTTGTTTGAGCGTGTTTAAGAATGATGTTTTGGCATCGACTAAATTAATGCGGTCTTGTGGGCGTTTTGGCCCTGCAATAGCAGGTTTTACGGTAGATAAATCCAATGAAAGTGTATCGGAGAATACAGGTGTTTCCATATCCTCACGCCACATATTTTGTGCTTTGGCATAGGCTTCAACTAAAGCAATTGTATCGGCATCGCGACCCGTGAATTTTAAGTAATTAATCGTTTCTTGGTCAATCGGGAAGATACCACATGTTGCGCCATATTCGGGTGCCATATTGGCAATAGTTGCGCGGTCAGTTAAGGGGAGGTCGGCTAAGCCTGCACCATAAAACTCAACAAATTTACCCACAACACCTTTTTGGCGTAACATCTCAACCACGCGTAATACTAAATCAGTTGCGGTAGCGCCTTCGGATAATTTACCTGTGAGTTCAAAACCGATAACATCGGGTATAAGCATAGAGATTGGCTGGCCAAGCATAGCGGCCTCAGCCTCAATGCCACCAACACCCCAACCAAGAACTCCAAGGCCGTTAATCATGGTTGTGTGGCTATCGGTTCCGACTAATGTATCCGGATAAGCAATGGTTTCGCCATTTTCTTCTTTTGTCCAAACGGCTTTGGCTAAAAATTCTAAATTCACTTGGTGGCAAATACCGGTTCCGGGAGGAACAACCCTAAAATTATTAAAGGCCTTTTGACCCCAACGTAAGAAAGCATAACGCTCGAAGTTACGCTCAAATTCTAATTTTTCATTATCGGCTAAGGCATCTTTATTACCAAAATAATCAATCATAATCGAGTGATCAATCACAAGATCAACAGGAGAAAGCGGATTAATTTTATCGGCATCGCCACCTTTATCGAATATCGCTTGGCGCATAGCTGCTAAATCAACCACAGCAGGAACACCCGTGAAGTCCTGCATTAAAACACGGGCAGGGCGATAAGCAATCTCGCGATTAACGTGGCCTTCCTTAAGCCAAGTTTCTAAAGCTTTAATATCCTCGGTCGAAACCGTACGTTCATCTAAATTACGCAATAGATTTTCGGCCAGTATTTTTAAGCTAAATGGGAGTTTATCTAGGTTAACCCCAAGCTTTTCTTTGGCATCTTTGAGAGCGTAAATTGTATAATTTTTACCATTGACATTGAGTGTCGATTTTAACTGTTCATTTGTAGCCATGAATGTTGTTCCTGTTTTAACTTATATGATCATTATCTCCTTAGAATAATAATAAACTTTGTCTCGAAAAGCAACGAAGTAAATAGATATTCTCAGATTAAAAAAATAATCATGATGATTGATAATTATAATTTTTGCGGTTTTTACATAAAAAGAAAGCAATATTAAATAGTTGTTTATTGTTTAGTAGATATGAAATTCGCAATGAAAAGTTGTAATAGAATAATTTTGTTAAAACCAAAAATTTTGGGTGTTTGCGCTTTCTTTTTATATTAAAAAAGCGTAAAATATGCCTGTTTTGTATATTTAGATAGAGGATTATATTCATGAGTATCCGTACAATTGATGATTTAGACGTTAAAGGCAAACGTGTTGTTGTTCGTGCCGACTTAAATGTGCCAATGAAAGATGGTGTTGTTACCAATACAGCACGGATTGACCGTACTGTCCCAACATTAGTAGAGCTGGCTAATCGTGGTGCAAAAGTTATTGTTTTAACCCATTTAGGCCGCCCCGGTGGTGAGCGCAATATGGAGTTTACCGTTGCACCTGTTGCTAAAGCGTTAGAAGATGCTTTAGGTAAAAAAGTATTATTTGTTGATGATTGTGTGGGTGAAAATGCGGTATCTGTAACCAAATCATTAAAAGATGGTGAATTTGCTTTAATGGAAAACTTACGTTTTCATAAAGAAGAAACAAAAAATGATGCGGCTTTTGCAAAACAATTGGCAGAACTAGGCGATTTATATGTATCGGATGCTTTTTCTGCTTCGCACCGTGCCCATGCTTCAACAGCGGGTGTGGCCGATTATTTGCCAGTAGCTGCTGGCCGATTAATGCAAGCTGAGATTGAAGCATTAACTAATGCGCTTGAAGCTCCAAAAAAGCCGG
>JBKEAR010000056.1:0-19664 GCA_047972425.1 Alphaproteobacteria bacterium | reverse complement strand
TAATCGGAAACTCTAAGAATGCTGTCATTATACAGATAGTCACCGCACTTATCGCCTATTTGCTCCTCATTCTATATAAAAAAGTCACTCAAACCTATGGAAGCTTAAGTGACTTTTTGATTAATATAAGAGAAACATTATTTTACCGTACAAATAATAATTATAGACGACGAAAACAGCGAAAAGCTAACCATAAAGCAAATAAACAGATGGTATTCTCTTATGGTTAATTTCTACCGGACAGTAGTGTGCTCAAGGCAGGAGTGACGATATGTGGGAATAAATTTATAAAGTTATAGCCTATTAAAGCTTTTTATAAAAAGCTTAACCAAAAATTTTTATTTACTGATAACATATAAATAACTGCGTGAACTTTGTTCGCCTTAAAGAAAAGGGGCTGCTATCGAAAGTGAACTTTCAGTCGCATCCCCTTTTCTTTAAGGTTGGTGCGCAAATGCGCACACGCAGTTACAAGCAAATAATCATAAAAATAGGTGGTCAAGCGCACAGCGCTTGGCGGGGTTTGGGGTGGCAACCCCATATAACAGAAATTATTTACTCACCATCGCCCCGACTTTTTCGCCACCAAGGAGGTGAAAATGGAGGTGCGGGACTTCTTGCCCGCCATGGGCTTTGGTATTCGCAATCACCCGAAAGCCGTTATCGGTCAAATTATATTGCTCGGCAATATCGGCAATGGCTTTATAAATTGCCCCCTGCTCTTCCGGGCTGGCATTTTTACTAAAATCGTAAATATCGGTATAAGCGCCTTTAGGTAAGATGAGAATATGCACTTTGCGTTGGGGGCTGATATCGGAAAACGCAACCACATGGTCATTTTCATACATAAATTCCGTAGGGATTTCTTTACGTAAAATTTTGGCAAAGATATTTTGCGGATCGTAACTCATTATTCTTCCTCCTCTTGGGAGCGGTTGTTTTTTTCTTCTATGCCACCAATGGCAAAGCGGCGCTCTAATTCGCTATAAATTTGGTCGGGGTTGATGCCTTTATCCGCCCATAAAACAAAAAGATGATAAAGTAAATCGGCCGATTCCGATACAACATGTTTTTTCTTTTCGGCTAAAGCGGCAATCACAACTTCCGTTGCTTCCTCGCCGATTTTTTTGCAAATTTTAGCTGTGCCTTTATTTAAAAGCTGTGCTGTCCAGCTTTCTTTAGAGCTTAAACCTTTGCGGCTTTCAATAATTGCCCATAATTCTTCTAAAACATCTTGCTTCATCAGTTCGTCCTTTTTGTTATCCGGTGGTTAATATAACAAAATTTTAAAAAAAATTGTAGATTTTTATTGATGATGAGCAATAAAGAAAATCAATATGCTTTTCAGCATGCTATAGCCAAAAATCATCAAAAAATCATTATAACATATTGATAAACAACATTAAAATACAAATGTTTCACATGAAACATACACTTCGTGTATTTGAGTTTATAGGTAATACTACTTAAAATGATAATAAATTTTAGTATTACCTAATGCAACAAAGTTGCCCACAGCGTAGCTGTGTGCGGGGATTATATCTTGTCGGAGACAAGTTATCTTTTTTTAGAAAGCCTTCGGCTTTACGGGTTGCAAACCCCTTAGCATCAAATTATTACTGATGTTTATATAATCATTTTATTATGTATAGACTATATGTGCGCTGTATTAAACAGCTTTCACCATATTTCTCCGGCTGTGCAATCAAGTTGGGTATGACGATAAAAAATAGCAATAATCCCCTCTCAAAGAGGGGACACACTTCGTGTGATTGAATTTATCATACTAAACCTTACAGAATAAAGCATAGGAAAACCAATGGGTTTTCCCTTTAGGTAAACACGAAGTGTTTTGGGGTGTCTTGTCGGAGACAAGCCAGCTTTTTAATAGGCATGCTTTCAGCATGACGGGCAAAGCCCCACACATAAAAAGAGCCCCATACATATAAAACCGCTCCCCTAGTAACAATATTCAAAATACTACTGAGAAAGTTTTTTTAGCAGCATATCGAGTTGGTCGTTATTATCGTAAGAGAGTGCAATAACCCCCCTATTCCCTCGTTTCTTTTTAATATCCACATTCACGCCCAATTTAAGCACCAAAGATTTCTCTAGGCTGATAGTATCTTCATCTTTAGTTTTCTTCTTTTTGGGTGTGGATTTTTTTTGATTTTTCACCAAAGCTTCGGCTTGGCGCACGTTAAGGCCACGGGTAATAATCTCTTGCGCAAGGGCAGATGCCTCCTCTTCGCCCACGAGCAACCGCGCATGGCTGCCAGAGAGTTGTTTGGCTTTAATCAGCTCTTTTACATCTTCGGGCAATTTGGTAAGGCGTAAGCTATTGGCAATGTAGGGGCGTGATTTACCGACAAAATCAGCGATTTTCTTTTGGTCATAGTTAAATTCTGCGATGAGTCGGTTATAACCTTCGGCTTCTTCAATATCGCTTAAATCTTCGCGCTGTAAATTCTCGATTAACCCGACCTCTAGGCTTTCTTCCTCGGTAAAGTCACGCACAATGGCGGGAATTTCGGTTAAGCTGGCCAATTGGGCGGCACGCCAACGGCGTTCGCCGGCAATGATTTCGTATTTTCCACCATCGAGGCGGCGCAATAATAAGGGTTGTAATACCCCTTTTTCTTTAATGGAGCGCGAAAGTTCGCTAATGGCATATTCATCAAAATGGCTGCGGGGCTGATATTTACCGGGTTTAAGGCTATAAATTGATATTTGTTGTACTTTAACTTCTTTGCTATGGGCATCTTCGCCTAAAAGTGCCGAAAGCCCTTTGCCTAATCCTTTAGCCATTTTGTTTCTCCTTATTCACTTTGGCAGCAAATTCTCTTGCAAGCTGAATATATGCTTTAGCACCTGTGGCAGATGCATCGTATTTAATAACAGGTAACCCATGGGATGGTGCCTCGGAAAGCCGCACATTACGCGGGATTACGGTACGCATTACCCGATCTTTAAAATGGGTACGCACATCATCTTCTACCATTTTTGTGAGGTTTGCACGGCCATCATACATGGTTAAAATAATGGCGGTGATATCTAAATTGGGGTTTAAATTATTGCGCACGGCCGCAATGGTGCGCACCAAATGGCTAATACCTTCGAGCGCATAATATTCGCATTGTAGGGGCACAATCACATCATCCGATGCTACTAATGCATTGATTGTAAGCAATCCTAATGCTGGCGGGCAATCAATCAGAATCATATCGTAATCATCGCCAATTTGGCTGAGCGCATCTTTTAGCCGAAACTCGCGGCGTGGCTCGTCAACAAGCTCTACTTCCGCACCGGCTAAGGCCATAGAACCTGCAATAACGCTGAGATTTTCAATAGGGGTTGCTTGCACCAATTCTTTGATGATTTCTGGGTTATGCAACGCGGCATAAATGCTATTATGTTCATCGGCGCTATCGCAGCCCACGCCTGTGGTTGCGTTACCTTGGGGGTCGAGGTCGACCAATAGAATTTTGCGTTTTTTTGTTGCTAAACTGGCCGCTAAATTAACGGCTGTTGTAGTTTTGCCCACGCCACCTTTTTGGTTGGCAATGGCATAAATTAAGGCCATTTAATCATTCTCCTTAATATTTGTTATAATGAGTATCTTTGCATCTTTATCGGTTATGCTCGGTTGTGGCTGATAATCGAAATGCCAATTTTGTTGGGCTTCTGCAATTTCGGCCTTCCAGTTTTTCCCTTTAAGGAAAATGCAGCATGTATTGCTTTTTAAATAGGGTTTTGCCCATGTGAGTAACTGGTTACAATCGGCCAAAGCCCGAGCGGATAGACAATCATATTGAATATCATCCAAATTTTCTATGCGTTTATTTATCACTTTTATCCGTTCCGTTTCGCCCCAATTACGGATAACCTCGCTTAAAAATACGGCTTTTCGTTGGTCAGCTTCTACCAGTTGCATATTGGCTGGGGTTTGCAGTGCCACAGCAAGGCCGGGGAAACCCGCACCGGAGCCAAAATCGGCAAAATGCACATTTTTATTGGGGGTAGGGGGCAAATAAAGCCCTAATTGCATACTATCCAAAAAATGGCGGTGCCAAGCATCATCAATAGTTTTGGGGGAGATTAAATTAATTTTGGGTTGCCATTTAAGTAACAGCTCATGCCAAATAGATAGCTTATCCACCATATCGGGGGTGAAGTTGAGCTTATCATTAATATAGGATAAAATATCGTTGGGTATGTTCATCATGGATATTTTATAGCGAATTTGATAAGGAGTTTCAAATAATCTTTTTGCTTGTTACCAAATATTTTGATTGACAATAGTTTTAATTACATAAAACAACGCAGCTGTAGAAAATAATTGTAAGTTTATGTGCGCGCACATAAAAACAAACAGGCTATCCTGTGTTTCATGTGAAACTTTTATGTTTTATTTAGATATTTCAATAGTTTATGTTGTTTTTAATGAAAAAGTAGTTTTTTAACTTTTATCTTATATAATAGCCGCAATAAGTAAGAGATGGATATGTGAATGAGATTAGGCAAAGCGATGCTCTCGTTAGGGAGCCTAACTTTAATTAGCCGATTAACCGGATTTGTGCGCGACCAAATGGCGGCATCGTTTATTGGTAGCGGCACATTGATGGATGCCTTTGTTATTGCTTTTCGCCTGCCCAATTTATTTCGGGCGTTATTTGCCGAAGGGGCATTTAATAGTGTGTTTGTTCCGTTATTTGCGCGCAAGTTGGAAGAAAGCGGTAAAGAGCAAGCTCGGCTGATGGCTAGTAAAATCCTCTTGGCCTTTACGTTATTATTATTTGTGATTGTGGTGGTGGTAGAGGTTTTTATGCCCCAAGTGGTTAATCTGATTGCCGGTGGGCAAGCGATTGATCATGGCTTGGCGGTTTACTTGGCGCGCATCATGTTCCCTTATATGCTCATTGTTGCCTTGGCCTCGGCGGGGGCGGCGATGATGAACTCGCTCACCAAATTTATTGCGGCCTCTATGTTACCGATTATCCTGAATTTGGGCATGGTGGTGGTATTGGTGTTTTTTCATGGTTATTTTGCCACACCGGCCCATGCTTATGCTTATGGGGTGATATTTTCGGGCATCGTGCAGCTGTTATGGATTGGATATTTTTGCTATAAAAACAATATCTTACCCAAATTTTCGTGGCCGGCGATAACGCCAGAAACAAAAATATTTTTTACCCGCCTTTTGCCGGGGCTAATGGCGGCCGGGGTGTATCAGATTAACGTTGTGCTTAGCACCCGTTTGGCATCGGGGATTGAGGGCGGCAACAGCTGGCTTTATTATGCCGATAGGCTGTATCAGCTGCCTTTGGGGGTAATAGGCATTGCGGCATCTACCGCTTTATTACCCATAATCTCGCGCGCTTTAGAAGCTGGGGAAGAGAAAAGGGCGGTTGCCACCCAAAATCGGGCGTTAGAGATTACCCTCATATTGGCTTTCCCCTGCATGGTGGGGCTTATCATCATGGGGCAATTGGCCATAAGCACTTTATTTGAGCGTGGGCAATTTAGTGCAACCGATAGTTTGATGGTGGCCAAAGCGGTTTCGGCCTATGCCATTGGTTTGCCAGCGGCCATGATTATACGGATATTATCAGCCGGATTCTTTGGCCGTGGTGATACCCAAACGCCATTTTACTCGGCGATATTTGCTGTATCCATTTTTGTAACATGTAATGCCATTTTTATCCGTTTATTGGGTTATAGCCATGCCAATATCGCCTTAGCATCGTCGGTTTCCATATGGGGGCAGGCAGGGCTGTTATGGATGTTATTGGATAAAAAAGGACTATGGTGGGGCAGCGCCACACTGAAATCCTCTATTGTTAAATCGGCACTTTTAGCCGGATTAATGGGTGGTATTTTATGGCTGGTGCAATATTATTTCCCGATAGATGTTTTGGGCTTTTGGCAAAAATTATGGAGCTTATTGGGGCTATCATTTATGGCCTTAACCATTTGGTTTGTGGGTGCGAAATATTTGGGATTACTTAAGCGTTTTCGCTCTTAATTTTGCCTGTTTCTTTGCTTAGGCTTATCTTTATGTTATAGTATTTTGGCTAGGGAAAACAAAGGGTAATAGGCAATGAGAAAATTAATTGTAGCTTCAGTGATTTTTATGGGTTTGGGCATCGCCAATGCGGAGCTCCCTTTTGCGCCAACCCAAGAATTGGTTGAAAATATTAATAAAGAAAACAAAAGCTTACCCATAGAGCTTGCAAATTTACCCTTGCAAATTTATACCATGGAAACCTTAGGTGCCAACAAACAAAATAGTGAATATCTGTTTGAATATGTTGCCCAATATCCGGAGCAAATGAGTGAGGAGCAGCTGTTGCGCATTATGACACCTTTTATGGATATGGGTGATAAACGCGCCTTAAAGGAGATTGTGAATATCGCCAAAGGGCAGTTGGCGGTTTTTAGCCAAAAGGATGGCCAAATTGATTGTCGCTCCGATGTTTATCAGGGGCTGATAGCGCTTAAAATGGATAAAGAACTGAGCGATATTGTTGCTTTGGTCGACCACCCGATTTGCGATATTCAGTTTAAGCTCTTACAAAATTCGGCACAAAATAATCAGCGGCCATCGGATAAATTATGGAAAGAGCTTAGCAATAATGTTGCCAAAATGGCCGATGCCACCAAAAAAGAGCAGGGGTATGAATATATAGCCCAAGAGATGCTTAATTACGAGGCTTGGGATGCTTTTGCCGAAACAATCCTGAATATTATGGCGATGAATGAACGCTTTAACCTTTATGCCCAATATTTTAATGCTGTAGATTTATCGGGGGAAATTCCGCAAAAAGCCCATAAAATTATTACCGAAAACTTCCAAAAAGATATTAATGCCCATGGGTTAGAAAATTTGCGCGAAGCCGCCTTGGCTTTGCAATCAGCCGGATATGTTCCCCAATTGCAAACCTTAATTGAGCATGATTTGGCTAATGCCGATGATCGGTTAATTTTGCGTTTGGTTACCAGTTTTGCGCAGTCTGACTCTCGTTTATATGCCGAAAATACCATGCAGTTTATCGATAATCCGTTTGTGCGTGCCAAAGCATGGGTGGCCATGGCAGAATATTTGGGCACACAACCCTTAGCCGGTGATGATGCTTATTTAGACCAAGCCATTCAAACGGTTAACGGCTTGGATAACCAGCTACAGCGCGATGATATTTATAAGGATTTATCGCTCATAGCTTTGCGCTCGGGTGCCGCCGATACCGCCCTTGCCTTAGCCCAGCAAATCCAAGGCGATAACATGAAATATGCCGTGTTTACCCAACTTGCCATCGATTTTTCTGAGACGGGCAATGAACAAGCGGCCGAGCAAATTGTACATACTATTTTGCCCCCTGCATTGAATTTACAGCTGTTAGATCAGATATTCCCCAACCATGATTATAACCCATGGCTGAATATCATGGTGGTCTATTCACCGGTGGAGGCCATAGAAACCCAATTGCAAATCATTGGCGGAAATGCCGATGAAAACCGTAGCCAAGCCGTTGATATATTGCTTAATTATGATATAACCGTAAAAGCAGAAAGTTTAATAGATAATATCGAAAACCCATGGCTACAGGCCGAAAAATATTTATATTTATGTAGCTATATGGGGGGCAATGATGCCTTGGTTGAAAAAGCGACTCAATTATTACAAAATAGTATTATGGTGGGGGCAGGGCCTTATTTGGAATCGATAACCAGTAGCTTATATGCCTTAGGGCGCCAAGATTTAATTGGGTATTTATACAATAACGCACCATCGGCGGCGGAGCGTATGCCCATATTAACGGCCATGCTTCTTTCAACCTCGGTGGCAGCACCATTGGCCGAAGAAGAAGCTTCGGACGAGATTAATGAAGATCATTAAATAATATGGATATTACATTACAAAGCAAACCGCTAAAAGCCGGCCTTTATATTGTGGCCACACCCATTGGTAATTTAAAGGATATAAGCCTTAATGCGCTAGAGACATTAATGAGTGCAGATGTCATTTTATGCGAGGATACAAGGGTGAGCAAAAAATTGCTTAATGCCTATGGTATTTCTAAACCCTTGCAAGCGTTGCATGACCATAATGAAGAGCAAAAATCGGCCTATATTTTAGAAAAAATAACTGCCGGGCAAAGTTTAGCACTAATATCCGATGCCGGTACGCCCCTGATATCCGACCCCGGTTATAAATTGGTGCAAATATTATCGGGCCATGGGGTTTATATTACCCATATCCCCGGTGCAAGCAGTTTAAACACCGCATTAGTGCTTTCGGCCTTGCCATCGGATCGTTTTATTTTTTTGGGTTTTGTCCCCGCAAAAAGCCATAGTAAAAAGCAATTTTTGCAAGAGGTTAATCAGTTAGATTGCACCAGTATTATGTTAGAAAGCCCACACCGTATATTAGATACATTAAATGAAATGCGCCAAATATTTGATGATACCCGCCAAATATCCCTTTGCCGAGAGCTTACCAAACGTTACGAGGAAGTTTTGCGCATGAATGCCGCCGCACTTTCCGATTATGGCAATGCACAAGGGGGCTTTAAGGGGGAAATTACCCTTGTGGTTGCACCCAAAGGGGCAGGGGATACAGAGATAGATGTGGATAGCTTGTTAAGGGAAGCTTTAGCCAATTATCGTATTAAAGATGCCACCCATATTGTTGCCGAGGCCACGGGGATATCTAAAAAACAGCTTTATCAGCGGGCAATTGAGCTTAAAGAGAGCCAAGGCTCAGAGCAGGATTAGGGTTTATATAAATTTGCTTTTATATAAGGAAAATGAGATTGCAAAGATATTATCTTTGCTGGGGTTTGGGGTGAAACCCCAAAATATATACGGGGCATAGGTTAAAGATGGGCAAAAAAACGGATTATCGCAAAGGTATTTGGGGTGAGCGTTATGTGGCTTTATGGTTGCGCCTTAAAGGTTGGCAGATTATTGCGCGCAATTATCAAAGCCCGCTTGGGGAAATTGATATCATTGCAAAAAAGGGAAATATTTTATGTGCATTCGAGGTTAAATTGCGCCAAAATACCAATGATGACCCGGTATCTTATCAGCAAAAACAGCGCATAAAACATAGTTTTGAGGCCTATATTGCAAACGAGCCCCAAGCGGCCGATGAATATCGGGTTGATCTCATTATCTATCGCCCATTGTTTCACGTGAAACATATTAAAAATGCTTGGTAGGTGGTTATTTATTGGCAATAATGACCTCAATACCTCTTTCTTCATATTCTCTAATATAATGGCTATCGGTTTTATTATCGGTAATAATAATATCTATGGCATCAATTGGGCATACTTGATGATTTGCAATCCGATTAACTTTCTCATGGTCGGCTAAAACAATGACCTTACCAATCGTATTTTCAATCATTTTTTGTGATAATTCAACCTCTTCTAAAGAGTTAGATGTAATACCATGAATCGGATGAAGCCCATTTGTACCCAAAATTGTAAGGGAAGAAAATGTTGTGCTTAATGCATTAATCGCGATAAGCCCTGTAGAGGATCGGGTAACTTTATCGAAACTGCCACCCAATAAGGTTAATACAATATTATCTTTAATATTTTGTGTAATAAGCTGCATGTTGTTAGTGACAATATGCACTTTTTCCGATGATATATAGCTGGGTACTCTAAGGGTTGTAGAGCCGGAGTTTAAGAAAACTAAATCGCGTTTTTTTACCACCCGCGCTGCCGACTTAGCAATAGCGGTTTTCTCAGCATTATTGCGTTTATCTTTATCTAGAAAATTACGAATTTGTGCGCTTGATGTGCGTAATTGCGCGCCACCATGCATGCGCTCAACTAAACTTAGTTGAGCGAGATGTTCAAATATACGGCGAACAGTAGCTTCGGAAATATCCAAGTAATCGGCTGTTTCTTTGGTGGTAACTTCATTGCGTGTTTCTAAAAAAGTTAAGACTTTCTGCTCTGTTAAATTCAATTTTAAGGACATTATGTTTCCTTTAAAAACGATTATCTGTTCTTTAATGGTATTGAAAATAAATAGAAATAGCAATTATTTTAAAAATAAATTTTTCTGAAAATACTTTTTTGTAAATGAATAAAAACAAATATTATAACCATTTGAAAATTAAATGTTTCCAAATAAACGAATATTTTCAATCAAGAATATGATTGAATATGATTGAAAATGCTTGAAAAGTTTCGTTTACTTGTATATTATCATATCCGATAAATAATTTTTTAACCAAATAGCGGAGTATATTATGGCTAAAATTGATGAAATTACAAGAGAGTCTTGGATATTATCCACCTTTCCCGAATGGGGAACATGGCTAAATGAAGAGATTGAAAAAGAGAGAGTAAAACCCGGTACATTTGCCATGTGGTGGCTTGGTTGCGTGGGTATTTGGCTGAAATCCGAGGGTGATACCAATATATGCGTGGATCTTTGGGTGCAAACAGGAAAAAAATCAGCATCAAATCCATTAATGAAAAAGCAACACCAACATCAACGAATGATTGGTTGTGTGGCATTGCAACCAAATTTGCGTAATGTTCCTTGTGTGATTGATCCTTTTGCCATTAAAAAAGTAGATGCTATTTTGGCAACACATGACCATGGTGACCATATTGACCCTAATGTTGCGGCTGCGATATTACAAAATTGCGATAATAATGTACCTTTTATTGGTCCAAAGACTTGTGTGGGGTTATGGCAAAGTTGGGGGGTACCTGAAGAACGTTGTATTATTGTTAAACCGGGCGATACCGTTAAAGTGGGTGATATTGAAATTGTGGTTTTAGAGGCCTTTGATCGCACCGAGCTTGTAACAGCAAAAGCGGGTATTGTATTAAAAGATAAAATGCCCCAAGAAATGGATGAAAAAGCTGTGAACTACCTATTTAAAACACCGGGCGGTAATTTATACCATAGTGGCGATTCTCATTATTCAAATTACTATGCCAAACATGGTAATGACCATCATATTGATGTCGCATTAGGTTCTTATGGCGAAAATCCGCGGGGAATGACCGACAAAATGACCTCAGTTGATATTTTACGTATGGCCGAATGTTTAAATACATCGGTAGTTATTCCAGTTCACCATGATATTTGGACTAATTTTAAAGCAGATCCAAAAGAAATAACGGTTTTATGGAATATGAAAAAGGATCGGCTCCAATATAAATTTAAACCTTTTATTTGGGAAGTTGGCGGAAAGTTTATTTGGCCGGAAGATAAAGATAAAATGGAATATATGTATGATCGTGGCTTCCATGATGCATTTACAATTGAGCCAGATCTGCCATTTAAATCATTATTATAATCACAGATGAGGCTTTAGAGGGAGAATAAGAATGGAAGAACAACATTTGGTACAAGAAACAATAAAATTATTTTTTGATGGCTTTATGGCTGAACCCGCTATTTTATTAGGGTTGGTGACAATGCTTGGCTATGCGGCGATGAAACGCCCTGCATGGCAAGTTTTAGCCGGTGGAATGAAAACAGCTGTGGGCTTTATGATTTTACAGCAAGGTGCAGGGCTTATGGTGCGCACCTTCCGCCCGTTAATGTTTCAATTTACAGAAATGTTTGGGGTGCAAGGGATTATTTTAGACCCATATTCGGGTTTACCAGCAGCTACGCAAGGTTTAGGGCAAATTGGTGCGGGCTCTTGGGTGGCTTATACCATGATTTTAGGCTTAACAGTTAATATTCTATTGGTTGTATTTAAAAGATTTACCCATTTAAAAACAATATTTTTAACTGGGCATATCATGTTTTTACAATCGGCTATGGCCACTTTTTTAACCCATCATATTCTTGGTTTTGGTATGGTTGGTACAATTGTTATTGCCGGTTTATTTATGGGCTTATATTGGTCAATTTGCTCAAATTTAACCTTAAAACCTACCGAGGAAATTACCGGTGGTGCAGGTTTTGCTATTGGTCACCAACAAATGTTTGGTGATTGGCTTGCCTATAAATTAGCACCTTTTTTTGGTAAAAGAGAAGATAGTATCGAAAATATGAAATTACCGGGTTGGTTACATATCTTTCAAGATAACGTTGCTGCATCGGGTGTTATTATGACATTATTCTTTGGTACAATCATGGGGGTAATGTGGGTGTATGGGGGCATTACTGCTGCCGATGGCCAATCATTTTTTGCTGCAGGTAATGCCGCCATTATGGGTATAGAAGGTTTACCGGGTAAAGTCGTATTAACACGTATTGGCCTTACCGCTCTTATCTTTCCGGTGGGTGTAACCATTATTTTAACTGGTGTTAAAATGTTTGTGGCCGAACTTACACAATCTTTCGAAGGTATTCGTCAAAAAATTATCCCCGGTGCTGCTATAGCAGTGGATTGTGCCGCAGTATATGGTTTTGCTGGTGGTGTTGTGTTATGGGGCTTTGTTTTTGGTGCTATTGGTCAAATTATCGGTGTTATTACACTCATTGCTGTTGGCTCACCTATACTGGCTATACCGGGGTTTGTGCCCATGTTTTTTGATAATGCGACCATTGGTATTTTTGCTAATAAATTCGGTGGCCGCAAAGCATTAATGATTATTTGCGTAGCCTCTGGGCTTATCCAAATTTTTGGTGGCACTTATGCTGCCCATTTATCCGGTTTAGCCGACCCTGCCAATACGCCTTTCCCAGGTTACGGCGGATCGTTTGACCTCGATACCGTTTGGGTTGGCGTAATGTGGTTATTTAAATTAATTGCAAGTGTCTTTGGTTTAGGCGCTTAATAAATCGATAAGGAGAAACTAAAATGTTAAAAGTATTAGCTATCTGCGGCAATGGCATGGGTACATCCATGATTATTAAGATGAAGGTACAAAATTACCTTAATGGTAAAGGTATTAGTGCCGATGTTGATAGTTGTGCGCTGGGTGAGGCATCAGGAAAACTACAAGGCGTCCATATTGCCTTATGTTCCAAACATTTGGCAGACCAAGTTTATATTAAAGATGGTCAGCATCTGTTAAAATTAACCAATCTGATGGATGAAAAGGAATTTGGGCCGGCATTAGATACCGTTATTGCCGAAAACTTTTCTTAATAAATAGTCTAAAGGGGCAGTATCAATTTTACTGCCTTTTTTATAAAGGAGGAAAGAATGGACTTAAAAGATAGTGTTCTTGTTGAGAGAAATATTTTATTGCAACAAGATGCCGCAAATTGGCAAGAAGCCGTGAGTATAGGTTGTAAGTTATTAGAGGAAAAAGGACGTACAAAAGCAAGCTATTACGAAGCTATTTTAGAGCAAACATCGCGCCTTGGCCCCTTTTATTTGTTGGCACCGGGTTTAGCGATGCCCCATGCCCGCCCCGAAGATGGTGTTTTAAAATCGGGTTTTGCTGTTGTTACACTTAAAGAGCCAGTTGCTTTTGGCGATCCCGATAACGACCCGATTGATTTACTCATAACATTAGCGGCCGAAAATGCAGAGTTTCATAATAAAGTGGGTATTGTGCAGATTGTAACCTTGCTTGATGACGAAAATGCTGTTGAGCGTTTAAAAAAAGCAAAATATGTTGATGAAATTAAAGATATTTTTGAAGCATTAGAAGGAGATAACTAAAATGACTAAACCATTAATTCAGGTGGCATTAGATAATACGAATATAACAAGTGCCGTTAATGATGCCCGCATTTTAGGCCCTTGGGTCGATATTGTCGAGGTAGGAACCATTCTATCTTATGCCGAGGGGATGCAAGCTACAAGAGTTATTAAAGCTATGTTCCCCGATAAAACGATAATAACAGATCTTAAAATTGCCGATGCCGGTAAAACTTTGGCCGAAATGGCATTTAATGCGGGTTGCGATTGGACAACCGTTATTTGCTCTGCCTCGCCCGAAACAAAGCTAGCAGCTTACAATGTAGCAATGGAGCATAATGGCGAAGTTCAAATTGAGCTTTATGGTAATTGGACATTAGATGATGCAAAATCTTGGGTGGATATGGGGATTAAACAGGCTATTTATCATCGCTCGCGCGATAGCCAATTGGCTGGGCAAAATTGGGGACAAGCAGATTTAGATAAATTAGTGCTATTATCGCAACTTGGCTTACAGCTCTCTGTTACTGGTGGTTTAGTTACCGAGGATATTCATTTATTTAAAAATATTCCTGTAAAAACATTTATTGCTGGGCGTTCTTTGCGCGATGCCGAAAGCCCAAAAGCCTATGCTGAGACCATGCGTAATGAGATTAATAAATATTGGAAATAAAATATTAGCGGAGAATGATAATGGAAACCACCACATTAACAATCATCAATAAAACAGGTTTACATACACGGCCGGGTAAAAATTTTGTACAGCTAGCCAAACAGTTTGAGGCTGCAATTACCTTAGAAAAAGAAGGCAGCACATATAATGCAAAATCTTTATTGAAAATAATGAAAGCCGGTATTTGCCAAGGGGATGAAATTCGACTATCCGCCGATGGATCCGATGAAAAAGAAGCGATAACAGCGTTAAAATCTTATATCGAAAATTTAGACCCAGAAGCATAGAAATTATAGGGGGTATTATGGCAGTTGAGTTGCAAGGGCTTGTTGGCTCTCCAGGTGTTGGTATTGGCAAAATTTGGGTTTTTAAACCGGCCGAGTTAACAATAAATCGCCATCCGATTACAGATATCGAAAAAGAAATTATTGCTTTAACCAATGCCCAAAAAAAAGTTGAGCATTATTTACAATCGATTTATCAATCGGTTTTAGAAAGCCAAAGGAAAGAAGAAGCCGAGATTTTTGAAGGGCATATCGAGCTTTTATGGGATGAAGATTTAATTGAAGAAACCCATAATGTGATTAAAACTGAAAAAAAATCAGCCTCGGCGGCTATTGCGGATTATTTAGATGAGGTTATTGAGGATATGCGTTCGCTGGCCGATGAATATATGCGTGAGCGTGCGGCCGAGTTTATAGATTTACGTAAGAATATTTTACTTGCATTAAATAACCAAGATTTTGCATCGCTAAGTGATGTCCCCGATGGCACAATCATTGCCGCCCAAGATCTAACCCCCACTGATACCGCCCAGCTCAACAAAAATAAAGTTCGTGGGTTTATTCTTGAAAAAGGTGGCTCCACTAGCCATGTAGCGATTTTAGCACGTAATTTAGAAATTCCGGCGGTAATGGGGGTAGCAAATTTACTTAACCATGTACAAAATGGTCAGCCTGTTGTTATCGATGGTGATGATGGTACAGCTGTTATAGAGCCAAGCCATGCGGTATTAGAGCTTTATAAACAAAAGCAAGAGAAACAAAATAAAATACGTGCAGAATATGCTGAGCTAAAATACGAACCTGCTCTTACAAAAGATAAATTCCTTGTGAATCTTTACTCTAATATTGGATCGCCCAATGATATTGAAATTGTCGAAAAATTTGGTGCTGAGGGTGTTGGGTTATTCCGTACGGAATTTTTATTTATGGAAACCCAAAAGGCTCCTACAGAAGAAGAACAAGCTGCAGCTTATATTCAAGTGGCTAAAGCTTTAGGAAGAACCCCCCTTATTTTACGCTTAGTTGACATTGGCGGCGATAAACCATTGCCATATTTAAATTTTCCTGAAGAAGAAAATCCGTTTTTGGGTTGGCGTGGTATTCGGATTTACCAGGAAAATATTGATATTTTCATCACCCAAATTCGGGCAGTGTTGCGCGCATCTTTGTATGGAGATATTCGGATTATGGTACCTATGGTAATTTCGGTAGATGAAATTGTCTGGGTGCGTGCCGAGCTTAATAAGCAGGCTGAGCTATTACGAAAAGAAGGATATGATGTTAAAGATATTCATCTAGGTGTAATGATAGAAACCCCTGCAGCGGCATTAATTTCTCCGCAAATAGCTAAACATTCCGATTTTTTTAGTATTGGAACCAATGATTTAACGCAATATACGCTTGCGGTTGATCGTGGGAATCAAAAAATTTCCGGCCTTTATGATAGTTTGCATCCGGCACTTATTCGTTTAATGAAAATTACGGTTGATGCCGCTAAAGATTATAATCGAGAGGTCGGTGTATGTGGTGAGCTTGGTGGGCATTTACCGGCTATCCCGATTTTAGTCGGGTTGGGTTTCGACGATCTTTCTATATCCGGGGGTATGTTGCCTTTTGTTAAGGGGCTTATTCGTAAGCTCGATAAATCGAAATGTGCGGCTTTAGTTGATGATGTTTTACGTGTGAATAATGCACAAGAGGTTCGTGCCCTTATTAAAAATTGGTCAGCAGAAAATAATATTGAGATATAAATGACAGTTTTAGGAATCTATGAGAAAGCGTTACCGAAAGGTATGAGTTGGTTAGAGCGATTAGAAGCGGCGCAGCGCTGTGGTTTTGATTATGTTGAAATGTCGATAGACGAAAGCGATGAACGTTTAACACGGCTAGATTGGGACAAACAGCAACGTTTAGAGATTGTAAGAAACAAGTTAGATACGGGTATCGGTATCCACTCTATTTGTTTATCGGGGCATCGTCGTTTTGCTTTGGGTTCCCAAAATAAAGCCAATGAAATCCGTGCCAAAGAGATAATGGAAAAAGCGATTACACTCGCATACGATATCGGTATCCGTAATATCCAACTTGCGGGTTATGATGTTTACCCGGATTACGAAGCGCGCTCAGAAGCAACGAAAGAACAATATATCCAAAATCTGATATGGTCGGTTAAATTAGCAGCCGAAGCGCAAGTGATGCTTTCTATGGAAATAATGGATACGGAGTTTATGAGCACCCTCAGCCGTTGGCAGGAATATGATGACATTATTCGCTCACCGTGGTTTACGGTTTATCCGGACATAGGGAATGTAAGTGCATGGAATGTGGATGTTAAGGTAGAGTTTACAAAAACGATAGATAAAATTACAGCAATACATCTAAAAGATACTTATGCAGTCAGCGCAACAAATAAAGGGCAGTTTCGTGATGTTCCGTTTGGCTCGGGATGTGTGGACTTTGTGGGTTTTTTCCGTTTACTTAAAGAGCTTAACTATCGGGGAAGCTTTGTATTAGAGCAATGGTCGGAGAATGCGGCAGAGCCTTTAGAGGAAGTGATGAAATCGAAAGGCTGGATATTACAAAGAATGGAGGATGCAGGATATGCTTGAGGAATTAAAGGAAGAAGTATTCCAAGCGAATTTGGAATTACCGAAATATGGTTTAGTAACCTTTACATGGGGGAATGTATCGGGGATTAACAAAGATAGAAGCTTAATAGTGATAAAACCGAGCGGAGTATCTTATGATGCCATGACGGCTGCAGATATGGTTGTTGTGGATATGGAGGGGAAAGTCGTGGAGGGTGAATATAAGTCCTCCTCGGATACACCGACCCATTTGGCATTATATCAAGCATTTGATGATATATGGGGTATTGTGCATACGCATAGTCGTCATGCGACGAGTTGGGCGCAGGCGGGTAGGGATATTCCGGCTTATGGAACAACCCATGCGGATTATTTTTACGGTGGTATCCCTTGTACACGAAAGATGACACCAGAGGAAATCAAGGAGGCTTATGAGTGGGAGACGGGACAGGTTATTATAGAGACATTTGAGCAGAGGGGTATAAAGGCTATTGAAGTACCGGGTATTATTGTATATTCCCATGGACCGTTTAGTTGGGGCAAATCGGCAAAAGATGCGGTGCATAATGCGGTTGTTATGGAAGAGGTTGCATTAATGGCGTTACAGGCAGAGCAAATCAATAATAATCTCACCCCGATGCAACAAGAGCTTTTAGATAAACATTACTTACGTAAACATGGAAAAAATGCCTATTACGGACAAAAATAGTAAATCCGATAAGTGATTAGGCAATGGCCAAATATATCATGGGGAAAAAGATATGGAAGCTCAACCGTTTGTTTATAACATAATCAAACTATTTTTTGATGGTTTTATGGCAGAGCCTGCTATTTTGTTGAGTTTTGTTACTATGCTCGGTTATGCTGCAATGAAAATGCCCATATGGCAAGTGTTAGTAGGCGGTATTAAAACAGCTGTTGGTTTCATGATACTACAGCAAGGTGCTGCATTATTAGTGCTTACCTTTCGGCCTTTAATGTTTCAATTTACAGAAATGTTTGGTGTTCAAGGAATTATTTTAGATCCATATGCAGGTCTACCTGCGGCTACACAAGGTTTAGAACAAGTTAATGCCGCATCTTGGATTGCCTATACTATGCTTATTGGCCTTTTTGTAAATATTATTTTGGTAATATTTAACAAAATAACCAAGATTAAAACGATATTCCTCACAGGATATATTATGTTCTTGCAATCAGCAATGGCGACTTTTTTGACCCATCATATATTAGGTTTTGGCATGATTGGTACTATATTAATTGCGGGTTTGTTTATGGGGCTATATTGGTCGATATTTTCTCAACTAACATTAAAACCTACCCAAGAAATTACTGGTGGGGCGGGTTTTGCCATTGGGCACCAACAAATGTTCGGTGATTGGCTCGCTTATAAAATAGCTCCTATGTTGGGTGATAAAAAAGATGATATTGAAAATATGAGCCTGCCTGGTTGGTTGAATATTTTTAAGGATACAGTTGCGGCATCGGGTATTGTGATGACCTTATTTTTTGGTGGCATAATGGCTGTAATGTGGGTTTATGCAGGTCTAAACGCAATTGACAATCAAAGTTTTTTTAGTACTGCGAATGCAGCAATCATGAATATTGAAGGATTACCTGGGAAAGTTGTGCTTACTCGTATTGGCCTAACCGCCCTTATTTTCCCGGTGGGTGTCGCTATTATTTTAACTGGGGTTAAAATATTTGTAGCCGAACTTACGCAATCTTTTGAGGGGATCAGGCAAAAAATTATCCCCGGAGCCTATATTGCTGTAGATTGTGCCACAATTTATACTTATGCGGCTGGTGCAGTTTTATGGGGTTTTGTTTTTGGGGCTATTGGACAAATGATTGCTGTTGTTGCGCTTATTGTCGTTGGCTCGCCTTTATTGGCGATACCCGGCTTTGTTACGATGTTTTTTGATAATGCGACTATTGGTATTTTTGCCAATAAATTTGGTGGGCGTAGAGCATTAATGATAATATGTTTATGTGCAGGGATTATAGAAATTTTTGGGGGCACATATGCAGCTTATTTATCTGGTTTGGCAGATCCTGTCAATACGCCTTTTCCGGGTTGGGGAGGCTCATTTGACCTTGATACAGTTTGGGTGGGAGTTATGTGGTTTTTAAAACTAATCACTCAAATATTAGGGCTATCTTGATTTAGTTTTTTTGTTTTCTTTTGGTTTGATTACAATATTTTTTATTCATATCATTGTAATAATCATGTAAGATAATAATCGGAAAGTAAGGTGATATTATCACCAAAGGAAACTAGGAAACAGAGGAGACTTTATGATGAAATATGCTATTGGCGTTGATGTGGGCACAACGAGTGCACGGGCGGCATTATTTGACTTAAACGGTAAAAAATATGCCGAGGCCGAACAAAAGATAAAACGCTTTGGCCCAAAACCCGATTTTATCGAGCAATCAAGCGATGATATTTGGCAGTCTATTTGTTTGGTCGTCAATAAAATTATTGATGATAGCCGTATCAATAAAGAGCAAATTACGGGCATAGGCTT
>JBKEAR010000019.1:0-68557 GCA_047972425.1 Alphaproteobacteria bacterium | reverse complement strand
GGTGGGAAGTGTAACAGTATATGGGCGTGGGTATGGTTGTTATTTTCTAACACCCACACATAAGCAGGTGTAAAGCCTTCCTTTAAAGCAAACTTTCTATAATGGTCTAAGAAAGTATTAAGGAAACTTTGAGGGCTTTTGTTATAGCCCATATTCTCTATGTTTATGGTGATAAGTCTATTCAACACACACCCACTAACATAGGCTTTATAAGATGCTTTAAACATCTTGGTAATCTCAAAGGGGGCTAAAGAGGGTTTTGGAGTGATTGTGTAAGGTCTTTTCATTTGACCTCCAAAGGCTCTTTAGAGTTATTAATGTACTTAGTAAATTAACTATATAGTATAGGGGCTAGTTTTGGGGTAGCCTTTAATATAGCGTGTATCTGGCTGTATTGCTTGGTTTGAAAGCATTTTGTAAAGGACTTAAAAATGTGTATTTTTTCTGAAAACATTTATAGACATTCATTCCGCTATAAAGCTTTGATTAATTAGAACAATTCTCTGGATTTTCATATTTACGCTGTATATAATCTTCAATATCAGAATAACGATAACGGACTGCATTACCAATTCGAATAGGAACAACCCCTTGCCCTTTACCTTCTAGTCTCCAGCGATTGATTGTTGAAGGTGAAACTGATAATAATTCGGCTGTTTGTTTTACATTAAGCAGTTGATTAGGGTTCATTGATAGCTCTGTTGTCATTGTTTATTGTCCTTTATGGGTTGTTTAAGAGATAATAAAAAGCCCCTTTAAGGGTTGCTTAAAAGGGTTATTGGGTTTGTGAAGGGAAAGCCCACACACATACAGTTTAAGGGGGGCTTATAAGTAATATATAAGTAATAATATATATGTTTTTTTGGGAAGGATAATTCCTTCGTAAGTGTGTCATATTAATAAGCTATTGATTTATAATGATAAGTCAGGGTGTATTTTTACCCTTATATATCGCTTGTATACTAACTATACCCACTTATAATTATTAAGGCTTATTACTTCGTAACGGAGCATATTAATAAGTTGTTGATTTATATTAATAGATTAGAGAGAAAAATAGCCGAATTTTAACCTTGTATACTAGATGTATTTATTGTGAGAAATATTTTTATAAGGATAACACAAACAACCCCACTACCCACAACATTAATATAGCCCTAAAATCCATTTTAAGACTCTCTGGAGTCCCTTAATTTATTATTGACCCCATGTAGCCAAAAGATTAAATAAGCTCTCTAGAGTCCTTAAAATGGATTTTACTAAATCGCCCTTTAATTACCATATACCTCGGATACAATATCGGGTTCTCTAGGGTATAACGCCCTTATCCTCTCTTCTTTTTCGTCCTGTGCCTTGCCTTCATAAAACCTAGTATATACAATACGCTTGATTATTCTTTCTTTGAGGTTGAATGTATGGGCAAGCTCTTCGGTTGTATAGTCTGCCCCTTCGAATAGTTCAAGTATTAGAGCATCTCTCTCCATAGTTCTTACAATCCTTGTAAGTGCCTTCTTATCAAGATTAAAAATAACTGAAAGGTCTGCTATATCCTGCCCTGCACAATATAGTTCACTTATTAGATTGTTACGGATTACCGTATTATTATCCTTTGTTATGCCCCACTCTTTTATTTCTCTCATAGTCTTTCCTTTACACATACTAAAATTAAACTAAAAATAAACTTTCCTTTACACATATCTTCTTTGACTAACACCTCCTTAATCAAAATAAAATACAACAAGCTCCCTCAGTCCATTATAACTTAAGCTTCCTTCTCATATTAGTTCCTTTAGTGTGTGTGTGTGCCTAGGATTATCTTATCTCCAAGTATGGAGTAATCCTTATAGGTGGGGTAGTGTGTCTAGGATTCTAGATAATAATTAAACAGATGTAAACAATTATTTATGTAAGAAAGAATTTTTAAGTCCTTCTTAGTTTCTTTAAGGATATATGAGAACATTGCTTTGATACATAAAAGGAGACTGCAAAGCCTATGGGATCATAAAGTATAGTTTCGGAGACGCTGGCTATAGGGCTTGGCTTAATCTTTAGGTTTCCCCCCTACTAAAAGAAGTAAGATATTGTGTAGTGATAACAAGGGTAACGATACACCACCCACCCTACCGTACTTATGTAGCCAGTTACAAAGCATATCAATCAGTCAACTAGGGCAAGGCAAAGAGTATATGAAGGGTGGGGCTATGGGGAAAGAAGGTAAGGTTCAAGTCTTAGAATACCGCCTCAGAATTTTACGCCAAAAATATAAGCCACTATCCCTCTTAACCCTATTATTAAGAACAATCCTAATATTTTTTTGGGAAAAGCAGTTATTTGTCATACAGTATAATTAATAGGTTTTGATTTTATTTATTACTATATGGAGTTAAATTATTATATTCCATATTTGTTTTTATATAATCAAAAATAATGTTATTTATGTCTTGTTCAATCTGAGGAAGCTCTTTTATTGATAAAGCATCTTTCTTTTCTATTATTATTTCTTCTATGTTTTTTTTATCTTCATTTGCTATATCTAAAAATTTTAACTTATCTTCAGTCATAAACATCATCGCTATTTTTTTTATTTCATCCCTAGAATTGACAGTACAAAGTCCCGAATACACCACTTGTGCACCACTCTTTAGTAGACGAGTATGTGTAAAAGCTGTTGCTCCTCCATCCTTTTCTATGGCAAAAGGATAATAGAAAAAATTATCTATAATGAAAATAGAGTTAGAAGAGAAGAGTTCCTCCTTCTTTTCATTCTTTTTTGTATTGAATATTTTAAATAAATCCATTTCCATCAATACAAGCTTATCTTTAGTTCTAGTTATTCTTTCTTCTTCACTACTAAAAAAGACTACTTTTTCACTTCCCCATCCTTCCATTATTGAAAAAGTATTATCATCATTAACTATAACATTGATTAATGTATTAGAAACATTTTCCAAAACTAAAGGGCTACATTCTTCATTTCCTAATGGGTAAGTACACTCAGCATCAAACATCTCACAAATGGCAATAATTTTTACATATTCGCTAAAGCTATATAAAGGAAATAACGAGAGGAACAAAAAAATACTTAGAATTTTCTTCATATATTTAATACCCAATAAAAATGTTACCAAAATTAGCAACGCCTTTAAAGCTAACATAGTTTCTTTTTAACCACAATATAAACCACAGATAAAACCTATCTAATCTAATAAGGAATTAACAGCGTCTTGAAGGGTATCATCGCCTATATGAGCATATCTTTGTACCATTTCTAAGCTACTATGTCCTAATAACGATTGAAGGGTATAAGGGCTTTGATTATGCCTTGCAAGGTTAGATGCAAAGGTATGCCTTAAATCGTGGAAACGAAAACCCTCAATACCTGCTTGTTTTACCACTTCTCTCCAAGCCTTGCCAATCTCTTTCATAGGCTTTCCAGTTAGTGGGTGGGTAAAAAGATAATCTCCAGCGGTTACACCTTCATCATGTAACTTTGTGATTATATCTTTCACTTCATCATTCATAGGTATGTTACGGCTTTGGGCTGACTTTGTATTCTTTCCTTTTAGTGAAATGATATTTTGTTTAAGGTCAATATCCTGCCATGTTAAAGATAACAACTCCCCCCTGCGCATGCCTGTATTTAAAGCCACTAAAACCATTGGCTCTAAATAATCAACATACGCATAATCCTCATAGCGTGCCGTATGGAGTTCATACCCCCTATCAAGATGCCATTTATCAGATGATGCTCTTTTCTCCCTCTTTAGCCTATCACGCTCCCTTAAAGCCCCTCTTAAGGCTTGCTCTTCCTCTTTGGAAAGAAACCTTGTGTTTCCTTTTTTATCCACTCTAAGGTTCTTTAAACGGCGGAAAGGAGTATCTGCTATTGCTCCCCACTCAATACCCCTAGAAAATAACCCTTTCAATATATTTAAGTCCCTGTTGATTGTTGCGTGTGTTAGTCCCTGCTTAATCCTCTTTTGTCGATAATCCTCAATGTGCTTAGTGGTGATTTTATCTAAGGGTAAATCTCCCCATTCTTTTTCAAAATGCTTTAATCGCTGGATAGTATTATAAGCGTCCTTATGGTGGCTTTTAACATAAAGCTGGTATTGGTGTTGTGAGAAAGCGGAAAGTGTATTTCCTCTATCCTGTGTTGCTTTTGCTATTTTTTCTTTTATCTCCTCTCTAGGGTCAACACCCCTTGCACATATAACCCTATATTCTTCAGCTCTTTTCCTTGCTATTATCGGAGTTATATCACCAACCCCACTTCTTTTAGCTTGTCCAATTTTAATTCGTGCCTTCTTGCCATTCAAAGCTTTAAACGCAAAATAGAAAGTGCAATTACCAGTAGGTTGAACACGCAATAAAAGCCCTTTAACGTTTGTATCAAAGACTTCAAAAGGCTTTTCTTTTGGTTCAATATTATTAATTAAGGCTTGCGTAATTTGTTTAATCATGATTTAAGACCCTATTAAGACCCTTACCTATAAAATATTCTTGATTATTATTTATAGTCATTTATACTTAAAATACTATACAATCAAGCAATACACTCATTTATATTAATACCAAAGATTATGGATAATTACAAGTGAATATAAAATTATTTTCTCTCCGAAGGCAAAGGTCACATTTTCAAATCCTGTCGGGTGCGCCATTCCATTTATCATTTCTCTTGCTTCCAAATATCTCGATATTGTTTGGGGGTTTGTTGGTAGGTATCGGCAAAGGCTTTATAAAATCGGCTGGTGGAGCCAAAACCGGTTTCAATAACAATATTAAATATCGAACGATTGGTGTTGCGCAACAATGAGCATGCATATTTTAAACGAATATGAATAATAAATTGCCGAATAGAACTTCCTGAAAAATCTTTAAAAACCCGTTGAATATAATTTTCATGAAAACCTAAATGCTCGGCAATATCGGTATTGCGGATATCTTCTTGAAAATGCTCGAATATATACCGGATAATTTTAACAAATAATAACATATTCGGTGTTATATCTTTACTTTTAATCGGCTGGGTTCCATGGGGAAAAGCCAAAGTCTCAAAGGAAAAACGCGTAAATAATGCTGCAATATCCGAGTTAATCCGGTCAAAAATATCCATACCCTGCTTTTGAATATCCATACGCCAAAGTTCAAAATATTGTTCTATCAAAAAATCGGGGGCTTTCAGTGTTAAGATATGCCCACTGAGTAATAAACGGTGTAATTTACGGTCAAAATTAACCATTAAAAAATCCTCTAACGGATAATGGAAATTATAAAATCCCTTTTGATCACTAAGCCGAAAATTTGTCATTCGGTGCGGAATACCACCCCAAAAAAAGATAAGCTGCCCAGAGGGAAATTCTATATTGTGCCCATCATAATTATAAGCAACCACCCCTTGTTTAATAAAATTAAACTCAATATGATTATGCCAATGCTCATTTTTCATCACATTGGGCGCACCATGGTACCAAAAAGTAGAATGCTCATTTGCTAGATGATTAAAAGGCGCGCCTTGTTTAACATCTTTTTTTACATTGATATGGCCAACCATTGATAAATCCTATTTTGCATAAGCCAAATTTTAACCTCTTTACTTTTATTTTAGCATTTTGTGTTGAAAACTGGAATAAAAAAAAATAAAGCAGGAATTTTTCACCATACTATCATGCTAGCCTTAAAGAATAAAAAGAGTATTTATACAGTAAAAATATAAAAATAATATGTAAAGGGACGGTCAAATGAAAAAGTTAAGTATAGTTTTATCATCAATTTTAGTTTCCACCAGTCTAAGTAGCTGGGCTGCAGAAGGCAATATTCAAATTTGGGCATGGAATATCAATGTACCCTTATTACAAAAAGCGGCAGAAGCTTATGTGAAGGATAACCCAAATGCGGTAATTAATGTATCGGATATTGGCTCGCAAGATGTTTACACCAAATTATCTGTTGGCCTACAGGCCAATGGAAAAGGTTTGGCTGATGTTATTTTGGTTGAAGATACCCATTTAAAAGGATATTTAGAAAATTGGCCCAATGGTTTTACCGATCTTTCGGCTTTAGGATATGACGAATATGCGCAGTATTTCCCACAGTTTAAGGTAGAAACCAACCAAATGAACGGAAAATTTTATGGCATGCCGTTCGATGCCGGCCCTGTGGGTGTGTTTTATCGGCCGAGTATTTTTGAAAAAGCGGGTGTTGACCCAAAATCCATTGAAACTTGGGACGATTATATTGCTGCCGGTGTAAAAATTAAAGAAGTAACCGGATCTTTTATGACCGATATCCGCACAGACGAAGAAATATTGGTTCGCGCCATGATTGGGGCATCGAATACCCATTATTTTGATAAAGACGGCAATATTGCCTTTAACAGCCCTGAAATGATAGAAGTTTTTACCAACATCAAAAAAATGGACGAAGCCGGTATTTTATATACAGGTAATATCGGCTGGGATAGTTTTGTGCAGGCTTTTGTCAATAACCGTATTGTCGCTACACCATCGGGCGCATGGCTTGCGGGTACAATTGAAAGACAAGCGCCGAATCAAGCGGGCGATTGGGGAGTAATGCCATTGCCTAAAAATTCGCAAGGGAAAAATGCATCGAATATTGGCGGTAGCAACTTTGTCATACCATCATCAAGCCAAAATGTAGAGCTTGCCTATGACTTTATGCGGTTTTTCACAACAACAACCGAATGGCAAGAGGCTGCTTTTGTTGGTGGATTATTCCCAAGCCTTACACCGGTTTATGCGCTTGATAGCTTTAATGCACCCGTTGAATTTTTTAATAACCAGCCTATTTGGGCAGAGTTTGGTAAAACCGTACAGAATATCCCTGCCGTTACATTTACAATGGACTATTCTTTGGCTCGCCAAGAGATGATTAAAGTTTTAAGCGATGTGGTATTAAATGATGCCGATGTTCAAAAAGCGTTAAATGATGCCGCCAAACGCTTGGCTAATCAGACCGGACGTAAAATCAATAAATATTAATATTAAACATAAGAAAGGAACAAAATAATGAAATATACAAAATCCGTATTAACGGCCATTATGCTTTCAACAAGCTTATCAAGCTTTGCCGAAGCTATTGATATTTGGGCATGGAACATTAATGTTCCGGTTCTTGAAAAAGCGGCAGAGCTTTACATGCAAAATCACCCCGATGCCGAAATTAATATCATTGATACCGGCCGTAACGATGTGTATACAAAAGTAAATATCGGCTTACAAGCAAATGGCAAGGGATTACCCGATGTCTTTTTAGTAGAAGATGAATATTTTTCGGGGTTTTTAGCCAATTGGCCCAACGCATTTGTGGATCTATCGGCAAAAGGTTACGACCAATATAGCGATAGCTTCCCGGCCTTTAAAAAAGCAACATTACAAGCCGATGGTAAATTTTATGCCATGCCATTTGATATCGGCCCTGTGGGTGTATTTTATCGGCGTGATATTTTTGAAAAAGCCGGGGTTGATGCCGCATCAATCGAAACTTGGCAAGATTATTTAGAAGCCGGTAAAAAAATCAGAGAAGCAACTGATTCATATATGACCAACGTAAGCACTGATGATGACGGATTTTACCGTACATTAATGCAAGAAAGAGCCACCGGTTATTTTGATAAAGATGGTAATATCGATTATAACAGCCCGGCATCGCTTGAATCGCTAACATTAATTGATGAAATGGAAAAAGCGGGTATTATTTATACAGCGGCCAAAGGTTGGGACGGCTTTGTGCAAGCGATTACAACAGGTAAAATTGTTGCTATACCATCAGGCGCTTGGCTTGCCGGAACAATTGAAAGCAATGCAAGCGATATGTCGGGCAATTGGGGCGTAATGCCCTTGCCAAAAGATAGCCAAGGACGCAGCGCGGCCAATATTGGTGGTAGTAATTTTGCGATTGTCTCAACAAGCGAACATATTGATTTAGCCTATGATTTTATGGAATTTTTTACAACCAATATCGCCAACCAAATAGAGGCCTTTAAAGGGGGATTATACCCAAGCTATATGCCTGTTTATAGTGAGCCATCATTTAACGAAGGCGTCGCCTATTTTGGTGGCCAAGTGATATGGGCCGATTTATCGAAAGTTGTGAATGATATCCCCGAGGCTACTTATACAATTGACTATTCAATCGCACGGGAAGAAGGCAATAAAATTGTTGCCGAAGCCATTACAACCGATAAAGAACCAACCAAAATATTATCCGATGCCGCCAAACGTTTGGCTAACCAAACCGGGCGCAAAATTAATAAATACTAGTCTCTCATTTAACTTTGCCTGCCTATCTCTCTTAGGCAGGCACATTTTTAGGAATTACCAATGAAAGCGACTAATCTGAATTATCAAAAAACAAGAGCCGCTTGGGTATTTATTTCCCCAGCACTTATTTTATTTTTATGTTTTATGGTGTGGCCGATTATCGATAGCTTTATGATGAGCTTTTATTTTATCCGCGGCGAAAGACAAAGCTTTGTTGGTCTCGGTAATTATATTCGGCTCATGCAAGATACTATTTTTTGGCGCTCGGTCTGGAATATGTTTATCATTCTTATCATTCAAGTTCCGATTATGCTATTTTTAGCTATGGTATTTGCCTCGATACTTAATAATCCGTTACTCAAATTTAAAGGATTATTTCGGGTGAGCATCTTTTTACCAACGGTTACCTCCCTTGTGGCCTATGCGATTATCTTTTTTATGTTGCTTTCTTTTGAAGGTATTGTGAACTCCATGCTTAAATCACTGCATCTTACACCGCTTAATTGGCTGGATAATCCGATTTTGGCAAAAGTGAGCATCATGATTGCCATCACATGGCGTTGGACTGGTTATAATATGATTATCTTTTTAGCCGCTATGCAAAATATCCCCTCTTCTCTTTACGAGGCAGCCTCAATTGATGGCGCAAAAGCTTGGCAAAAGTTTATGTTTATTACCGTGCCCCAATTAAGACCCGTTATGCTTTTTACCGCTGTTTTATCAACCATTGGGACAATTCAATTATTTGATGAACCCATGAACCTCACCCGTGGTGGCCCATCTGATGCCACATTATCGCCCACCATGTATTTATATAATACGGCATTTCGGGCATCGAATGTGGGTTATGGTGCAGCTATTGCATGGGGCATTGTGGTTTTAGTTGTTATTTTGGCTATTATTCAATTTAAAATTTTAGGTAAGGATGATTAATATGACCCATAAAACATCATCTCAAATTAAAAAGACTGGTCTTTATATTTTTTTAATTCTCATGGCATTTGTCTGTCTTTATCCATTTTTTTGGACATTCATTAATGCAACCCACCATACATCAGCCGTTTATAAATATCCACCCTTTTGGACATTTGGCGATCAATTAGCCGAAAACTTCCGTAACCTCAACGAAACCGTTAAAATTAGCCGTGTATTTGTTAATTCAATGATTGTGGCTATTATCCAAACCATTTTAACATTATCTATTGCCTCCATGGCGGGTTATGCTTTTGCCCAATTTGAATTTAAAGGGAAAAAATTGGTCTTTAGCTTATTTTTATTTTCTATGATGATCCCTTATCAGGCCACAATCGTATCTTTATTTCGCCTATTTGCCTCAATTGATTTTAGCCTATTGGGTATCTCTTTTGGTTTAGATAGCTATCCGGCGCTAATACTACCGGGATTATGTAATATTTTTGCGGTATTTTTAATGACCCAAAATATGAAGTCCTTCCCTTACGAGATTATCGAGGCCGCCCGTGCCGATGGCTGCAACGAATATCGTATTTTTGCCACCATTGTCTTGCCCAATATGAAGCCGGCTATTGCCGCAACATCGATATTTGTTTTTATGACAAGTTGGAATAATTTTATGTGGCCGCTTGTGATTACCGCCACTCCCGAAATGCGCACCTTACCTGTCGCATTATCATCGCTTATCGGCTTTAGTATTATCGATTACGGGCAGGTAATGACGGGTATTACCATATCAACAATCCCAATCATTATTTTCTTTTTGCTGATGCAACGCCACTTTATCGCAGCCGTTACTGGTAGCGGCGTTAAAGGTTAAATAAAAAACAAATAAAAGGTTATAACAATGAACAACAAACAAAATTTATCCCTTGGTTGGTATTATACAGCCACCACCCAAAAAGAATGGTTAAGCCAGCTCAACAATAAAGCCAAACCGATTACCTTACCCCATAATAATAAGGATTTACCTTATAATTATTTTCAGGAAGAAGAATTTCAGTTTGTCTCGACCTATCAACGCATACTCAATTTATCAGACAACGAGATTGGCGATAACCAAATATCCTTATTGTTCGAAGGTGTGATGTGCAAGGCCGATGTCTATTTAAACGGCAAACTCATCACTAGCCATAAGGGGGGATATTCGGAGTTTACAGCCGATTTAACTGCGGATTTCATTGCTGGAGAAGATAATTTATTAACCATTATTGTCGATAGTACCGAGCGCAATGATACACCACCCTTTGGGCGTTTTATTGATTATATCACCTATGGCGGAATATATCGCGAGGTCTTTCTTATCCTTCAGCCCAAGTTAAATATTGCCAATGCACATATTTCCACATCGGGTTACGATACAGAAGAAAAATCCATCCAAGCACGAATTTTTATTGATAATAAACAGAAAAAACAAGGGCAATATCATATCATTCATAATCTTTATGCCGATGGTTATCAGTTTAATGGTCAATCCACCATTACCCTCAGCGGTCAAGAGAAAGAAGAGCATGTTATAGAGATTCATAATATCCCCAAAATTACCCTATGGGATATTGATGAGCCACAGCTTTATCATCTTGAACTATCATTAAAAAATCAGGGCGATATCATCCACCAATATCAAACCCGTATTGGTTTTCGCCAAGTGGAGTTTACCACCCATGGCTTTTATTTAAACGGGCGCAAACTTAAGCTAATGGGGCTTAACCGCCACCAATCTTATCCTTATGTGGGTTACGCCATGGGCAAACGTGCCCAAAGAGCCGATGCCGATATTTTGAAAAATCAGCTTAAACTCAATATTGTGCGAACCTCTCATTATATGCAATCGAAATATTTTATCGATCGCTGCGATGAGCTTGGCCTTTTAGTATTTGAGGAAATACCGGGTTGGCAGCATATTGGCGATGAAAAATGGAAGCAACAAAGCCTCCATGATGTGGAAGCCATGATTGACCGCGATTTTAATCACCCTTCTATCATCTTATGGGGTGTGCGCATTAATGAAAGTGCCGATGATGACGATTTTTATAAACGCACCAATGCCCTAGCCCATAAGTTAGACCCCACAAGGCAAACCGGCGGCGTGCGCTGCATTACCGATAGCCGTATGTTCGAAGATGTGTATACCATGAACGACTTTATCCATAACGGCTCTCAAATTGCTCTGCGTGGGCAACAGCAAGTCACCGGGCTTACCCATAAAGTGCCTTATATGGTTACCGAATATAACGGCCATATGTTCCCGACTAAGCGCATTGACCCTGAGGAGCGGCTTATGGAGCATGCATTACGCCATTTACATGTGATTGATGCCATGTATGGCGATGATGACATAATTGGCTGTATTGGCTGGTGTGCCTTTGATTATAATACCCATAAGGATTTTGGTGCCGGGGATCATATTTGTTATCATGGTGTGATGGATATGTTCCGTATTCCTAAGCCAGCCGCCTATGCTTATGCCTCGCAAACATCACCCGATGACGAGGCCATATTAGAACCCGTAACCGTTTGGGCAAGGGGCGAACGTGACGAATGTAACTTTACCCCCTTACTCATTTTAACCAATTGCGATTATGTGGAGTTTTATTTTGGCGATATGTTTGTTGGGCGTTACTTCCCTGCCCGCGACCAATTTAAAAATCTACCCCATGCACCCATTATTATCCCCCAGTTTGATGATGGCGGTTGGGGTTTCAATTGGAACGAAGGGCATTTTAAAGGTTATGTTCAGGGTAAAAAAGTGGCCGAAAAACGCTTTACAGCATCGGCTACACCACAAAAATTCACTTTAACGGCCGATGATACCCAACTCCACGCCCTACCCATTGATAACACAAGAATTATTGCCCATATTTGCGATGAATATGGTAACGATTTACCGTTTCTCCATACACCTATCGAGTTTAGTGTGGAAGGTCCGGCTAAAATTTTGGGGCCCAAAGTTAAATCGATGCTCGGTGGCTATGGTGCCATTTGGTTAGAAACTTTTGGGGAAAAAGGAGAGGTTAAAGTAAAGGCGCAACTTGCCGAGCTTGGCCTTAGCCAAGAGATTACCATAAAAATTACGTAATCTATTGGGGTAATAAAAAACCGCTCTTAAAATAAAGAGCGGTTTTTTTAATGCTTAAAACTTTAATTATAAAGCTTTTTTGGCTTCATTCACTAATGCTTCAAAGCTTTCGGGTTGGTGTACAGCAAGGTCAGCTAAAACCTTACGATCGACCTCAATACCCGCTTTATGAATACCATTCATGAATTGGCTATAATTTAAACCATGCTGACGCACAGCCGCATTAATACGTTGAATCCATAATGCACGAAAGCTACGTTTTTTCGCTTTACGATCACGGTAAGCATATTGCAAACCATGTTCTACACGTTCTACCGCAATACGGAAATTATTATTTGCACGACCCCGATAGCCTTTGGCCATCTTAACAATTTTTTTATGACGTGCATGGGTGGTTACACCACGTTTTACTCTTGCCATCTATCTAATCTCCTAATTAACGGTGAAAATAACTTTTAACCAAACGGGCATCTGCCGGACACAAAACTAATGTACCCCGGGCTTTCCGTTTCATTTTCTGAGAACGACGGCGTAAAAAGTGGCTTTTATACGCATAATTTGCGCGCACTTTGCCGCTTGCAGTTAAGCGAAAACGCTTTTTTGCAGACGATTTTGTTTTTAACTTGGGCATTTTTAATCCTCTATATTTCAAAGGGTTAACACAGACATTATCAAGGCATACCCCGCCCGGTAATGTATAGACAAGCTCCAGTTTATAACGGTATTTATAAGGGAGTTCAAGCTTTTTATTATAAAATTCATTAAATTGCGGCTAAATCTCCCTTTTTCCTCATGCATTACCCCAATTAATGGAAAATATATTTTGCTATTCCCATATAAATTCATTTGTAATGATACCGGCCATCAGAATCACCGCTTGAGTTTTACCGATAAACACGATAAAATAACCCTAATTTTATCATCGGAGGCGAAGTATAATGAATTTTGCAGCCCTAAGTTTTAGTTCACCTGTGGGTGTATTAACCCTATTTGAGGTTGATGGCGGTATTTGCGCTTTAGAATGGGGTCGCCCCCCTGAGGATATCCCAACCGCTATGCTTGAAGATGCAATTAATCAGATGAATGATTATTTTGATGGGCATCGTAAAAAATTTAACCTTATTTTTAATCCGGCCGGTACGCGCTTTCAGCAAAAAGTATGGAATGCCTTACAAGAAATCCCCTATGGAACGGTTATGAGCTATGGCGAGCTGGCTAAAAAGCTTAACTCATCCCCACGGGCGGTGGGTATGGCTTGTGGCTCTAACCCGGTGCCTATTTTAATCCCTTGCCACCGTGTGGTTGCAACCGATGGGCGGCTTAACGGATATTCGGGCGAAGGCGGCATTAACACCAAAGCCAATCTTTTACGTTTAGAAGGGCTTAATGTAAACGAAGATAATATTTTAATCCGATAAAATATTTTGTTTCATTACCGATATTTATATGATATTCCCTTTAAATTACCTTGTGTAATCACAAGCTATAAGCCGTATCATTGGTAAGGAAGGTAAATTGACCGCTAAAAGTAACAATAGCCGTATTGCACTCTATTTTATGCTCTTTTGGTTTTTAATGGGGGGTATTCATACGCCTTTTTGGCAAAATTGGTTAAAAAATGGGGGGTTATCGCCCTCGGAGATTGGCATTGTTATTGGCTCTGCACCTTTTGCCCGGCCGTTTTTAGGCTTGATTATAGCATGGTTTGTCGATAAATATGGCTCGCGCAAATGGATTATCTCGGCACTCAGTTTTGGCTCGGCCATTGTGTTTTCCCTCTATATGTTTACCAATGGTTTTTGGCCATGGCTTTTCATCTCGCTCATTTGGGCGCAACTCATATGGACAGCCAGCTCCCTTTTAACATCTATGGTTACCATCACCACACAGCGCCCCAATGCCCATAAAGCCTCGCCCTTAGACCTGCTGATTTATAGTATTATGTCTTTAATTGCCATCGGCATGCTCAGCTATTTTTACCTTAGCAATCAATATACCACATGGGCCGATTTATTTATTATTTTGGTTGTGGCAGCCTGTTGTATAATCACTATTATCATTAGCCTATCCACCACCAAGCTCGATTATGGGCGTTTTCGCCTATGGGGTACGGTGGGTACAATTACCGGCATTACTTATATCAGTTATTTTCTGTTTTCGCCCAATTACGATGGCAATAAAATAATGGTAATTACCCTTATTTTGGGTATGGTGGTTTTGGGTATTGTTGGGCTATTTTTACCCAATGTAAAAACCCCAAAAACTTACCATGAGCGCCCCCCTGTGGTGCGCTTATTGCGTGAACCCCCCATTGTTCTGCTGCTCATTATTGCCGTATTATTACAAGGTAGCCACGGCATGCTTTACGCCCAAGGGACAAATTATTGGCAAGAGCAAGGTTTGGATTTTGGTGCGATTGGTAAATTTTGGACATTCGGTAATATTGGCGAACTTATTATTTTTACTATCGGTTGGATATTCCGCAAGAAAATGCGCGCCAGTTATATTTTATGTTTTGCCGCAGCCATTGCGGCTTTACGGTGGTTTTTACTGGCTATTTATAACGATGAAACTTTGGTTATTTATATGGCCATGGCCTTTCATGGCTTTACCTATGCTTTAGGGCATCTAGGGGCAATGTATTGGGTAGAAAAACATATACCCGAAAACCTTGCCGCCAGCATGCAAACCCTTTATACAAGCGTGGTATTTGGCATTGGTATTGGGGCAAATATGATTTTATCGGGCTTTTATTACCAATATATTAGCGGTGCATTCGCATGGATGGTCATGGCGATAATGGCCTTATGCGCAGCCTTTGTTGCCCTATGGTTATCACGCTATAAAAATTGGGTACTCAGATAACGTTAAAAAAAGAGGGCTTTAAAGCCCTCTTTTTATTTTTATTAAAAGCTGTTAAAGCCCTTTCATAATTGCATCAACAAATTCTGCAACCGTTGGCTCTTTACCATCCTTATATAAAGGGTCGTCCTTAAACCGATAAGCACTATGGCCGGCAAAAGCTAAATTATCTTGCACCGAGCCATCATGGGCAATGGATTGTAAGGTTTTTTGAATACAATAAGAGCGTGGGTCGGGCAATTTACCCGTTGTCCATTCCTCATTCGTTGCCCAGTTAGAGAACCGACATTGGCTTAAACAACCCATACATTCCGCTTGGTCAATACGGATTGCCTTGGCTTTTTCCTTACTTAAAAACACAACCGAGCTATCGGGTGTGCGTACAATTTTGGTAAAGCCTTCACCTTGCCATTGCTCTGCTTTGGGTAAATCCTCGGCTTTCACATAAACCGGCTCGCTTTTTGCACCACCGATTTTAAGGGCTTCGGTATAATCTTCTTCCGTTTGTTCTTTAAAAAAGATTTGGCGTTTCGAGCGCTCAATCAGCTCTCTTAAAAAGTCATTTCTAACCGCCGAACTCCAAAAACCAGTGGGTGAAAATTTATTTAAACCCACATCGCCCTCTTTAAGATTACGCAACAAATTGCGCCAAGCTTGCGAAATTGGGCTTTCTTTGGTTAATAAGGGGCGTGTTCCCATCTGAAAAGCCACCGGGCCAATCTCGGGGTTATCAATATAATCTTGCCAATCCGCAAGCGACCATACCCCACCGGCGATGATAATCGGGGTATTGTTAAGCCCCACTTTATTCATAAAATCGCGGAGCTCTTTAATGCGCAAATATGGGTCTTGCGGCATTTGCGGGTCCTCGGCATTAGATAATCCGTTATGCCCACCAGCAAGCCATGGGTCTTCATAAACCACACCGCCTAAAAATTCCGAGGCCTTAGAATAAGCCCGCAGCCATAAAATACGAAAAGCCCGCGAAGATGATACAATCGGGTAATACCAAACTTTATGAGCACTTGCAATTTCGGCCAATTTATAAGGCATACCGGCACCACAAACAACGCCGTTAATTAAACCTTTTGCACCTTCGAGCACGCCTTTAATAATCTCTTGCGCCCCGCCGGCTTCCCAAAGAACATTCATAAAAATGCGGCCATTCCCTTTTGATCGCTCATGGGCAACTTGGGCTTGGGCAATACCGCCTTGAATACCATATTCAACAAGCTGCATAAATCTTTCGCGCCGCGAAGAGCCTTTTTTATAAACTTGCGGAACAATCTGACCGTTTTCATCGTAGCTATCGGCATTAACGCCACTAAATGTTCCCACAGCGCCGGCAGCTGCAAACGCACCTGCCGATACACCGTTAGAAACTGCAACACCTTTACCGCCTTCGATAATCGGTAAAACTTCCTTACCTGAAAGCATAACTGCCTTAGGTGTTTTAAACATAAGCAACTCCTTAATCTTTACTTGGACGACGGCGCGGCTTGCGCTCTTTCTTTTCAACTGTACGCGGTGGATCGAGCTGATCCGATAAATCTTCACCCGTTTCCTGATTAACTAAACGCATGGATAGTGATGCTTTACCGCGACCATCGATGTTAATGAGTTTCACTTTTACAATATCACCCTCTTTAACAACATCTTCGGTTTTTTCGGTTTTACCTTCGGCAAGTTCCGAAATATGCACCAAACCATCGCGTGTGCCCATATAATTAACAAAAGCACCAAACTCCATGATTTTTACCGCTTTACCTTCGTAAATTTTGCCAACTTCCGGATCATCCGTAATATCTTTTACCCATTTAACCGCTGCATCAATCGCATTTTTATCGGCTGCAGCAATTTTAACGGTACCGTCTTCTTCTATGTCAATTTTTGCACCTGTGGTTTCCACAATCTCACGGATTACTTTACCGCCTGAACCAATAACATCACGAATTTTATCGGGGTGAATCATCACGGTTTCAATGCGTGGTGCAAATTCCGAAACATCGGTGTTGGCCGATGTAATCGCTTTCGCCATTTCGCCTAAGATATGTTTACGGCCTTCTTTGGCTTGGGTTAAGGCAATTTGCATAATCTCGGGCGTAACCGATGTAATTTTGATATCCATTTGTAAAGCGGTAATACCATCTTGGGTTCCGGCCACTTTAAAGTCCATATCGCCTAAATGATCTTCATCGCCCATAATATCCGAAAGAACAGCAAATTCATCGCCCTCTTTAATTAAGCCCATGGCAATACCGGCAACAGGTTTAGGCAGTTGCACACCAGCATCCATCAACGACATCGATGTACCACAAACAGTGGCCATAGAAGATGAACCATTACTTTCGGTAACCTCTGATACCACACGGATAGTATAAGGATTATCTTCACCCTTAGGTAATACCGGGTAAATTGCCCGATAAGCCAATTTACCATGACCAACCTCGCGGCGACCTGTAGCACCAATACGGCCTGTTTCGCCCACCGAATAAGGGGGGAAGTTATAATGGAGCATAAATTTTGATTTTGTTTCGCCCTCTAAGCTATCCACAAATTGTTCATCTTGGCCTGTACCTAAAGTGGTTACAACCAAAGCTTGGGTTTCACCACGGGTAAATAATGCCGAGCCATGAGCGCGGGTTAATAAACCAGTCTCACACACAATGGGGCGCACGGTTTTGGTATCGCGGCCGTCAATGCGTTTGCCGGTTTTTAAAATATCGCCACGAACAATATCTTTTTCTAAGCCTTTTAAAATTTCGGGCAAGTAAGCTAAAGCTTCTTCGTCAAATTTTTCACTGGCTAAAATCGCTTCGGTTGCTTCAGATTTTGCAGCCGATACCGCATCCATACGGTCTTGTTTCTTTTGGATTTTATAAGCGGCTTTAATGCCTTTTTGCGCAAGTTTTTTAACTTCTTTCTTTAAAGCATCTACGCCTTTGGGTTCAGCTTCAATCTCACGGGGGTCTTTGGCACATTCTTCGGCCAAGCTGATAATTAAATCAATCACGGGTTGGAAAGCCTTATGGCCAAAATCAACAGCGGCTAACATGGTTTCTTCTGTTAGTTCCGATGCTTCAGATTCTACCATCAACACGCCTTCGGTTGTGCCTGCAACAACTAAGTCTAACTGGCTATCGTCCATTTGCTCTAATTTGGGGTTAAGAACAAATTCACCATCAATATAACCCACACGGGCACCACCAATAGGGCCTAAGAAAGGTAAGCCGGAAATTGTTAATGCAGCCGATGCCGCAACAAGCGATAAAATATCGGGTGCGTTTTCCATATCATGGGATAACACAGTGATTAAAATTTGGGTTTCGTTTTTATAACCTTTAGCAAAAAGCGGGCGAATTGGGCGATCAATTAAACGTGATGTTAAAGTTTCATGCTCACTAGGGCGGCCTTCGCGTTTAAAAAAGCCACCGGGGATACGCCCTGCAGCATAAGTTTTTTCCTGATAATGCACAGAAAGCGGAAAGAAATCAATGCCAGGCTTTGCTTCTTTTTCGCCAACAACTGTTGCAAGTACTTGAGTTTCTCCGTAAGTTGCAAGAACCGCTCCATCGGCTTGGCGTGCAATTTTACCTGTTTCTAAAACGAGCGGACGACCGCCCCACATGATTTCTTTACGATGTATATTAAACATTTTTATTCCTTAATTTCATTCTATTCGAGCCCCGTATAGGCTCAATAATTTTCTTCATATAGACATTCGCTAGCAATATAACATAAAACTTGTTTATTCAAAAACGTTTATCGCTGTGTATGATACTTTTTTTATAACCATTCTTAACTGCGATGATAAGGATGACCTTCAATTATGGTTTGGCTGCGATAAATTTGCTCGGCCAACAGAGCCCGAACCAACTGGTGCGGCCATGTTGCCCGCCCTAAAGCCCAAACGGATTTTGCCTGCGCACGAATGGTATCATCTAAGCCATCGGGGCCGCCAATGATAAAGCTGATATAAGAGGCCGAGGCATTTTCTTGCGCGGCCATAAAATTGGCCATCTCTGGCGAGGTTAAATGCTCACCCCGCTCATCTAAGGCCACAATAATGCACCCCGGTTTTATTTGGCTTAAGATTTTTTCGGCTTCATCAAGCTTGCGAGCATCACCCGTTTGGGCTTGGGATTCCGCAAATTCTTTTACCTCTAACTTCCACCTTTTTATGCGCTTGGCATATTGCGAAAAAAGGGACTCAATCGCCCCTTTTTTTACTTTACCAATGGCAATGATTTGTATTTTCATTGCGCTTTATAATTCTTCGACCTGTCGCGACAAAAGCGATGGCATTTCTTCCCACATTTGCTCAATTTTATAAAAATCGCGTACTTCCGGGCGAAAAACATGCACTATCACATCGCCAGTATCCAATAATACCCAATCGGCTTCTTCTAAACCTTCTACTTGGATAGGTGAATGGCCGAGTTTTTTAAGTTTTTCGGCTAAATGCTCCGAGATTGCCGCAACATGCCGGTTAACATTACCCGATGCCACAACCATATAATCGGCAATATCGGTTTTGTTTCCTAAATCAATGGTCACAATATCTTCGGCTTTATCAGAATCAATGGATTCAATAATGACATCTAAAAGTGCCTTGCCTTCTAAAATTGGTTTTTCGGCGGTTGTCACGTAGCAGAGCTCCTTAATTTTTTCTCAATATTTTTAACTAACTCAAATATAGTCAATTTCCTTATTTTGCGCAACATCTATCGCAAAACTATTTATCATCTTTTTTCTTATGTTGCCCATAAGCCAAATAAGCAATCGCAACCAATACTACCCCAAGTGCAATTAAGCCAATTAACATTGGAGGGCTTAAAAATGCTGATTGTTCAACTTCCATATTATATACTCCTTTTTATTCTTTCTTATCTTCTTTTTCGGCTTTTACCCGCCTATATTCACGGTATGATAAATAGCCAATTACAACGGTTGCAATCGAAAACGCCACCATCGCTAAAATAATACGTTTATCGCCCGATTTTAAATATTCGTCATATCCCATTTTTACAGTATAACCACAATAAAAAGCAGCCCCTGCATATAAAATTACCCGTAAATATTCCATTGGTACTCCCTATTTTTGTTTATCCATTTAAACCCGATTATCAAGCCAAAGTCAACAATATGTGTGTTGCACATAAAGAACATGTAGGCTATGATAAACATAAAAAAAGAAGAGGCTCACATTATGACAATTTCACTCAACCGATATTGGCTACGCATTCTATTTTTTTTAGCTATCATCATCGGGCTAATCGCTTTATTATATCAGCATCTTATTTCCTTTTTTATGGCAAATATTCCCATAAACTCCCTTATTCTTATTGTGTTTATTTTAGGTGTTATTTACAATATATGGATATTATTGCGCCTGCAAAATGAATGTGCTTGGATAAATGCATGGATGAAAAAACAGGATTTACCGCAAAAACCATTGCATTTTTTAAAGCCGCTGCAAGCGATACAAGGTGAGATTAAAGACCACCAAGTCACCCCGCAAAATACACAATTTATCTTCGAAAATGTCGAAGCTCGGCTCGATGAAAATAAAGCGATATCCCGCTATGTGATTAGCTTATTGGTGTTTTTAGGGCTATTGGGCACATTTTGGGGTTTGCTAATTACAACCTCTAGCCTCACCGAAATTTTCTCTGGCTCCTTTACCGAAAACGCCAATGAAAATGTGATTAATCAGCTACTCGGCCAATTATCACAACCGCTTTCGGGCATGCGCACAGCCTTTGCATCTTCTTTATTTGGGCTTTCGGCATCTTTGATATTGGGTTTTATCCATTTACAGGTTAATCAGGCCGAAAACCGCTTTATGCTTGCGGTTGAAGAAATTATCTCTAAACTCACCCAATGGAAAGAAAATATATCCCTTAGCCAAATGCAAGCTTTTTTAGAGCAAAGCCAAAAGCAAGTGAATGCATTATCGCAATTAACCGCCGGTAATATTAAAATTGCCGAAAATATTAATGCCTCTATTGATGCCATGGCCAAAGATATGCCGGCACTTTATCAGCTGGCGCAATATAATAGCCAAATGATTGATGCACAAAAAACAACTATTGATAATCTTTTAGCGCAACAGTCGAATAGCCAACAAAATTATTATGATAATATTTTGCATTATATTGCGAAACAGCTAGAGCAAACCAATGTACATTTAGCCAAAGAGGAAAGCCAAGAGCAAGATTTACAATGGATAGAGCTTAACCAAATTAAGCGCATATTAGAGCAATTATTATATAAAAATACCCCGAATACAGGTGAATAAATGGCACGGCGTAGAAAAGACCAACAAGGATTTGATGTTTGGCCGGGCTTTGTTGATGCGATATCGACCCTGTTATTGCTGTTTGTCTTTATGATGGCTTTATTTTCGGTAATATCCTTTAGTTTAGGCCAAAGTTTAAGCGGTAAAAATGAGGAAATATCCACCTTAGAAACCGAGCTGACCGATGCCACGCAACAGGTTGATGAATTTGGCAATATTGTTAAAGAATATGAAGACCAAGTGGGTGCTTACGAAACCCAAGTCACCGGGTTATCTGCCGATTTACAAAAGGCCAAACTTGAGCAAGAAAAACTACTGAGAGAGCTTGGCGAGCTGATTGGCTTACGCCAAGAAGAAAGCGTTTATAACCAAGAACAAACCAGTAGTTTAAATGCGCAAATTGTTGCCTTAGAGGCCACAAGGCAAAAATTACTGGGTGATATTACCAATATTAAGCTCCAGCAACAAACGGCATTAAAAGCAGCCCAAGAAGAAGTGACCCAAGCGAAACTCAGCGAAGAAGAGCTGAATGCGCGCATTGCAGCGTTAACGCAAGAGGTCAGCGATAAAGACAGCCAATTGTCGGTAAAATCGCAAGCGCAAATTGATGCCGAGGCCGAAATGATTACCCTAAGAGAGCAAATCGGTACCTTAGCCACCAGCCTGCAAAATGTAGAAAATGCCTTGGCTTTAAGAGATGAAACCATCGAAAATCAAAAAATAGAAATTTCCGATTTAGGTAATCGCATCAATGAAGCTTTAGCTTCAGAGGTTAATCAGTTACAAAAATATCGCTCAGAATTTTTTGGTAATTTGCGCCAAGCTTTGGGCAATAGTGATGATATTAAAATCGAAGGCGATCGCTTTGTTATATCTTCGGGTGTATTATTTAACTCGGCCTCTGCCGACTTAGGTACTGAGGGCGTACAATCAGTGGATCGGCTAGCGGGCATTATAAAATCTATCGCCCAAAAAATCCCCAATGATATCGATTGGATTATCCGTGTGGACGGCCATACCGATAAAAGGCCTTATTCGGGTACACAATATAAGGATAACTGGGCGCTTTCTAATGCGCGGGCGTTATCGGTAGTGCAGCGGCTGATTAACGATGGTGTGCCGCCTAATCGCCTTGTGGCTGCTGGCTTTGGCGAGTATCACCCAATTAATGAAGGCAATAGCCCCCAAGACCTCGCCCAAAACCGCCGCATTGAGATTAAACTCACGCAAAAATAGTATTATCTGACAATATCTTGATAACATTGGCAGGGCTGTGTTTTGATTTTTATTCTGGCCTATGTTATAGTGCTTTTTGTTATGAGGTTGTGCTCATTATTTTTCAAATAATTGCGAATGTATAATCAGTTACATTCTTTAGGGTGTCGAATCCAAAGTTTTATGGTGCAATTGTTTAGAGCATAACAGATAAGTAGAATCTAAGCGAAGATAAATAAAGGAATTTATATTCGATAAATTCACATTGAGACGATATTAATCTCAATATTGTATGAAATCATCATTGATACACTCCCAGTATTTTGGGAGATGTAATGTTATTTCGCATTCGCAAATTAACAAAGAGTTATTATGTCTGAAGCCCAACAGCCGAAGATTACAATTAAACATGTCTCTAAAATATTTGGCAAAAACACAAAATTAGCCATTCAACAATTACAAAAAGGGGCAACCAAACAAGAAATATTAGAAAAAACCGGCAAACATGTGGGCGTTTACGATGCCAATTTAGAAATTTATCCGGGTGAAATTTTTGTGATTATGGGGCTTTCTGGCTCGGGTAAATCCACTTTGATCCGTATGTTAAATTTACTTATTCGCCCCATAACGGGCGATGTTATTATTGACGATACCAATATTACAAAATTAGATAAAAAAGCCTTACGCGAGGTGCGTAAAAGCAAAATGGCCATGGTGTTTCAATCCTTTGCATTGCTACCCCATTTATCGGTCATTGATAATGTAGCCTTTGGTCTCAATATTGCCGATGCACCTAAGGATGAAGCCAAAGAAAATAATAATAAATTAGAGGAGACGGTATAATGTGGAACTTTTCCGAAGCCCTAATTCCATTACAACAATGGATTGATAATTTAATGGATTGGATGATTAACTATCGTTATGTTTTCCAAGCAATTAAAACACCGGTTAACTCGTTTTTAGATTTTCTCATTCATATTTTCATGCTCCCCAACCCGCTGATTATGATTGCCATTATCACGGCCATTGCTTTTTGGCGTGGGGGTATTAAATTGGCAATATTTAGCGAATTAAGCTTTTTAATTATTGCTTTATTGGGTTTATGGCAACTTTCCATGACCTCACTTGCTATGATTGTATGCTCGGTCATTATTTGTACCATTATCGGTATCCCACTTGGGATTATTGCCGCCCGTGCCTATGGTGCAAACCCCATGCAAGTTTTATTTAAAGTGCAACTTCCGTTAGCCCGCCCCAGTATTTTTGCCGGCCTTAACCAAACCATTATGATGGCACTTTCTATGGTTGTAACCTCGGCACTGATTGGAGCCGGTGGCTTGGGCGATGTTGATTATTGGCTTAATGTACCGAGCATTCAACCCAATGATGCCCAAAAAGGTAGCGAGCAATGGATGAGCGTAAAAGGCATTGATAGCGGCGTTACACCCGATGTTGACCTTGGCTTTGTGGTCTCAGATATTCGTGTGGTTGCCAATAATAAATTTTTAGAGAAAAACCCCGCAGCCGCGAAGTTTTTAAGCCTTATTGAGTTACCGCTTGGCGATATTAATGCACAAAATACCCGCATGGAAGATGGCGAAAGTGCCGAGAGCAATATTGCCAAACATGCCGATGAATGGGTAGCTAATCACCAAGCCATTTGGGATAGCTGGTTAGACCAAGCCCGCAAAGCAGCCCTACAAAACTAAATAGTCTTTTATTAAAAACAAAAACCGAGTTTTTAAAGCTCGGTTTTTCATTTATGGTAAGTTAAAGTAAAAATGCAAATAGCCTTTTTTGGCCAAGGCTTCTATCAGCTCAAATATGGGTAAGGCCAAAAAGAATACCGAGGCATCGAGCATTGTTTTGAGTACTAATTTGGGTGTAGCCTTAAGTGAAATAAACTTTGAATACTTTTTCTGTTACACTCTAGCCGTCATTCCGATAACCTATTTTATGGGGCTCTGCCCCTATGCTCCGCAACGCTTCGCGTTGACCTAAAGGAGAAAGCCATTGCTTTCTCTAAGCTTCATTCTATAAAATTTGTTTTTTATTCCCCAATTATCCCCTCTTTTTTAGAGGGTCTTGTCGGAGACAAGCAGAGTAAGAATATCCCCTCTTTAGAGAGGTATCGCTGAAAGTGACGGGGTGTGTTTACTTTTATTCATTCAAAAATACATTCATATCAGTTAAAATACCCAACCCACCCCGTCAGGTTCTGCCTGACACCCTCCGCTGGAGGGGATTATCCTATTTTTGTTCGCCTTCGGCAAAACCCTACGAAAGCAGGAATTTACTTCAATTTCTTATATGAACCAGATTGCTAATCAGCTCGCTATTCGGCTTTATCCTTCAATTGTGTAAATAACCAATCGCGCAATGGGGCAATATTATAAGCATAAGCCCATGTATTCACATGGCCGCTACCCGGGTTGACCTCTTGTCCTTCATCTAAAACCGAACCCGCGGTAAAATGGGTGAAATACACATTATTATCGGCATCTTTGGCTTGGGTTGCCGCAATCGCTTTTTCAAACTCGGCCGCCGACCATTTGGCATCGTAACTATCTTCGGTAATTTTAGCACCGTTTTCGGCCAAAACTTCCATAATCGCTTGCATGCCGGGGTAGGCTTTGGCATCGTCTTCCGATACAATCACCCATAGATTATCTTGGGCAAGGGGCGCTGTTTGGCTTGCATCCCATTGGCCAGCCACAAGTAATGAGGCGGCAAATAAATCAGGATATTTAATATTTAACGCAATGGATGTCATACAGCCACCCGATTGCCCTGTGGTATAAATACGGTTGGTATCAATGGCATAATCTTGGGTAAGCTGTTCAATTAAACGCACGGTTATATCGGGATATTCGGAATTTTGCGAAACATCATTGGCAATCGCCACCGGATATTGCGGGGCTAGAACAAAGGACGGATGTTTGGCTTGATCCCCCGCACTCGCAAAAGCGACCGCCCCTAGACCTTGCTGCAAACTACGCCGTGGATTTGTGCCAGTAACGCCCGCATCATGCATAAATAATACAAGCGGATATTTTGCACCGGGGTCAAGATTTTTAGGGATATATAAATTATAATCCAAAAGTAAGCCGGTTTCGGGGTCTTTAAAACGCATGGTTAGAAAGTCATCGACCAACAAATTGGTTTGGCGTGTATTGATTAAGGGTTTTTCGGGGGCGGCAACCTTTTGCCCGCTTACAGCCTGTACTGGTTGATTTTGTGTAACCACTATTTGGGCAGCAATATCCACTTGGGCAGCAAAAACAATGGCAGCTTCATCGGCGGGGTTTAGCATGATATGAACATATTGGCCATCTTTTGGCTCGGCATCGGTTGCCACAGAATCCGATACATAAACATTGCTTATATTCCGCTCATTCACGCTAAAGCTATCGGCCGTAACCGAAGATGCCAAAATCGGCTCGTTAAATTCCACAATAGCTTCGGTAATTTTTTGGCTATTGCCAAACACTTTGGTAACCGCTGTTACATGGGCAATATCATCGGTATAAAAAACTGTTGAGTTTACTAAAGGTCCGGCGGCATTCGCTATAATCGGGGTTTGCATAAGGGTTGCCAGAATTACCGTTGCATAGAGGTTTTTTTTCATCATAATCTCCTGTTATTATTCTTTTAATTTTATATTAGTTACAATAATTGTCTATAGAATTTATGTTACAAAAGGTAAGCTTTTGTAACATATGCTCCATATGTTTAGTTTTAAGCCGTTATTTTGGATAAGCAGAAATTTGTATATTGAGTTCGCCTTCGGCAAAACCCTGCGAAAGCAGGAAGCTTTAAATATTTCATAACCGCTAAGCTCATATTGACGACAAGACTCCTGCTTATGCAGGAGTGACCTATAAAATACAGAAAGTATAGACTTTGTTTCTTATCATTATAGCTGTCATTGCCGGCTTGACCGAATCTAGTTTTAAAAGATGCTTAATCAAGTTGAGCATGACGAATGTAGAGTTGGGTATACAACTCTTGCCGCCACTTTAGCCTTGAGCCGGAGTCTATTTATACAAGGCCGCATCACAATTTTTCATTCTGTTAAAATTATACGATAAAAAACCTATTTTGTAAAGAACAAAACAAGAACAAATATCTTATTACTGTTTTTGCGCGTTAATCATATCAAGCCATTGTTTTTCTTCGGGGGTGAGCTCATTAAGATTGATCACATAATCGGGGTTGGGCTTGTACCAATCCATGCCATCGTAATAATGCTGAATATAATGGGTTTTAAATGTGTATCCGCGGGCTGCAAAGGGTAAATTACGCAAAATCCGATGAGATTCTTCGTCATAGGCCCTATTAAAAATTAAGGGATATTCGCTATGGATAAAGCTATCTAACCGATGTTCCCGATAATCAAAAGGCTCTCTAAAATAACGTTTATCAAATACAAATATCTCAAGCTCCCCTTGGGGTGTAAAATTATTTTTATGAAAGCGTATTTCATTACTCTCGGGTTTAAAACGTACCATTTTGCCTTCATCACTTAAAAGCGAGGGTAATATTTTGGTTTCACCTTTCATCTCCCACTCATCGGGGCTTTCAAAAAAGCTTTGTGTCATATAAAATACTTTATTTTCTACCCCGCTAATAATCAGCATAAAATCGCCAATTTCTTCCCCTGCCCACCGGTTGGCTGCGGTTAATATATAATGCATATCAAACGGTACACCTATAGAGGCACTATTTTCGAAAAAATATTCATGAATAATGCTATTACGGCCTTTTTTAAAAGGGGCTTCAAAATAATATACATATTTACCTGCCCATCTAAAATCTTCCATTCTACCCGCCCAAGCTTCTTCAATCTCTTTAAGGTCTACAGGTTTTATTGGGTTATTTTTATAATATTCTCGCAAATCATCGCTACTTTCAATAATAGCAACCTGATGATCAAGCATCTCTCCATTCATGACCACCGAAAAATTGGTAATATAAGGATTACCTGTTTTTTTGGGCTCTATATCAGCATCTCCTTCGGGAGATTTTGCTTCAAACCCCACTAGCAAATTGCGTGCAGTATCAGGGTTATCTAATATATATTCCACCCTCACCAAAATACCACCTGCTTGCCAATCTAAAGTGAGTACTTCTTTTTTTAAAGCAATATTATTTTCCTGAATAGGAATTAAATGGTTACCTGATGCATAAAATGCACCATCATTGGCATGAGCAAATAAACTAAAAAAGCCCATAATAATCATCAAAAAGCGTTGTATCATCGTCATTATTATATTCCTCTTTTGGCACAAGATTTACGGGTTGTTTTTACTTTAACAGCGATTGTAGATATTTTGCAAGCTCAGCCTGATTAAATTGGGTGGCAAACTCGGCAGCCGTATAACCATCGTTATTTTCGGCATTTAATAATATATCAGCAAATTCTAAATTACCCTGTTGCATTACCGCTGTAAGGGCTTTGGGCATCGAGTGTGGCATCTTTGGCCAATAAAAGCTTAATAATATCTATATTGCCATTCATAGCCGCGAGCATAATGGGCGTGAGTTTACGCTCAACGGTTTGCACATTAACATCGGCATCTTTATCAATAAGCAGCTTAACCATATCCGTTTCACCAAAGGTAACCGCATATAATAAGGCTGTTGCGCCGCTTTTATCCTTAATATTTATATCCACACCATCATTAATCAGCTTTTGAAACCCAAACCAATCGTCATTGGCAATGGCTTGTAACATGCCATTGAGCTCATCATTATCGGTTATCTCAAAATTAATGACTTCATCATTTTGCTTTGGTGTTTCATTATCTTGCGCCCCAGCGGCAAGAGCGAATATAAAAGCTAACCATAGAAATTTTTTCATTTCCTGCTCCCAATTATTATATCAATAATTTGTCTGTTATAGCCTATAGGTAATACTACTTAAAATGATAATAAATTTTAGTATTACCTAATGCTTTGAGGTTGCCCACAGCGTAGCTGTGTGCGGGAATTATATCTTGTCGGAGACAAGTTATCTTTTTTTAGAAAGCCTTCGGCTTTACGGGTTGCAAACCCCTTAGCATCAAATTATTACTGATGTTTATATAATCATTTTATTATGTATAGACTATAACCAATGAATTTTGGATAAAAATATTATCATTTTATATCTGCAAGTTTTTTTGTAAGGGGCTGTGCCCCTTAACACCCCCTCCATTTGCTTTGCAAATGAAAGCTGCTTTGCATCTTTATAGTGTAACCAAATTTGATTGGTTACACTATAAATCATATTTGCCTATATGATGGTATGGAATTGTGTCAAAAAAAGAAGCCCGAAGGCTTCTTTTTATTTACAGCTATAACTGGCTATATCATTGGGGTCATCGCCTGTATAATAGGCCTCTTGCGGGTAAGCACATATGGGCATGGATTTACCCTTAAATACCGTACTTTTTGCCGGCATTTGTGTGACTTTTTCTCCGTTAATCACCCAATTTTCTAAAATAGTCAGCGGGTCAAAGTCATCAAAAGCTTGGCCACCACCGCAATGGGTAAGGCCGGGTACTAAATATAATTGCGCAAAATCATCTTTTGTATTGCTGGTCGCTTTTTCGTACCATTTGGTAATATCATTGGCCGAAAATACAGGGTCGGCCATGCCATGGAAAATCACCATTTTCCCACCATTATAAGCAAAAGTGGAAAGATAAGTGGATGTGGCATCATTTAATGCACCAATCTCGGCAACCTGTGCCGAAATGGTATCGAAGTTGATATTTTGCGGCAATTCGGCAAGGGGGGGCGTTATAAATAATTTGGGTAAAGACTCCCGACCAATCAATACATTTAAAGCATCGGGTTGTTCTGTTTCGGAAAATCCCAATTTCCATAACCGCCAACCGGCTGTATTGATAGCTGGGTCCAACGGCCAATCGCTATATAAAGCATTACCTAGGCTATTATGGGGCCCGGCCATAACGGCTTTTAATGCCGCCATTTTTTCTTCTGTTAAGATATTTGGCATATCATCTAAAGTGATATTACATTGGCTTGGGGTGGCCACAATACCATCTGTTATGCCATCATTGGCATCGCAAGCCTTTAAAATTTCTTGGGATACCGCATCTAAATCCGCTTGGGTTAACGCTTGCGACAATACACCATTAGGTGCAATGCCCATCAATTGCTTAACATCCCAAGCTTGGGCAATAGCGGCTGCCGATAAATGAAACCCCGGGTTACCGGCCACAATGCCATCAAACTCTAACGGAAAACGCTGTGCCGCCATCATGGCTTCACGCCCACCATTGGAACAACCCATAAAAAAGGAATGTTCTAAAGCTTGGTCATAATAACTATCAATTAAGGCTTTGGCCACATGGGTTACTTTGCCAATGGAGGCATAGGCTAAATCGAGCCTTGCTTGTTGGTCATAGGCAAATTCGGCATCGTGCCCATCATGGCCGCCGTCCATACTCACCACCGCATAACCCCGGCTTAACGATGGCACAGCCGATGAACCATTACTAGGGACTGCACCAATAGCCGGCGCAATAAAGCCGTCCATACCGCCACCCCCTTGGAACATTAATCGGCCATTCCATGTGGTGGGTAAACGGAGCTGAAAGCGAATACCATATTGACCATTCACCCCTTGGCGATCTTCTATTTTGCCCTCAACTAAACAATGGGCGCCAATGGTGTTTTCTGTAACGCCGCTGCCTGTAAGCCCGCTATTGGCATCGGGCTGTAAAATTTGCTCGGCTTGTAAACTGGCTGCATTTATTTGCACATTGGGGAGCTGTGTTTGGCTTAAATCGGCACATTCATCTGCCCCTGCCGACAAAGCCATAAGCATGGTTGCCAATAATAATCCACCTTCTATCCGCATTTTCTTTCTCCTTTATCAACATAACCTAAGGTTTAATAAATCATAGGTGTCATATTGCGTCAATTGTTTATACAATATAAAAAAGGCAGCGAAATGCTCCCTTTTTCAAGATGATAAGCCTATATTTTGGCTATAATAAACGCGTTTGTAGCAGGTTAAACCGTACCGAATAAACGATCACCCGCATCGCCAAGGCCGGGCACAATATAGGCGTTTTCGTTTAAATGGTCATCGAGTGCGGCGGTATAAATAAGCACTTTCGGGTGTTTATCTTGCATTACCTTAACCCCTTCGGGCGCAGCAACGAGCGACATCATAATAATCCGCTCATCTTCAATGCCGTTTTCATTCAACACATCAATGGCATGGGCAGCCGAATAGCCGGTGGCCAACATGGGGTCGGTCAAAATATAACGTTGCCCGATATCTTTAGGTAGGCGCACCAAATATTCCTCGGGGCGATGGGTTGTCTCATTCCGCATAACACCAATATGCCCCACCGAGGCCTCGGGCATGAGCTGCATTAAACTATCAGAGAACCCCAAACCGGCACGCAATACCGGAATAATCGAGGGCATTGGCTCGCCCAAACAAGGGGCTTCCATTTCGCAAATGGGGGTTTGGATTTTGCGGGTAGAAGGCTTAAGCTCCGATGTTACCGCATAGCTTAATAATAGCGAGATATGCGATAAGATATTGCGAAAAGATGCCGTGCCCGTTTTTTCTTCCCGTAGGCGGGTTAAACGGTCGGCAATGAGTGGATGATCAACCTCGATTAAATTTCTAAATTCTGCGTAACGCTTCATTTTATTCCCCTAATATTTGATAAATTTTATTCAATATAGCATAAGAATTTGTGATGATAAAGCCTTAGCTTTCATTAGGGTTTAACAATATTTACACCACCCCCAATAGGGGATAATTAATGCAACGCTACCGGTATAACATCTTGAACCAACATCCAATCGAGCAGTAAATCAATATCTTTGGTTTCATACATCATTTGCCCATTGGCCGAAAATATTTGGAAATCATAGGGTGCATCTGGCGTGCCGACTAATTTTAAATAAACAATTTTCGCCATGCCAAGTGCTGCAAAGTCGTTATGGCTTAAATTACCCGCATTGGCAAGCTCGGTTGCCATGTCTTTCCAAGGGGTTGCGCATTCAGAAGGGCGGACCATATTAAAAAACTTTCCTTAAAGTTGTTTCTTAATATGTATATGGTATTTAGTTTTTGATTAATAAGATATTCAAGAAAATTTGATACAAATCATAAAATACCGAAATATAATAATTAATCTGTAAATTCAATATTAATTTTACGAATGGTTGGCTCGGGGCGGATATGGGTGAGATCGATATTAAGCAAACCGTTTTCTAACCAAGCGCGCTCCACCTCTACACCCTCGGCCAAAACAAAGGCCTTTTGGAATTGGCGCGCTGCAATGCCCCGGTGAATATATACACGCTCTAAGCCGTCATCGACCTGTTGGCCTTTGATAACCAACTGATTATCCTCGATATTCACATTAAGGTTATCCATGGTAAAGCCGGCAACCGCAATGGTGATACGGAATTTATCTTGGGATAAATGCTCAATATTATAAGGCGGATAGCCATCGGAGCTCCGATTAGCTCTGTCCAACAGTCTTTCCATATGCTCAAAGCCTAACATCAGCGAGTTATTAAATGGTGCGCGTGTCATTTTATTATCCCATTATATTTTTATGCATTTAAGATAGGTCGGCACCCATTGTTTCGTCAAGGGTAAATCGCTGCCAAATATATCCATTTATATCCGATATTTGCCCTATTCACCCTTTTAAGCGGCCTATCAAACCATAAATATAATCATAAAATATCGGTTTTTTAATCAAAATAGATGGCGTATAATCAGAATAAACATGTTTATTAATGGATATAAATGGACAAAAACCGCATGAGTTTATACTTCCCCGATGTCAATGAGGCCGATAGCGATGGCGTATTAGCCATGGGTGGTTATTTTGAGACCGATCTCTTGCTCGATGCTTATGCAAATGGCATCTTCCCTTGGCCGATTGGCGAAGGCGAACCCCTATTATGGTTTGCCCCGCCCATGCGCGGTGTGCTGTTCTTTAAGGAGCTTCATTTGCCCCGGCGTTTCCAAAGCTGGTATAAAAAACATCCTTATAAAGTCACGTTTAATCAGGCATTTACCGAGGTTATGGTCGAATGCGCCAAAGCCCCGCGGGCAGGGCAAGACGGCACATGGATTACCCGCGCAATGATCCGCGGTTATACCCGATTATACGAGCAAGGTTATGGGCAATCTTGTGAGGTTTGGGAAGGCAATGCGCTTATCGGCGGCCTCTATGGGGTGCAAGTTAATGGCCATTTTTCGGGTGAGAGCATGTTTATGAAGCGCAGCAATGCATCGAAATTGGCTTTGGTAGAGATGATTAAACATCTCAAGAAACAGGGGCTTACATGGGTAGACACCCAAATGACAACATCGGTTATTGCCCAATTTGGCGGCCGTGAGATCCCAAGGGCAGAGTATATGGCATTGCTCGATGAAAGCTAGTGCATTTTTGGCCGAATAGGTAACTATTTTAGAGTATTAGGCAAGACAAAACTACGTATAAAGCCTATTTTAATATTATCGAAACAAAAATTACTTTTACTATAAATTTCAAAGAGGTAACATGAAGAATATTTTAATTATAGGGGCTTACGGCCAAATTGCGCAATATGCCACAGACCTATTTTTAGAGCGTACCGATGCCCATTTAACCCTGTATTTACGCCATGCCAAACGGCTACAACAACGAAAAGATAACAACCGTATTACGATTATAGAAGGCGATGCAACCGATACAAATAAGTTAAGCCAAGCGATGATTGGGCAAGATGTTGTATATGCCAATCTATCGGGCGATATGAAAGCGCAAGCACAGGCCATTATCGCCGCCATGAACAACCATGATATCCGCCGGCTTATCTTCATTAGCTCTATGGGTATTTACGGCGAAATACCGGGGCAAAATTATAACCCAGTTTTAAACCCTTATCGGGACTCTGCCGCGCTTATTGAGCAATCGGGCTTGGATTATACTATCATTCGCCCCGAATGGCTCAATGACAATGATGAAATTCACTATGGCACAACCCAAAGGAACGAGCCTTTTAAAAATGCTAATGCCACCGTATCGCGTAAAAGCGTGGCCGATCTCATCGTTAAGCTTGCAACGACCCCCAATTTTGGCATTCAACAAAGCTTAGGTGTTCATCATTTATAAAAGGAGAGAATTATGAAACAAAATCAAGTAATTACCGTTGTCGGCTCTGGTTTTATCGGCCAAGCTATTGCTCGGCGCGTGGGTGTAGGCAAGCATATTATTTTTGCCGATATTAACCCGAAAAATGCGCAAGATGCCGCTCAAACTCTTTATAATGCAGGCTACACAACCCATGCGGCAACGGTTGATGTATCATCGCGCACTTCTGTTTTAGCGCTGATAACCCAAGCCCAAAAAATTGGGGATATTACAGGGCTTATCCATGCTGCCGGCGTAACACCTTCCCAAGCGCCGATAGAAACCCTATGACAGGTCGATTAGTATGGTACGGCGATGATATTAGAAGAATTCGGCACAGTGATTGCCCCCGGTGGCTCGGCGCTGGTGATTGCATCGCACTCGGGGCATCGTTTAGCGGCCTTATCGGCCGAGCAAGATACAGCATTGGCCACCACCCCAACCGAAGCCCTTTTGGATCTGCCGATGTTAAGTGCGGATGCAATTAAAGATACACTCCATGCTTATCAGCTTTCTAAACGGGGCAATGCATTGCGTGTTATGGCTCAAGCGGTAAAATGGGGAAAACGTGGTGCAAGGGTTAACAGTATTAGCCCGGGAATCGTTATAACGCCTTTGGCGAATGATGAACTGAACGGGCCACGGGGTGCGGGTTACCGGCAAATGATAGAAACCTGCCCGGCAAAACGTGCGGGTACCTCCGATGAAATTGCCGCCCTCGCCGCCCTTATTATGGGGCAAGACGGTACTTTTATCACCGGCTCCGACTTCCTCATCGATGGCGGCGTTACCGCCAATTATTGGTATGGTACATAATGAAGATGCAACAGAATATAACACAGAAAAACCGAATGGGTTTTTCCTTTGTATAAATACCCCGCCACTCCTGCGAAAGCAGGAATGACTACTAAGTGTTACAGAATAAAGCATAGGAAAACCAATGGGTTTTCCCTTCAGGTCAACGCTTGCATTGTGGGGGGTCTTGTCGGAGACAAGCCAACTATATATTAGGCATGCTTTCAGCAACTATATATTAGGCATGCTTTCAGCATGACGGGCAAAGCCCCATACATAAAAAACATTGACACCCCCCCCCATAATATGCCATATTAACTAAGTAATTTGAAATGATTCTATAAGCGCAGTTTTTGGATAGCCCGAAAGCTGGTTTTTTTGTCGTTTTTATGCCGTTATTTTGTTCCGATGGGTTCCCCGACCGAAAAGACAAAATAACCTGCGGCACCCGGCCCCGGTTAAACTGCAATGGGGGACATTGCGGATTTAGCTCCCGCCTTTGGGGTTTTGGTTCGTTATTTAATTAACGAAAGTGTCATTAATGAAATATAGGTGTTGATAATGTCTCGATCCTTTACGGAACGTCGTCGTATTCGTCGCTCTTATGGCCGTATTCCGGCTGCTGTGAATATGCCGAACTTAATTGAAGTCCAACGTAATTCTTATGAGCAATTTTTACAAAGAGAAGTGAAATCCCAAGATAGAACCGATACCGGTTTAGAGGGTGCTTTTGCCTCGGTTTTTCCGGTAAATGATTATGCCGAAACCGCAACGCTCGAATATATTAAATACGAATTTGAAGAACCCAAATATGACCAAGAAGAATGTACCCAGCGCGGTGCAACATGGTCGGCCCCTTTGCGCTCTACTTTGCGCCTTGTGGTTTGGGATATCGATGAAGATAGTGGCATGCGCTCTGTTCGTGATATTAAAGAGCAAGAGGTTTTTATTGGCGATATGCCGCTAATGACCGAAAATGGTACTTTTATCATTAATGGTACTGAGCGTGTGATTGTATCGCAAACCCACCGCTCACCCGGCGTGTTTTTTGACCATGATGGCGGGCGCACCCATACATCGGGTAAGTTTTTATTTGCTGCCCGTGTTATCCCTTACCGCGGTAGCTGGTTGGATTTTGAGTTTGACCCGAAAGATATTATGCATGTGCGTATCGACCGCCGCCGTAAGCTCCCCTTAACCACCATGTTAATGGCGCTTGACTCGGCCGAAACCGAAAAAGCCCGTATTGATGCCGCCAAAAAAGGTGTAGAGCTTGATGCTTCGGAAGTAGAAGGTATGAGTGCCGAAGAAATTTTAAGCATTTTTTACCATACCCAAAAAGTTACCACCACCCGCGGTGGATGGAAAGTGGCTTTTGATATTGATCAATCTATTGGCACCATTGCTTATAACGATTTAACCGACCCCAAAACAGGCGAAGTTGTTGTAAAAGCTGGGCGTAAAATTACCCCGCGCCTTGCCAAACAGCTTAAGGAAGATAAATTCACCCATTATTTGCTTAAAGAAAATGAGCTTATTGGCCGTTATTTAGCGGTTGACCATTTTAACGGCGAAACCGGTGAAATTTTTGGTGAAGCCGGTGCCGAGATTGATGAAGGCTTTTTGGCTGCTATTAAAGAAGCCAAAGTGAAAGAGATTTCTATTTTGGATATCGATGGTCATACCAAAGGCCCTTGGATACGTAATACATTAATGGTAGACCGCAACACCAACCGCGAGGAAGCCTTAATTGATATTTACCGTGTTATGCGCCCCGGTGAGCCACCAACTGTAGAGGCTGCCGAGGCTTTATTCCATAGCTTATTTTTCGATTTAGACCGCTATGATTTATCGGCTGTGGGTCGGGTAAAAATGAATGCCCGCCTTGGTTTTAAAACCGATGATAGCTTGCGTGTATTACGTAAGGAAGATATTGTTGAAACCGTTAAAATCCTCCATGATTTAAAAGATGGTAAAGGCGAAGTTGACGATATTGACCACCTTGGTAACCGCCGTATTCGCTCAGTAGGCGAATTAATGGAAAACCAAGTGCGTATCGGCTTGCTCCGTATGGAACGTGCAATACGCGAGCGTATGGGTACGGTGGATATGGAAAGTGCCATGCCGCACGATCTCATCAATGCCCGCCCTGTTGCCGGTGCTATTCGTGAGTTCTTTGGTTCATCGCAGCTTTCGCAATTTATGGATCAAACCAACCCACTATCGGAAGTTACCCATAAACGCCGCTTATCGGCCTTAGGCCCCGGCGGTTTAACCCGCGAGCGTGCCGGTTTTGAGGTGCGCGATGTACACCCAACCCATTATGGCCGTATTTGCCCCATTGAAACACCTGAGGGCCCCAATATTGGTCTTATCAACTCACTAGCGACTTATGCACGTATTAATAAATACGGGTTTATCGAAACACCTTATCGTAAAGTGACCGAAGGTACGTTGGAAAAAGAAGTGGAATATATGAGCGCCATCGAAGAAGGCAAACATATCATTGCACAGGCCAACTCATTGGTTGATAAAAAAGGTCAATTGACCGAGGAGCTTGTGAACTGCCGCCAAAATGGCGAGCACGTTGTTGTTCCGCCTTCGGAAGTCGATTATATTGACGTTTCGCCTAAACAGGTGGTTTCGGTTGCTGCAGCACTTATTCCGTTTTTAGAAAATGACGATGCGAACCGGGCACTTATGGGCTCGAACATGCAACGCCAAGCCGTGCCGCTTATTCGTCCCGAGGCCCCACTTGTGGGTACAGGTATGGAAGCCATTGTGGCTGCCGACTCTGGCGCAGCTGTTAATGCCAACCGCGATGGTGTGGTGGACCAAGTAGATGCCACCCGTATTGTGGTGCGTGCGGTTGACCCCAAAACCGGCCGTACAGATGGTGTGGATATTTATAATTTACGTAAATATACACGCTCTAACCAAAATACATGTATTAACCAACGCCCCTTAGTTAAGGTGGGTGAATCCATTAAAGCCGGTGATATTATTGCCGATGGCCCTTCCATTGATTTGGGCGAATTGGCTTTAGGTAAAAACGTGCTTGTGGCCTTTATGCCTTGGAACGGTTATAACTTTGAGGATTCTATCTTAATTTCTGAGCGTATTGTGCGCGATGACGTATTTACTTCTATTCATATAGAAGAATTTGAGGTCATGGCACGGGATACCAAATTGGGGCAAGAAGAAATCACCCGCGATATCCCGAATGTGGGCGAAGAAGCTTTACGCAACCTAGACGAAGCCGGCATTGTTTATGTGGGTGCCGAGGTTCGCTCGGGTGATATTTTGGTGGGTAAAGTAACCCCTAAAGGCGAAAGCCCCGTAACACCAGAAGAAAAATTGCTTCGGGCTATCTTTGGCGAAAAAGCATCGGATGTTCGTGATACGTCGCTCCGTCTCCCCCCCGGGGAAGAAGGTACGGTTGTGGGCGTGCAGGTATTTAACCGCCGCGGTGTAGAAAAAGATGAACGTGCATTGGCCATTGAACGCCATGAGATTGAACGTTTAGCCCGCGACCGCGATGACGAACGTGCCATTTTAGAGCGCAGCTTTACCACCCGTTTACGCGAATTACTTTTGGATCAAAAAGTGGTATCGGGGCCTGAGGGTTTACGCAAAGGCACTGTGATTACCCATGATGTGTTCGAAGCTTATACCGCCGCACAGCTTGCCAAAATTAATGTGGAAAATGAAGATACCATGTTACTGGTAGAAGATATGCGCGGCGAGTTTGAAGAAACCGTGAGCAATTTACAAAAACGCTTTGAAGATAAAGTGGATAAATTACAACGGGGCGATGAGCTTTTACCCGGCGTAATGAAAATGGTTAAAGTTTACATTGCGATTAAACGTAAACTCCAACCCGGTGATAAAATGGCGGGTCGCCATGGTAACAAAGGTGTGATCTCGCGTATTTTACCCCAAGAAGATATGCCTTTCTTAGACGACGGTACTCCTGTGGATATCTGTTTAAATCCCCTTGGTGTGCCATCGCGGATGAATGTGGGGCAAATTTTAGAAACCCACCTTGGTTGGGCTGGTAATGCTTTAGGTCGCCAAATTGCCGATGTGTTAGATGATGTTCATTTGGGCGAAAAAACCATTGGTGATCTCCGCGATAAACTCAATTGGGCTTACCAAGATAAGGGCATTATTAAAGAGATTGCTGGTTTTGACGATTTAGATGTCATTGATTTAGCCGAAAATCTCCGTGGTGGTGTGCCAATTGCAACACCGGTATTTGATGGTGCGGTCGAAGCCGATATTAACGAAGCCTTAGAGCGTGCCGGTTTACCGTCATCGGGTCAGGTACGCCTGATTGATGGCCGTACAGGCGAATATTTCACCCGTACAACTACGGTGGGTTATATTTACATGCTTAAGCTTCATCACCTTGTGGACGAAAAAATCCATGCCCGCTCAACCGGCCCATACAGCCTTGTTACGCAGCAACCATTGGGTGGTAAAGCCCAATTTGGTGGTCAGCGTTTTGGTGAGATGGAAGTTTGGGCGCTCGAAGCCTATGGTGCCGCTTATACTTTACAAGAAATGCTCACCGTAAAATCCGACGACCAAGCCGGACGAACCAAAGTATATGAGGCCATTGTGCGTGGCGAAGATAATTTTGAAGCCGGTATCCCCGAAAGCTTTAATGTTTTAATCAAAGAGTTACAGGCATTGAGTTTAAATGTCGATTTAACTTACGGTAAATATTAATATTTGGGAAATATCAGGATCAATAAGGGGCTGCACAAGCTAAAACATGTTTAAACAGTCCCTTAATATCTCTTTTAGGAGTTTTATATATGTCTAAAAATCAACAAATTGAACGTATGATGGGCAATGCCGGCGTTGGTAGCCGCTTTGATCAAATTCGTATTTCTATTGCATCGCCCGAAAAAGTCCGCTCTTGGTCTTGGGGTGAGGTCAAAAAGCCCGAAACCATTAACTACCGCACATTCAAACCCGAGCGCGACGGCCTATTTTGTGCCCGCATCTTTGGCCCTGTAAAAGATTACGAATGTTTATGTGGCAAATATAAGCGCATGAAATATAAAGGTATTGTGTGCGAAAAATGTGGTGTAGAGGTTACGGTGCAAAAAGTACGCCGCGAGCGCATGGGTCATATCGACCTTGCAGCGCCCGTTGCCCATATTTGGTTTTTAAAATCATTACCATCACGTATCGGCTTAATGATTGATATCACATTAAAAGATTTAGAGCGTGTGCTTTATTTTGAAAATTATATTGTGATGGAACCCGGCTTAACCAACCTTAAGCAATTTGATTTGCTTAATGAAGACCAATATCAAAAAGCGATTGATGACTTTGGCTCGGATACTTTTGAGGTGGGCATTGGTGCCGAGGCGATACGCAAAATTTTAGCGGGTATCGATTTAGAAACTGAGCGTGCGCGTTTATCGGTCGAATTTAAAGAATCTAAATCCGAAACTAAGCGTAAAAAACTGATTAAACGCTTAAAATTACTTGAGGCCTTTTTGGCATCGGGCACACGCCCAGAATGGATGATTTTAGAAGTGCTGCCTGTTCTTCCGCCAGAGCTTCGCCCGTTAGTTCCGTTGGATGGCGGCCGTTTTGCAACATCGGATTTAAACGATCTTTATCGCCGTGTGATTAACCGTAACAACCGTTTAAAACGCCTGATTGAGCTACGCGCGCCCGAGATTATCATTCGCAACGAAAAACGTATGTTACAAGAATCTGTGGATGCTTTATACGATAACGGTCGCCGTGGCCGCGCCATTACCGGTGCCAACCGCCGCCCATTAAAATCACTTTCGGATATGCTTAAAGGTAAACAAGGGCGTTTCCGCCAAAACTTATTGGGTAAACGGGTAGATTACTCTGGCCGTTCGGTAATTACAACCGGGCCATACCTAAAATTACACGAATGTGGTTTACCTAAAAAAATGGCAATTGAGCTATTTAAACCCTTTATTTATGCCAAGCTCGAGCAATATGGCTATGCCACTACCATTAAGGCCGCACGGCGCATGGTAGAAAAAGGCCGCCCCGAAGTTTGGGATATTTTAGAAGAAGTTATTCGGGAGCACCCTGTTCTCTTAAACCGTGCGCCAACTTTACACCGCTTGGGTATCCAAGCTTTTGAGCCACGGCTAATTGAGGGTAAGGCTATCCATTTACACCCATTGGTATGTGCGGCCTTTAACGCCGACTTCGATGGCGACCAAATGGCGGTGCACGTACCTTTATCGCTCGAGGCACAATTAGAAGCCCGTGTGCTTATGATGTCCACCAACAATATTCTCTCACCGGCCAATGGTAAGCCGATTATTGTGCCTTCTCAGGATATCGTTTTGGGTCTGTATTATTTATCCATTGAGCGCGATGGCGAACCCGGCGAAGGCATGATTTTTACCGATGTGGGCGAAGTGCAACAAGCGTTAGATAATAATATCGTATCACTCCATGCTAAGGTTAAAGGTCGTGTACCAACATCGGATAGCGAAGGTAATATTACTTACGAGGTGGTCGATACCACACCGGGTCGGTTAATATTATCGGAGCTTGTGCCTGTTAATAAATTCATTAGCTTTGATATTTTAAATACATTGCTCACCAAAAAAGCCATTGGTAATGCGATAGATGCCGTTTATCGTCATTGTGGCCAAAAAGAAACCGTTTTATTTGCCGATAGCCTTATGGCTTTAGGTTACGAATGGGCTTGTCGCTCGGGTGTATCCTTTGGTAAGGACGATATGGTTATCCCTACTGCCAAAGCCAAATTGGTAGGCGATACCGAAGAGCAAGTAAAAGCCTATGAGCGCCAATATCAAGATGGTTTAATCACCCGGGGTGAAAAATACAACAAGGTGATTGACGCTTGGTCGGCCTGTGGTGATGCAGTATCAAACGCCATGATGGACGGTTTATCTAAAGCCAAGCCCGGCCAACCTGTTAACTCTCTTTATATGATGAGCCATTCGGGTGCGCGGGGCTCTGCCGCACAGATGAAACAGCTTGCCGGTATGCGCGGATTGATGGCCAAACCGAATGGTGAGATTATCGAAACCCCGATTATCTCTAACTTTAAAGAAGGTTTATCGGTACTTGAATATTTCGATTCCACCCACGGTGCCCGTAAAGGTTTGGCCGATACAGCGCTTAAAACAGCGAACTCCGGTTATTTAACCCGCCGCCTTGTAGATGTTGCACAAGATTGTATTATTACCGAAACCGATTGCGGAACCGAAGAAGGTGTGACTGTTCGGGCGGTGATTGATGGTGGTGAAGTTGTGGCATCTTTGGCCGAGCGTAGCTTAGGCCGCCGCGTGCTTGAAGATGTGGTTAACCCACGCACCAAAGAGATTATTTTACAAAAAGGTGAAATGGTCGAAGAAAAACATATGCCGCTTATTGATACATCGGGTGTGGAAAGTATTCATTTACGTAGCCCGCTCACATGTGCCTCTAAGCAAGGTATTTGCGCCCATTGTTATGGCCGCGACCTTGCCCGTGGTACCGATGTTAATATGGGTGAAGCCGTGGGTGTTATTGCGGCGCAATCCATTGGGGAGCCCGGCACACAGCTTACCATGCGTACATTCCATATTGGTGGTGCGGCACAGCGTGGTGCCGAGCAATCGAAAATTGAGGCCGTTGTTGCCGGTGTTGTTGGCTTTAAAAACACCCAAACCGTGGTGAATTCCGATAATCAAACCATTGTGTTATCACGCTCTGGCGAGTTAACTGTATTTGATGATAACGGTACCCAACGTGCCCGTCACCGTATCCCTTACGGCTCGATTTTACGAGTAAAAGACGGCGATAAGGTAGAGGCCAACCAAACATTGGTTGAGTGGGATCCGTTTACCGCGCCTATCTTAGTGGAACGCGAAGGTATTGCCAATTATGTGGATTTAGTCGATGGTCTTTCGATGACCGAACAAATGGACGAAGCCACGGGTATTTCCTCTAAAGTGGTTATCGACTGGCGGCAAACCGCCCGTGGTGCCGACTTACGCCCCCGCGTAACTTTACGTGACGATGCCGGTGAGGTGATTACTAACGCCACCGGTGCCGAGGCTCGCTACTTCTTACAACCCAACGGGGTGTTAATTGTGAATGACGGCCAAAAGGTAAAACCGGGTGACGTTATTGCCCGTGTGCCCCGTGAATCGGCTAAAACACGCGATATTACCGGTGGTCTGCCCCGTGTGGCTGAACTCTTTGAGGCTCGCCGCCCCAAAGATTTTGCAACCATTGCCGAAGCTGCCGGGCATATTAGTTTTGGTAAAGACTATAAAAACCGCCGCCGTCTCATTTTAACCCCCGATGCAGAAGATGCCGAGGAGATTGAATATCTTGTGGGTCGTGACAAACAAGTGATGGTGCATGAGGGCGATTATGTGGAAAAAGGTGAAGCTTTAACCGATGGTGCTTTGGTTCCCCACGATATTTTACGGGTAATGGGTGTAGAAGCCCTTGCCGATTATATGGTAGAGGAAGTGCAAGAGGTTTATCGCCTACAAGGTGTGGGAATTAACGATAAACATATCGAAACTATTGTGCGCCAAATGCTCCGTAAAATTGAAATTATGGATGCAGGCGATAGTCACCTATTGGTTGGCGAGCAAGTGGACCGTGAAGAGCTTGATGCTGAAAATGAACGTGTATTGGCCGAGGGCGGTAAACCGGCATCGGGTCACCCTGTATTGCAAGGTATTACCAAAGCCAGCTTACAAACACGTAGCTTTATTTCGGCAGCTTCCTTCCAAGAAACTACCCGTGTACTTACCGAGGCTGCGGTTTCGGGCAAGGTAGATAGGCTCGATGGCATTAAAGAAAATGTTATTGTGGGTCGTCTTATCCCTGCAGGTACAGGTGCGGCGATGGATCGGATTAAAGAGATTGCGGTTCAGCCCATTGCGGATATGGATGCAATTGAAGAAGATTTACAAGCTGCATTAACTGCCGAACTAGGTATTGTAGAAGATATTAAATAACAATCTTTTACCATGCATAACTTTAGAGCCCGATGAAACATCATTGGGCTTTTTTGTTGGATTAATAGCCTAAACAGATTTTAATCTTCCGATAAATTTTTGAATATAGGTAATACTACTTAAAATGATAATAAATTTTAGTATTACCTAATGCAACGAAGTTGCCCACAGCGTAGCTGTGTGCAGGGATTATTATTGTGTTGTCGTCATGCCCAACTTGATTGGGCATCTTATCCCAAATGCTTTTATTGTAAACAGATTGCCAGTCAAGCTGGTAATGACAGATAAATATAGTGAAAGCTACTCAATGCAGCGTGCATAAATTCAAACAGACGAAGTCTGGCGCATGTAAAGTCGTTCTAACAAAGTTAGTGAATTCAAACAGGCGGAACCTGTACAAAAAACGTTGACTTATCCCTGATTATGCTTACCTTAATAATGTTTACAATTTATATTTGGAGGTCATAATGAAAAAAATACTATTTCCGCTTACCCTTACTTTGGCTTTAACCACTATGGCACAGGCCGAGCAACCCGGTATTGTGGTTTATCAGTCCGACTTTGGGCTTAAAGACGGTGCGGTTTCGGCCATGCATGGTGTGGCGATTGAGGTGGATAAAAATTTGGTAGTAGAAGATTTAACCCATGAAATCCCTGCTTATAATATTTGGGAGGCCTCTTACCGCTTAATGCAAACTATGCCCTATTGGCCAGAGGGTACAGTATTTGTATCGGTGGTTGACCCCGGCGTGGGTACCGACCGTAAATCCGTTGTATTAAAAACCAAAACGGGGCAATTTGTTGTAACCCCCGATAACGGCACGCTTACACTTGTTGCCGAGCATTTTGGTATTGATGAAGTGCGCCAAATCGACGAAGCTGTTAATCGCCGTAAAGATTCCGAAAAATCTTATACATTCCATGGCCGCGATGTTTACTCCTTTACCGGTGCCCGTTTAGCCGCCAATAAAATTACCTTTGAAGAAGTGGGTGAATTATTACCGGCCGAAGTTTGGGCGATTAACTACCAAACCGTTGCCGTTGATAATGGTAAATTAATGGGGAATATCCCTATTTTAGACCCGCAATATGGTAACGTATGGACAAGTATTCCGGGCTCGGCATTTGCGGACTATGAATATGGCGATATATTTGCCGTAGAAATTAAAAATAATAACGAGGTTGTTTATACGGGCGAAATCCCTTATGTATCCACATTTGGCGATGTGCCCGATGGCACTCCGCTTATTTACTTAAACTCTTTATTAGATGTTTCTATTGCCCTCAATATGGATAATTTTTCCGAAGTCAATAAAGTTTACTCCGGCCCCGAATGGAGCATTACTTTAGAGAGAAAGTAACACATTTCGTGTGATTTTTTTAAGAAGTAAGGAGAATGTTTTCTCCTTACTTTTATATTAAACGCGGCGGATAATATCGCCCATCGGTAAGCGAGATTTCGGTAAATTTTCGTTATAATCTTTGTCGCTTCTGTAACCGATAGCAACAGCGAGTTCGCAAAAATAACCACCAAGCTCTTCTTTAAATTCCTCATTCACAACTTCGGCATCAATACCTTCCATGGTGGTAGAGTCAATTTTCATCCGTGCCAAAACATGGATTAAATTACCTAAAGCAATATAAGTTTGCGCTTTGGTCCATTTGCTGTTATCGCCATTTTTATCGGTATTGAGGTCAATAAATGATGTTGCAGCCATGGCTTGCTCGCGCATATCTTCAGTAATCCGCCCCACTTTTATATCTTGGTCAATCACTTTGCTATAATCATCTTTATTATAACGGGGATTATAGGCCAACAGAATAAGGTGCGAGCTATCAAATACATGGCGCTGATTAAACTGAAACATATTGACAAAGGCTTTTTCGGCACGTTTTTTGGCTTCTTCACTTTCAATAATGATAAAACGCCAAGGCTGTGCATTAATGGAAGATACCGAAAGCTGCAATGCTTCTTCTATCACTTGTAAATCGGCCTCGCTTACTTTTTTGCTGGGGTCGTACCATTTGCAGGTATGGCGCCATTCTAAATCTTGAATAATAGGGCTTGTCATTTTAATCTCCTGATAATTAAATTATTACTTTTAAATAAAAAGTTTATATATTGTTCTTAACGGCTCATGTCAATGATAAAGCGTCCCTTATGTGCACCCGATAACAATTTTGTTGCGGCATCTTGGGCTTCTATCAGTTCAATATCAGTAAAATAACCCTCAAATTTTTCAAAATCCAGCTTGCTAATCAGCTCCCACACTTTGGCGCGTTTTTCTTTGGGTTGGTTTACCGAGTTAATCCCTAATAATTTTACCCCCCGCAAAATAAAGGGCACAACACTTGTGGTTAAGCGGGCACTTTGGGCTAAACCACAGGCCGCCACAACGCCTTCGGGCTTTGTGCGGGCTAAAAAGCTCGATAATATATCACCCCCTACACAATCAATAGCAGCCGCCATCATCTCTTTACCTAAGGGGCGCTCTTCTATACCAAATTGCTCGGTGGTTAAAATATGCTTAGCACCTAGGCGTTTAAGCATATCATCTTCATGCTTGCGGCTTATCGCCGTAACATCAAAACCAGCAGCAGCGGCTAAAGCTACGGCAAACATACCCACGCCGCCAGTAGCACCACTAACAAATAAAGGGCCGTCTTTGGGGGTTATGCCCATTTGTAAAATATCGTAAAGGCAAAGCCCCGCGGTATATCCGGCTGTTCCGGCTTGCATTAGTTGTTTTAAGCTCAAATTTTTGGGTTTATGCATAATGTCATCGCCACAAAAAATTTGTTGGGTAGCAAAACCGCCATGTTTGCTTTCGCCCACACCAAAACCATTGGTAAAAACTTCATCGCCAGCTTTAAAATCCTCATGCTCACTTTTGGTGACAATGCCCGAAAAATCAATGCCGGGCACAAGGGCATATTTACGAATAACCCCCGGTTTTCCTAATATAGCAAGGGCATCTTTATAATTCATGGTTGTATATTGTATCTCTACGCTCACCTCGCCTTGTTTGGGCTTAACTTCGTTAGATGTCTCGCGGAGTTCGGCTTTTCTGTTGGCCGCTGTGACTAACCAATATTGATACATTTTTGTGCTCCTACTATTTGTTAACCTTTTTATGATAATATGCATTTGTTAAAAAGCCAATAGAGTTGATGGAAAGACCGCAAAATGCAAAGTTTATATCATGCCCCGTTTGACCCTTTTAGCCGCAAAGTTCGCGCTTATTTGCATGAGGTTGGGCTTGATTACACCTTGAAAGATTTGGATATTATTGATCGCCCGAATAATTTTTTACGGATTAACCCATCGGGGGAGACCCCTGTTTTAGAATTTGATGAGGGCAAATTATATATTTGCGCCCATGATGTTATTTGTGAAACAATCGAGGAAATGTTGCATTCGGAAACCATGTTGGGGGATAATGATGACCCGCGAATCCGTGCGGAAGTTCGCCGTTTAACAAGGTGGTTTGACGTTGACTTTAATAACGAAGTTACCAAAAATTTATTTAATGAAAAAGTGATTAAACAGCTTTCGGGCAAGGGCACACCCAATACCCGTGCGATACAAGCCGGATATATTAATTTACGCCGACATTTTAGCTATATGGAATGGTTACTAAAGCGCCATAACTGGCTGGCTTGCGATAAATTTTCTTTGGCCGATATTGCCGCCGCCGCGCAAATATCGGTTATTGATTATACGGGGGATATTCCGTGGTCGAAATATGAGAGTATTAAAGAATGGTATGTGCTTGTAAAATCGCGCCCAAGCTTTCGCCCATTTTGGCAGGAAACGGTTGTTAGCCGCACCCCTGCAAAATGGTATACACAGCTTGATTTCTAATTAAATAAGCGGTTGGCCTCGGCCAGTTTTTGGGTAATATCGGCAAATTTGCCTTGGGCGATATCCTCTTTAGTACATACCCAACTACCGCCAATGCAACCGATATTTGCACAAGCAATATATTCACCGATATTTTGTAAATTAATACCACCGGTAGGCATAAACATCACATGCGGGTAAACGCTGCCAAAAGCTTTAATCATGGCTGCCCCGCCGGCATTTTGCGCCGGAAAGAATTTTAGCAAATTTAAGCCCAAGCCCATGGCTTGTTGAACCTCTGAAGGCGTAATTGTGCCGGGGATCATCAGCTTATTTTGTTTTTGTGCATAAAGCACAACCTCTTTATCAAAACCCGGAGAAACCAAAAAATCGGCACCGGCATCAATCGCTTTTTGGGCATCGGCAACAGATAATACCGTACCTGCACCCACAATGATATCGGGGTTTTGTTGTTTAATATTTTTAATAGCATCAACCGCTGCAGCTGTGCGCAAGGTAATCTCGATAAATTTGCCGCCGGCCTTGGTAATCGCTTGGCTAAGCGGCACGGCATCTTTGGCATCGTCTATCACCACAACGGGCACGAGCTCTTTGGCTTTTAATAAAATTGCATTAACATTATTGGGCATTCATAATCTCCATCACTTGTTTTTGAGTAGGCATGGGAGCAATAGCACCATAGCCTTGCACGGCAATAGATGCCGCAACATTAGCATAATTGGTGGCCTCTACCAAGCTATCGCCAGCTAAAATGCGGGCTAAAAAATTACCATCGAATGTATCGCCCGCCCCTGTGGCATCTACAGCTTTAACCTTGCGCCCGTTAATGAGTTGGCCTGCACCATCTTGCGATAGATATACACCCTCGGCTCCTAAAGTGAGGGCAATATTTTTTGTTCCCAAATCATGGTAATATGCGCAAATATCCTCCGATGTTTCTAAGTTAGTCAATAATTGGGCATCATCTAAGCCCGGCAATAGATAATCAGCCATAGCAGCAACATCATTAATCACCCGTTGCGCCTTGCTTAACGGCCATAATTTTAAACGCAAATTGGTATCAAAAGAAACGGCAACCCCATTATCTTTAGCAACCTCAATGGCGGCATAAACGGCCTTGCAAGCAATATCGCTAATTGCAAGGGAAATACCCGAAACATGGAGGATTTTGGCATTTTTAATCGCGTCTTTCGGCAATTGATCCGCCCCATAAAGGCTAGCAGCCGAACCTTTGCGGTAATAATGAAAATGATGCCCTGCATCATCATGGGTAACCAAATATAGCCCCGTTGGGTTGGTACTATCGCGATAGATATTTTGGTTGGCAATATTTTCTGTTTGCCATAAATCCGATATCTGTTGCCCAAAAAAATCTTGCCCCAAAGCACCAATGGCTTCTACATTAGCACCCGCACGGGCAGCGGCAACTGCACAGTTAGAGGTATCGCCCCCAAAGCCTTGAGCATATTGCCCATTTGTTTGCTGGTTAAGCTCAACCATCGCCTCACCCAAACAAATTAAATCTGCCATTATTAATTTTCTCCTATATTAATCTCTTGCAAAACAGTTAAAACGCCCTGATCTTTTAAAGCTTGGTGGCGCAAAGTAATTTTTTCCATTAAATCCGCATGTTGGGTAAAATAATCACCAAAGATTTTTTGTATCGATAAAATATTGCGGACAAATTCGGCATCGCTACCCGATACTCCGGCAAGGCGGCTAAATTCATCTTTCATCGGGTCTTGCACTTCATAAGCTGCATTCGGGTTAGCTGTAGCCTCAATATAATATATCCAACCAGCTAAAGCCGTAATTAAACGCTCATAATCCCCTTGGGTTTGATATTGATGTTTGAGCGTATTCATAATGCGCTGTGGAATCTTTTGCGAACCATCCATGGCAATTTGATAAGTAGAATGTTTTAAATTGGGGTTTTTATAGCGCTGAATAAGTGCATCTTTATAGGCGGTTACATCCACATTTTCGGGCATATTTAAGGTGGGTGTAATTTCATTATCCATCATATCGCGAATAAATTGCGCAAAAACAGCATTATCTATCACGGCGTCAATCACTCTAAAGCCAGCCAAATATCCCAAATAGGCCATTGTAGAATGTGTGCCATTTAATAGCCGAAGCTTCATATCCTCAAACGCACTAACATCAGCTACCATTTCGGCACCGGCAATTTCCCATTTGGGTCGACCATAAATAAAATTATCTTCTATTACCCATTGGCTAAAATCTTCGGTTTGTATGGGGATAGCATCGGAATAACCATAGGTTTCTTCTACCCATTTTAAGTCATTATCGGTTACATGTGGCGTAATGCGATCCACCATAGAACTGGGGAAGGTAACATTTTGGCTAATCCAATCTTTTAAACCCGCATCAATTTGTGCCGCATATTGCAAGATAACTTTTTGGGTAACCTCGCCATTATTGGGTAAATTATCGCAGCTTAAAATCGTTAACCCTTTGCCTAAGGATTCTTTGCGTTTTTGTAACCCTAAAACAAGGGCACCAATAGCAGTTTTGGGTTGTTTATCATTTTTTAAATCCGCCTGAATATCAGGGTGATCAACCTGTAAATCCCCCGTTGCGCCTTCGTAATAATAGCCTTTTTCGGTAATGGTTAGGCTAACAATCACAATATTTTCATCTTGAATATAATCAAAAAAGCGCTCAATTTCATTTTTAACTAAAACGGCATCTTTAATAATATGAATAATCTCGGCTTTGGTTTGCTTGCTGCTATGGGCGATATGTGTATAAAGAAAATCTTGTTCTTTTAAGGCGTTTATCACCCGTGGCGAAGACATTGTTGCGGCAACATAAGCCCAATCATCGCCTGTTTGCGCAACGCAATGCTGGGTAAATGCACATTGATGCGCCCGATAAAAGTTACCTAAACCCAAATGTAAAATACCAATTTTTGCTTGGTTAACATTATCGTTTGGCCGAATGATTTCGGACGGTAATTGATTTAAACTCTGTTGATTTAATTGCATATTATCCTCCCCTTATGGATAAACTCGGTTGATAGCATAAAGTAATCCTCTTAATTCTGCAAGGCCTTTAAGCCGGCCTATCCATGAATATCCCGGATTTTTTTCGTCATCGCCATCTAATAGCCGGCCGTGGTCTGGCCGAAACGGAATTTCTAATGTGCTTTCACCATCATCTCTGCGTTGTTTTTCTACCTCGGTAAGGGCTTTACAAAGACTAAACATATCCACATCGCCCGCTAAATGATTGGCTTCAATAAAGGAATTTTGGTTATCTTTATCGCGCAAAGTGGAGCGTAAATGAACAAAGTGAATGCGATCGGCAAATTCATAAGCCATTTGGGTTAAATCGTTATCTGCACGCACACCAAAAGAGCCCGCACATAAAGTTAGCCCGTTACTTTTGCTTTTATTCATGGCAAAAAGTTTGCGCACATCATCCGCTGTACTGAATATGCGTGGCAAGCCCAAAATAGAGCGCGGTGGATCATCGGGGTGCATGGCCATTAACATATTTTCTTGCTCGCACAGGGGTATAATCTCGTTAATGAAATCCGATAAATTATCTCGTAACTCATCGGCTGATATATTGTCATAGGCCGAAAGTGCTAAGCGAAGACTATTGAGATCATGCCCCTCTTCATTTGCCCCCGGCAAACCGGCGGCAACTGTTTGTAATAAATGGGCTTTATCGGCATCGCTCATTTGCTTAGCATGTTTCTCTGCCCGTTTAATCGTGGCAGCATCATAATCTGCCTTGGCATTTTTGCGCTCTAAAATAAAAATATCAAAAGCCGCCCAAATATCATTATCAAAGCGTAGGGCTTTGCTGCCATCGCTATCTTCCCATTTAAGCTCGGTGCGGGTCCAATCCAATACGGGCATAAAGTTGTAACAAATAATCCGGATATCTGCTTTGGCTAAGTTTTTAAGCGACTGCTTATAATTTTCGAGATATTGCTTGTAATTGCCTGTTTTTAGGCGAATATCCTGATGCACGGCTAAGCTTTCTACCACCGACCAAACAAGACCCTGAGCCTCAATTTCGTCTTTCATTGCCTTAATTTCTTCATAGGGCCATACCTTACCCACCGGAATATGGTATAGTGCATAAACAACATCGGTTGCACCTGCTTGTTTAATTTTTTGTAATGTTACCGGATCATCCTTACCAAACCAGCGCCACGATTGCTTCATTTTATTCCCCTTTCTTCTATATTGGTTTTATTATACCGCCATAACTGATTAACCAATTTATTTACTATGTTTGTTATCTAAATTTTTATAAAAATTGGCCAATATATCAAAAGCCTGTTTTTTTGTTGTTTTATCTTGGGTGATAAGCCCTTTACGATTAAAATCTTTTTGATAAATATTCTGCCGCCTCGCTGCCCGAAAATCGTATAAAATCCAAGGTGTCATCCCACAAATACCCGGCACCGAAGGAATAATAGCTGTTTGGTTTTTATAAACCTCGGCCATATAATCATCGCTAAACCAACCTTGTTTGGGGGCATCTTTGCCTAATATTGCCCCCGCCCCTGTTTCGGAAATAATGACTGGTTTACCGGGTTTAGAATTTTTACCAATGGTAATTAAATCATCATAGGTCGGGATATACCAACCATAATATTCATTTAAACCAATGACATCGAGATATTCACTCAAACGATCTTGTATTTTGAGTTCATCAAAATTCACTAAACATGCAGCTGTAACTAAACGTGTATCATCTAGTTTTTTAGCAGTTTCGGCCAACTGACGCATGAAATTTAGCCGTAAATCGGTATCGGCATTTTCATTGCCCACCGACCACATAATCACACTCGCACGGTTTTGGTCGCGTATAATCAGCTCTCTTAATTGATTTTGCGCATTTTTTAGCGTATCGGCATTATCAAAGGCAATCGCCCAGTAAACCGGAATTTCCTCCCATACCATCAAACCGGCAGCATCGCATAATTCGGCTGCTAATTCATTATGGGGATAATGGGCCAAACGTAAAAAGTTACAACCCAGCTCTTTGGCATGACTAATCCGGCGCTTAATATCCTCAATTGTACTCACACGCCCTAATTTTTCATCATCTTCATGAACAGAAATACCTTTTAAAAAGATTTTCTCTCCATTGAGTAAAATATCGCATCCTTTAGCCTCTATGGTGCGAAAGCCCACTTTATCACTTATTTTATCATCTTTATATTCAATAGATATTTCATATAATTTCGGATTTTTGGGCGACCATTTTTGGGCATTTATATCAAATTGCACTTCACCTTGCCCCTGTTTTATCGGTATTGGGATAGAGCAACCCAATTCATCAATATTTAAATGGGCAATACCATCAAGCAAATCATTGGTTTGTACCTTAATGGTTGCTGATTGGCTATCTTTATTTAAATGTAAAAAATAATTTTTAATAAAAGCGGCAGGTAAAAGCAAAATATCCGCATCACGATGAATACCACCATAATTAAACCAATCTGTATGGTTCATTGGTACATCTTGACGGCGGCGCATATTTCGTACAACAATCTGTATGCGTATTTCATCCGATTTCATAAACTCGGTTATATCACAAAAAAACGGTGTAGAGGCTCCTTTATGAAAACCTTGTATTTGCCCGTTAATAAAAACAAAAGCCTCATTTGCTGCTGCGCCAATGCGTAAAATATAATTTGTGCTAAATGGAATATCTTTTGTTTGAATAATTTTGGTATACCAAGCACTACCCTCGAAATAATAGAGTTTTTCCTGATAAAAATTCCATACCGATGGCACCATAATTTGCTCGCCCATATAAGGGTCGTAATCTCTGGGGTCTGGCCAATCTTTTGGCGCACACGGGTGATAATTATACCATTTTTGCCTTAAACCTTCATCGTGCAAATCAACGGTAAAATTCCATGCACCATTTAAACTTACCGATTTTCTGTACCGCGAAAAAATAAAATCATCCGCTGTAAAAAGATTTTGCATATAAGCATAATCATAATCTTCGTCATGGAGGTGAAAATAGACATCTTCAGCCATTTTATATTCCTTTATAAAAATAGCCCAAAGCCTTCTTTTAAAGCTGTGGGCTATTTAGATAGACTTTTGTTTTGTTATAATTTATTGCTGATCTAAAGCAATAATACCCTCAACATAAGTTTGAATAGCCGGATTAGCCAAGGCATCTTCATGCATATGTTTAACCGCATCAATAAAAGGCTGTTTTTCAACTTCTACAAATTCAACACCCATTTCTGTTTTGGCTTTTTCTATATCTTCTGCAATAATTTTTGTCCATAAATCTTTGTGATACATCATGGATTCATTAGCGGCTTGTTTGAGTAATTTTTGATTTTCTTCACCAAGCTGATCCCATTGTTTTTTGCTAATGAGCAATACATCGGGAATCATCGTATGTTCGTCCATCGAAAATACTTTAGCAACCTCGCCATGGCGCGATTGGGTTAAGGCCGTCGGGTTATTTTCTGCACCATCAACCACACCTTGTTGTAAGGCGGTATAAAGCTCGCCATATGCCAGCGGTGTTGGGTTGCCACCCATCGCTTCAATCATTGCAATGGCTGTAGGGCTCGGTTGCACCCGAATTTTCATTCCTTTTAAATCAGCAGGTGAATTAATCGCTTTATTGGCATAAAAGCTACGGGCACCGGCATCGTAATAAGTTAAACCAATAAATCCTTTATCGGCCGATGCCGCTAAGATATCCTCGCCCACTTGGCCGGTCATTGCGCGGTAATAATGGTCGCGATCGCGAAAGATATAAGGTACGTTAAATGCACCATAAGCAGGCTCAAAGGCCTCCATTTCACTGGCATTCGATTTTGCCATGGCAATTACGCCTTTTTGCATCAGCTCTACCGATTCTCTTTGTGTGCCAAGCTGTGCATTGGGGTAAACTCGCACATTAATTTCGCCGTTCGAAAGCTCTTTGGCACGCTCCGCCAAAAATTCCATGGATTGGTGAACCGGGTGGTCAACACCTTGGTTATGGCTTAATTTCAAATTATAAGTTTTAGCCGATGCCGTTACCGAAACCATGGCTAAAACACTTGCACCTAAAAGTATTTGGTTATGAATTTTCATAAGAATATCTCCCTTGATAAACTGATTAACATGTGAAACCTTATCATAGAGATTGACTGAAACGTTAAAACTTGTCAATAATTTTCTTATTTTGGTTGACAATTTATTTAAATTGGTCTTTTATTGTACGAATACTTGTATGTAAAGGGTAGGAAGCATGGAAAAATGGGTCAATAAAATATTAGCAAGCCTGTGTATCTTTATTATGAGCTTTTTGGTCATTTGTGTAATTTGGCAGGTTTTAGCCCGTTGGATTGGCATAAGCAGTACATTTACCGATGAGCTTGCACGGTTTTTATTTATGTGGACAGGGCTGATTGGAGCTGCCTATACATTAGGGCAAAAGCGCCATTTGGCTCTTGATTTACTGTTACAAAAACTCCACGGAAAAAACAAAAAGCACCTTCAGTTTATCATTTTAACTTTAAGCCTTATTTTTGTTTTACTTGTCATGATGTTGGGCGGTATCACTTTGGTATCAGATACTTTAGCATCGCAACAAATTTCACCGGTATTGGGCGTGCCAATGGGTTTTATATATTTATCCATCCCGGTAAGCGGCGGGTTTATGATTTTTTACCTCATTTGCCAATATATCGAGTTTTTTAGAGGAGAAGCCTAATGGAATGGATTGGAATTATCGCTTTATTCGGTAGCTTTGCCATATTTTTGGCCTTGGGTGTGCCCATTTCGTTTGCTATTGGTTTATCCTCGGTTATCGCTTTAGTTGCGGCGAATATGGTATTTGGTACACCACTTCCGGTGGCGTTAGATGAAAGTACCTTTACCTTAGCCCAACGCATGGCATCAGGCTTAGATAGTTTTCCGCTTTTAGCCATACCGTTTTTTATATTGGCGGGTAATATAATGAATAGCGGCGGTATTGCCACCCGCCTTATCGACTTTGCTAAAGTTTTGGTTGGCCGTATGCCCGGTAGCCTTGCCCATTGTAATATTGCATCTAATATGCTTTTTGGTGCTATTTCGGGCTCGGCCGTTGCATCGGCCGCAGCCGTTGGCGGGGTTATGGCACCCTTGCAAAAAAAGGAGGGTTACGAGCCTGCATTTTCGGCCGCAGTCAATATTTCATCTTGCCCAACAGGGTTGCTTATTCCGCCATCAAACACATTTATTGTTTACTCGCTTGTTTCGGGCGGTACATCGGTTGGGGCATTATTTTTGGCCGGCTATTTACCGGGTATTATCATGGGCTTAGGCCTTATGTTGGTTGCCGGTATTTACGCGGTGCGCCATAATTACCCAATTGCGGAAAAAGTCACTTTTAATGCGGCTATTCAATATACTATCCGCGCTATCCCCTCTTTACTGCTTATTGTATTGGTTATGGGCGGTATTATTACGGGTAAGGTTACACCCACCGAGGCCTCGGCCGCCGCCGTGGTTTATGCCTTGTTTTTATCTTTTGTTTATAAAGAAATACGCATAGGCGATTTGCCCAAAATTATTTTAGAATCCGTCATTACCACCTCGATTGTACTCTTGCTTATTGGTACATCTATGGGCATGCAATTTGCCATGGTGATGACCGACATTCCATTCATTATCGCCAATTCTTTAACATCACTCTCCGAAAATAAATATGTGCTTCTGCTCATCATTACCTTTGTATTATTACTTGTGGGCACATTTATGGATATGACACCGGCATTGCTCATCTTTACCCCCATATTTTTACCCATTGCCCAAGATTTAGGCATGGACCCCGTACATTTTGGTGTATTCATTACCTTTAACTTGTGTATTGGTATTTGTACCCCACCTGTGGGGAGTGCGTTATTCATTGGTAGCTCTATTGCTAAAGTGCGCTTAGATGAAGTTATACCGAAGCTTTTACCATTTTATGCCGTATTGGTTGTTGCGTTATTATTAGTGACTTATATACCTGCTATATCGCTTGCGCTACCCCGATTATTTGGTATGATGGGTTAGAAAATAAAGGAGGAAACAATGAGTTATTTACATGAGGATCGTCTTTTTTCTTCGGATAAGGAACAAAAATCCATAGCCAAAGAAATTTATAATGAAATTAAAGATTTACCAATTATCAGCCCCCATGGCCATACGGACCCTACATGGTATGCCGATAATATCAACTTTCCAGACCCGGCATCTTTATTTATAAAGCCCGACCATTATGTGCACCGCATGATGTACTCGCAAGGCATTACTTTAGAAGAGTTGGGTGTGCCCTTTGCCGATGGCAGCGCCAAAGAGCATGATAACCGGAAAATATGGGATATTTTTGCCAATAATTATTATCTTTATGCGGGCACACCTTCGCAAATGTGGTTGGATACCGTATTTTCGGAAGTTTTTGGTTTTGACCAACGCCTTTCAGGCAATAATGCAAGTGCATATTACGATAAAATTGATGCTGCGCTGAAAACCGATGAATATAAAATCCATCATCTGCTTGACCGTTTTAATATTAAGTTTATTGCCACAACTGAAGACCCGCTTGACCCTTTAAAAGCGCATCAGAAGATTAATACGCTCAATTTAAAAACAAAAATTGTCACGACCTTCCGCCCCGATAATGTAACCAATCCGGAATTTCCGAACTTTTTAACCCATATTCAAAAATTAGGGGAGATTACTGGCGAGGATACATTATCTTATAAGGGTTATATTAAAGCCCTTCAAAATCGCCGCGCTTATTTTAAAGAGGTTGGCAATGCCACCGCATCGGACCATGGTTTTCCATCGGCATTTACCATCGATTTAACCCCTGCCGAGGCCGAAGCTTTATATAATCGAATTATCAATAACGATAATGTTACCGCCAAAGATTGCGAGGTCTTTCGCGGCCACATGCTGATGAAAATGGCCGAAATGAGCCTTGATGACGGGCTTGTCATGCAGCTCCACCCCGGGGCATATCGCAACCATAACGATGCTATCTTTAATAATTTTGGTGCCGATAAAGGGGCTGATATCCCTATGAATTGCGAGTTCACCCATGCCCTTAAGCCCATACTCAATAAATTTGGTAACGACCCACGTTTTCGCTTAATTATGTTTACTTTAGATGAAGACAATTATTCCCGCGAGCTTGCACCTTTGGCCGGCCATTACCCTGCCTTAACATTAGGCCCGGCTTGGTGGTTTTTTGATAGCCCCGAGGGTATGTTGCGCTATCGCCAATATGTTACAGAAACAGCGGGTTTTTATAATACGGCCGGCTTTAATGACGATACTCGGGCATTTTTATCGATACCGGCGCGCCACGATGTTGCAAGGCGCATTGATGCCCGCTTTTTAGCCACCTTAGTGGCCGAAAAACGCTTAGGTATCGAGCAAGCCCATATTTTGGCTAAACAACTAACCAACGATTTAGCAAAAAAGGCGTATCGGATAAATATATAGGTAATACTACTTAAAATGATAATAAATTTTAGTATTACCTAATGCTTTGAGGTTGCCCACAGCGTAGCTGTGTGCGGGGATTATTAAGGGGTTGCAAACCCCTTAGCATCAAATTACTACTGATGTTTATATAATCATTTTATTATGTATAGACTATAGTGTAACCAATTAAAATTGGTTACACTATAAAGATGCGAAGCAGCTTTCATTTGCACAGTCAAATGTGGGGGGTTCTAAGGGACACAGCCCCTTACAAAAAAGATTTATAGATATAAAATGATAATATATTATAACCAAAATTCATTGGTTAGGTTGTAATTGAATAAAGGTAAGAAAAAACCCTCAAGAAATTCTTGAGGGTTTTTTTATTAACGGCGAAGCTCTAAGCGTTTAATAAGGTCTTGATAACGGCCTTCGTCTTTCGCTTTAATATAATCAAGCAAACGGCGGCGTTGACCAACCATTAATAAAAGACCCCGACGCGAGTGGAAATCTTTTTTATGGATTTTCAAATGCTCGGTTAAGCTTTTAATCCGGTGAGATAAAATAGCCACTTGAACTTCAGGTGAACCTGTATCGCCCTCGTTACTACCATATTCTTTAACTAGCTCAGCTTTACGCTCTGTTGTAATCGACATCATATACTCCTATTTAATATTAAATTTACGTTGTGTTTTCAGTCGGCCTTCATTGTAAAACATCAGCGCTAAAGGGATATTTTGGTCTTTCACCAAAAATATATCGCCTTCATTGGCTTTATCAATCCCACATCTTGCAAAAATTTCATTTGCATTCAGCGATTGGCCATATTTTACACATTCAGCCTCATCTGCCGTTAAGGCTAGCACCAAGATGTCGTCGAGTGCAGTCTCAAGTGGCAAAATCTCTTTAAGGGCAGCATCATAACTTAACTGTTCAAATTTATCTAGCGAAATCGCATGGTTTATCGATAATTTTCCCGATGCCACACGCCGCAGATAAGAAACATAACCCAAAGCCCCACAAGCTTTGGCTAAATCGCGCCCCAACGCACGGATATAAAATCCTTTAGATGTCACCGCTCTAAAGCGCATAACCCCTTGGGTTTGACTATCTTGCAATTCTAAATCGTAAAGGGATACTTTGCGCGGTTTCAACTGAACATCCTCACCTTTACGGGCTAAATCATAAGCCCGCTTGCCCTCCACCTTAAGTGCCGAATAAATGGGCGGAATTTGCTCTATCTCACCCAAAAATGCGGGAATCACCTTTTTTATGTCATCGGTTGTCGGAATTATATCAGAAGTTGCAATCACATTGCCTTCAATATCATCGCTATCTCTTTGCTCGCCAAATGTGATATCAAAGATATATTCCTTTTGGCCGTCCATAACCCATGGTACGGTTTTGGTGGCCTCGCCCAAGGCAATGGCCAATAAGCCTGAGGCAAAAGGGTCTAACGTACCACCATGGCCGGCTTTTTGTGCATTCAGTTTGCGTTTAATACGCCCAACAATGGGGGTAGAACCCATACCAATGGGTTTATCAATCACCACCCAACCATGGATTGCATCACCCTTCTTTTTTCTTGCCATTCATCTTACCTTAACTCAAAACCCAACAATATTTTAATCGGGCTTTTCAATATCTTGGCGTACTTTTGGGTGATTAAATAAATTCTCCACATATTCGGCATCGTCAAATAATGTTTCTAATTTAAATGTGAGCCGCGGTGTAGAGCGGCTTGTTAAAATTTGCGCAACCGCTTTATTTAGCCTTGGGGCTTCTTTTTCAAGGGCTTCTAATATTGCTTCTTCATCAAAATTTTGAGCCAACGGCCAAATATATACGGTGGCAAACCGCATATCGGGGGTTATTAAAACATCGGATATCGTAAAACTTTTGCCGTAAAGCGCCGGGTTACGGAAGTCGCCACGGCTAAACATATCGGCGAGCTTGCCTTTAACAAGCTCGGCCGCTTTTAATTGGCGGGTTGTACGCCCTGTGGTTGGTCTAACGAAATCGGCCATTATATCTCTCTGGCAATTTCTTCAATCTCAAAGCATTCAATCATATCACCCACTTTAAGGTCATCGTAATTGGCAAAACTCATACCGCATTCCATGCCTTCGCGAACTTCTTTGGCATCATCTTTAAAGCGTTTCAGTTGGCTCAGTTCACCTTCGTGAATAACCACGTTATCGCGTAGCAAGCGCACTTTGGCACCACGTTTTACAATGCCTTCGGTTACCATACAGCCGGCAACTTTACCCACTTTAGTAATATTAAACACTTCGTCAATACGGGCATAACCAATAAAATGCTCTTTAATTTCTGGTGACAACATACCCGATAATATACGCTTCATATCATCAATCACTTCGTAAATAATCGAGTAATAACGAATATCCACATTATCGCGTTTGGCGGTCTCGCGCGCTTGCGGGTTGGCGCGGACATTAAAGCCAATAATTAAAGCACTTGACGCATTGGCTAATGTAATATCGGCTTCAGAAATTGCACCCACGCCCGAATGGAGCACTTGCACCCGAGCATCTTCGGTTTGTAATTTCTCTAACGCGCCCACAATGGCTTCTACCGAGCCATGAACATCGGCTTTAATGACAACAGGTAATGTTACCATATCTTCATTTTGCGCCATATGTTCCATTAAGGCTTCTAGCCCCGATTTTGCCGCAGCGGCCGCTTTGGCTTCGCGCTCTTTGCGTTGGCGATATTCGGAAATCTCGCGGGCTTTGGCTTCATCGGCCACCACAATAATCTCATCACCCGCCGCCGGTGTACCTTGTAAACCGAGTACCTCTACCGGAACCGCCGGCCCTGCCGATTTCACCTGATCGCCATGGTCATCTAACAAAGCACGCACCCGCCCCCATTCGGCACCGGCAACAAAGATATCGCCCACATTTAATGTACCGGACTGGATAAGTGCTGTTGCCACCGAACCACGGCCTTTTTCCATACGCGATTCCACAATTGCACCCCGACCCGGGCGGTTTGGATTGGCCTTAAGGTCTAAAACTTCCGATTGCAACATAATTGTATCTAAAAGTTCCTCTAAACCAATACGGGCTTTGGCAGAAATCTCTACCGATAATACATCACCGCCAAAATCCTCTAAGGCCACATTATGTTGGAGCAAATCGGTTTTTACTTTTTGCGGATTGGCCGCCGGTAAATCAATTTTGTTAATCGCCACAATAATCGGCACACCTGCCGCTTGGGCATGGTTAATTGCCTCAATCGTTTGGGGCATCACACTATCATTTGCCGCAACAATCAGTACCACAATATCGGTAATTTTGGCACCACGCGCACGCATTTCGGTAAAGGCAGCGTGGCCGGGTGTATCAATAAAGGTAATTTTTTTACCATCATCGGTCGATACCTGATACGCACCAATATGCTGGGTAATCCCGCCCGCTTCTTTATCGGCCACATTGGCGGAGCGTAAAGCATCGAGCAGCGATGTTTTCCCATGATCCACATGGCCCATAATTGTAACAATCGGTGCCCGTGGCTCTAAGTTTTCATCATCGCTTTCATCTTCTATAATCAAGGCTTCTTCAACATCCGATTCCGAAACGCGTACCACTTTATGTCCCATTTCTTCAGCCACAAGCTCGGCTGTATCGGCATCAATGGTTTGGTTAATCGTTGCCATAATCCCAAGTTTCATCAGCTCTTTAATCACATCGGCCGCCCGTTCGCTCATCCGATTAGCTAAATCGCCCACGGTTAAAGTTTCGGGTATAGTTACCTCGCGATATAATTTTTGTTTCTCTTTGGGTTGATCAGAGAATTTTTTCTTTTGTTTTTCACGGGCACGGCGCATTGCGGCTAACGAGCGTGAACGCTCGCCTTCGTCAAAACCACCCCGTGTTTTTTTATCGCCCCGGTTAGCACGGCTGGTATCCTCTGTATCCTCACGGCGATTTTTCTTTTTCGCCTTACCCCGATCATCGCGGCGCACATGGCCGGCCTCGGTTTTTGCCGCAACAGCCTCGGCTTTAAGCCGTGCCTCTTGCATTTCTTTACGGGCGCGCTCGGCGGCCTCGCGTTCTTCTTCTAAACGTTTACGGGCGGCTTCTTTTTCTTGAGCTTCTTTTTCTTTTTGGCGTTCTTCGTCCGATTTTTCGGCCTCGGCTTTTTCCGCCTCTAGCTGTGCTTGGCGCTCTTTTTCTGCTACCGCCTCGGCTTCTTTTTTGCGCTTAGCTTCTGCTGCCTTACGTTTTTTTTCTTCGGCTTTGCGTTTTTCTTCTTCTATCTGCGCTGCCTCTAATACTTTTGCACGGCGCTCTCTTTCGGCCGTTGTTAGTTTGCTTTCGGCCTCGGCGCTCATGGGTTCTTCGGCATCAATAACTTGTGTTTTTGGTGCATCACCTTCTGAGTGCAGCTGTCCATCGGCACCTTTTTTAAAGGTCCGTTTTTTCTTAACTTCTACAGCAACACCTTTTCTTTTGCCTGAATCCCCACTGGAGCCTAACGAAAGTGTGCCTAAAGTTAATGTTTCTTTTTTCTTTTCTTCAGCCATAAGATAATCAACCTATATCTATTTATTTTGCCAAAAATCCTGCCAAAAATTGGCAATCTTTACTCAAATTTTGGGCGAGTTTACCATTTTTTAAAACAATATGCACCACATGTTCTCGCCCCAGTGCTGCCCCTTGCTGTTCTTTAGTTAAAACCCGATAAACCGGTGCATCGTACCGGCTAAGCCCTAAACGTTCTATCTCGCTCTCAGAGCCGTTTGTTGCCATTAAAGCCAATGCAGGTTTATTATCTTTTAACCATATTTTGACCTTTTCGAAACCAAAAATTAATTGCCCGGCACGCCGTGCCAAACCCAATTGGTTTAATATTTGGCTTTGCAAAGCAGCAATGAGATTCTCTATAAAATCATCGGCAACTTCTTTAACATTTTTAATCTGTTTAAGCCTTTTGGGGTTACTAAGTAAGGCATCAAAATTCTCTCTTGTTGCCGTTACCCAATATCCTCGGGCGGGCAAATTGCCCTTAAGGTCAAATAATAGCTGGCCATTGGGCGAAACGACCAAACGAATCGCCTCTTTTGGTGATACATTATTACGTGTAACAATACATGTTCGCTCAACTGGCTTACTATTCATAATCAGACCTTAAAGGCTCCTTTCTTTATTCCTCAAACCAATGTTCACGCGCTTTCATAATCAGCGCATTGGCTTCATCGGGGGTAAATGTACCTTGCGGTACAAGCTCTAATAGCTCATCGCCCGCTAAATCGGCAAAATCATCTAGAGTTTTAATTTCATTTGCCACTAAGAGTTTTAATATCCGTGGGCTTAAACCTTCAAACTCGGCTAAATCGTCGGCTAGGCCGCCCGCTTTAGCTTCCGATAATGCTTCTTCATCTCGGTTTTCAACAAACACACGGGCACGATTTTGTAATTCACTTGCAATATCTTCGTTAAAACCTTCTATGGCTTCAATTTCTTCTAAGGCCACATAGGCAACTTCTTCCACACGGCTAAAGCCTTCAGAAATCAACAGATGCGCAATGGTTTCATCCACATCTAAGGCCATCATAAAGCGCTGACCCAAAGCTTCAAACTCGGCTTGGCGGCGTTCTTTTTCTTGCTCTTCGGTCATAATATCTAAATTAAAACCGGTAAGTTGCGAGGCTAAACGCACATTTTGCCCACGGCGACCAATGGCAAGCGACAACTGATCTTCAGCAACGATAACTTCGATTTTGTCTTTTTCTTCATCAATCACCACTTTGCTAATATCGGCCGGTGCCAAGGCGGCAATAACATAACGGGGAATATCTTCTGTCCAGCGAATAATATCCACTTTTTCACCCTGAAGCTCCGATACCACAGCCTGCACACGGCTACCACGTAAGCCCACACATGCCCCCACAGGGTCCATGCTGCTATCGGCCGTATAAACAGCCATTTTGGCACGAGAGCCGGGGTCGCGTGCAACGGAGCGAATTTCGATTTGGCCTTCATAAATCTCGGGCACTTCTTGGGTAAATAATGCTTTCATAAAATCGGGGTGCGTACGCGATAAAAATAACTGATGCCCACGCATATCGGGTTTAACCTCAAGTAACATTGCCCGAATACGGTCACCATTACGTAAATGCTCTCTGGGGATTGTTTCATCGCGGCGTAAAATAGCCTCGGCACGGCCTAAATCGACCACCACATTGCCGAACTCGGTGCGTTTAACCGTACCGTTAATAATCTCGCCCACCCGATCTTTATATTCCTCATATTGTTGCTCGCGCTCGGCTTGTTTTACCTTTTGCACAATCACTTGGCGGGCTTTTTGTGCGGCCACACGGCCAAAATCAATGGGGGGTAACGGGTCGATAATAAAGTCACCAATTTGTGCATCGGCCTTGTAGGCTTTGGCTTCATCAGCGGTCATTTGGGTCGATTCATTCTCGACTTCTTCCACAATCTCAACATAGCGCGCCAATGAAACCGCACCATTTTTACGGTCAATGGATACACGAATATCATATTCGGCACCATATTTATCTTTGGCCGATTTCTGAATAGCTTCTTCCATGGCTTCTAGCACAATATCAATATCGATATTTTTATCTCTGGCTAATGCATCCGCAACTTGTAAAAATTCGGGTCTTGCATTTAAAGCATCGGTTACACTCATTAATTTTTTCCTTCATTTACGGCTTGTAATAACGCATCGGTTAATACGAGTTTTGATTTTAAAATATCCTCAAAAGCGATTGTTAGTATTTCATTTTCGACTTCAATTAAAATAAGGTTATCTTGCACATCTTTTAAGTCACCCTGAAAACGCCGGCGATCATCAATTTTTGTTTTTAATTCTATTTTTATTTTGTTTCCTGCAAAGCGTTCAAAATCTTTTAATCGGGTTAAAGGGCGGTCGATACCCGGCGATGAGACCTCTAAGGTATAATGACCATCTATGGGGTCTTCTACATCTAATAGGGCCGATATTACTTTAGAAGCATCGGCACATTCATCAATAGTAATCGGGCTTTCATCGGCTTTATCCAGCATGATTTGCAAAACCTTATTGCGGTCGCCCATAATCATTACCCGCACAACTTCTATGCCAGATTCGTTAAGGGCAGGCTCTATGAGTGCCTGTATTTGTTGCTCTATCATATATTTTACCCTAATTAAGTATAAAACCGTTTAATTATAAAAACCCACTAAAAACAAAAACCCACTAAAAACAAAAAAAGGTGAGCTTTTTAGCTCACCCCCTTACTAAAATATTTTAGCGGAGAATTTTAATTAAGCATTTATATAACCTTGGCTATGGGAAAAGTCAAGAATTTTTACTTTATTCTATTTATCGCGTATAATAAAAAAAGATTGGAGGGCTTAAACATGAAAAATTTATGGATATTGGGGGCAGCTATTTTCATTATATCAGCCTGTACCCCCGGTGTATATAATACAAATTCGACTAAAGCAGGGAAAAAGGTTTTTGTTGCCGAATGCGGTTTAAATGATTATAGCCGATGCAAAAAACGGGCAGCCCATAAATGTAACGGCAGCTATACGGCGCATAATCGCTATAATTTCATCAAAAAAATGTCTGAGCCTGTTTATCGCACCCGATATTACACACGCTATCGGACAATAAGGGATAAAAAAGGCCATATTCACCATATACCTTATACTTATCGCGATCGTTATATATCTTATTACCGTTATTATAACGTTAAAATGCAGCGATTAAGCTTTACTTGCCGATAAAAAGTTTTTAAAAAATTAATCTTTTAAAAATATATTTATGAAAAAATAAACTCTATGATAATGGTATCTGTAAGATAGCACATAATATTTGAGAGCCAATAATTGATGATGCAAAAAAAGAAGAAAAAACAAATAAAACAAAGAACAACTTTGCCGCAATTGCGCCAAATGCCCGCCAATTTCCGTAAACCTTTTTTAGGGAGCTTTTTGCCTTCTGTTTGGCCGGGATTTTTAAATTCTTCTTTATATAATAGCAGCTTAAAAGTTCGGCGTATGCCTGACCGCATTATGGGTTTTCCTTCCGAGAGTATTAATGGTGCGGCCGAATATGGCCATGCGTTAATTTTTGGCGAAATGATTTGTGGGGGCTATGTGCGCCCGTTTCGCTCGATGCGCGAGCTTAAAAAAATTGATCTTGCGCCCCAGCCTTGGTTAGATGGTGTGCATGATTTTACTTGGCTGCGGGATTTACAGGCAGTTAATACAGCCCAAGCCGGCAGAATTGCCCGCCAATATGTCGATGAATGGTTTAACCACTACCGCACTTACGATAAACAATCGTGGCAGCCCCATATTTTAGCACGGCGGATTATCAATATTTTTAGCTCTTGGAGCTTTATTCACGACCATGCCGATGCACCCTTTCGGTTACGTATTCGCTTTGATTTATGTACCCAAGCCACCCATTTAGAGCGCCGTATTCATACGGTTAAACGCCCCGAAGATCGGATTACCTGTATTTGTGGTATTTTATGGTCGGGTTTGCATTTACAAGATTGGCAAAACCGTATTCCGCCCGCAACATCTATGTTGCTTTACGAGCTTGACAGGCAAATATTAGATGATGGCGGGCATATTTCACGCTCACCCCAAGTGAGCTTAAATATCCTCTCTGATTTAGTCGATCTTGCCCATAATTTGGCTTATAATCGCATGCAAGTGCCTATCGAGTTAGAGGCCGCCATTGTGCGCCTTTCCTCATTTATTCGCTCAATGCGCCATGAAGACGGCGGTTTGGCACTATTTAATGATAGTTTAGAGAATAATCGGATTTATATTGATACTCTCCTCGCACGCTCGCGCACCAATAATAATGCCGATTTTATCTTCCCCGATAGTGGATATGTCTCGTTAAAAGCCGATAAAACAACGGCTATTATGGATTTAGCAAAAAAAGCCTCTCCCCTTTCGGAAGAACATATTTATGCATCACCCCTAGCCTTTGAGCTTTCGAGCCATGGCCAACGCATTGTGGTGAATGCAGGTGCCGAATATGATATTAACTTACCCGGATCCGCCACCCGGCGCACCACATTAAAATCCACACGGGCGCATTCAACGCTCTCGGTTGGGCAAGGTGATGCGGTTATGAGAAATATTAAATCGGGTAATCCCAATTTACGCATGGATGGCGACCGCCAAGCGATAACGGCATCGCATAATGGTTGGGAAAAACAAGGCTGGTTTCATCAGCGTAGCCTTTGGCTTTCTTTTGATGGTAACGAGCTTATGGGACAAGATATTCTGAAGCCAGTAAAAGCGAATGTTACCGGTAAAGAGCCTGTTATTTTGCGTTTTCATCTTCACCCCAATATTCGGGCGGAGCATATTGATGGTTATTCGGGTGTGGTGATTTATTTACCCGATGGCGAAAGATGGTATTTTGATATTGCCGAAGGTAATTTATCCCTTGGCCGTGGCACTTGGATGGGACGGGCGAATGATATACGCGATATTCAATCGATTGTTATTCCGGTACCGGTTTATCATAACCAAGTAAGCATTGATTGGCGCTTTTACCGTTTAGGATAATTTAAAATATAGTAAGGATTTTTTATGCCAAATGATCATTTATCCATCAGAACACAAGATGGAACAGAATTATATACAATGCCGTTAAGCCATTATTTATTTAAAATGCAAGGACGTATTGGGCGGTTAAATTATTTTTTAATGTCTTTGGCTAGCTTTTTTGTTTTTGGCTTTATTACGCTGATTGGTATGTCGATTGCCATGATGCCCATGATGATGCGTGTGGCGCAAAATATACCCGATACTCTGAATAACCCGGCTTTATTTGAGAATATGAATGAACAGCAAATTTTAAATATTTTAGATATTTTAGAAAAAATGCAAACATCTATGAATAGCTCTATGATAATTTTTATGGTTTTTGTGGTTGTTTTATTAATTATTTTGGCATGGATTGGCCTATGCCTAAGTGTGAAACGTTTGCACGATATGAATATATCAGGTTGGCTCGCCGCCATTTGGTTATTCCCTTATTTTGGGCTTTTTTTCCATATATTTTTAGTATTATTTCCCGGTACGAAAGGCAAAAATGAATATGGCCAAGCCCCGGGAATGTTAGAACAGACTTCACAGACTTCGTCTGATTAAATTTACGTGCGCAGGCTTATTTAAGTTGATAGGGGAACGGGCTCACCCTGTCATGCTGAATGAATAAATTATTATTAGAGAAAGCTACGAATAATTTTTAAATATATTTAAAGTTTCTTCACTGATATGATGTTCGATGCCTTCGGCATCATATTCGGCAACATCGGGGTTTACGCCGAGTTTTATGAGAAAATTAAGAATAATTTGGTGGCGCTCTTTACATTTTTGGGCAAGTGCACGCCCTTTATCGGTCAAAAATATAGAGCGATAAGGCTTGTTTTCCACATAACCTTCTTCTTTAAGGCGCACAAGCATTTTAGATGCCGTAGGGTGGGCAACCCCAAACCGCCGAGAAAGATCGAT
>JBKEAR010000055.1:0-7957 GCA_047972425.1 Alphaproteobacteria bacterium | reverse complement strand
GCCAGCGTTCGTTCTGAGCCAGGATCAAACTCTTAAGTTCAATTCCTGTTATTAAAACTTATAACAAATTTTCAGAAACATTTGCTCGCACAATATATTTTTAAATTACATGGTGTGTATTTATTATATGTTATACAGCAAATTTTCGTAAATCGTCACATAATGAACTATCGCCCACTATGCAAAACTACACAAAATCGCCGCCTACATATCCCTTCCTATTTACGATGTGTTTGCATTTAAAGATGCAAAAACCGCCTTCAATCACTGACCTCTAGCGGTAAGATAGGAAGATAGATATTTCCTGCTCTGGTGTCAACAATTTTTTAGATTTTTTTTTAAAAAATTTTGGCTTTTGCGGAATAGCCTTATTTTTCAAAGGTGAATTATTTTAAAAATATAATTATGAGCCCAAAAAAACATAAAAAATTGCCAGTTTAATAGCTAATCTTTGCGACTCCATCTTTTATGAAGCCAAAACCATTGCGCCGGATATTCGCGTACCCAAGATTCAATTTTATTATTCATGGCTCTTAAGATATTCATTTTGGTATGCGCTGAATCTTCGGCTTTTGCATATTGTAATGGTGGCTCCACAATGACTTTTAGGCGATCATCATCTAAGCGTATCGTCCGGCAAGGTAAAATATCGACATTATTTTTTATCGCTAAATCGGCAATAAAGCCGTTAGTGGGTGCAATACGGCCAAAAAATGGAACTTTTTCGCCCCCTTTTGTTTTTTGGTCGGTAAGTAGAGCCACAACATTCCCACTACGTAAAGCCCGCATACATTTTATAATAGCTGTTTTATTGGCAGGGAGGAGATATTCTTCTTCCTCCGCTTTTACGCGCTTCATAAATAAAGGTAATACAAGCGGGTTTGATGGCGCTTTAAAAACACGGTACGGATAAACACCCCTATCCTCGGCCACTTTAGATATATATTCCCAATTGCCCGTATGGCATGAGAAGAAGATAACACCTTTATCTTTATTTGGGCGGTTGATAAAATATTCATCCCAACCTTCTAAGATGACTTTATTATTATCTAAAGTATCAAAATCTTGAATAAAGGGGAACTCACCAATCATAAGGCCAAAATTATGCCATACACCTTTCATAATAGTTTCGACCTCGGTACCTCTTTTTTTCGGCATTGAGCGTGCAATATTACGCATCATTGGGCGGCTAACCGAAAGGTGGGGGCCGATAAATGATAAAACAGAGCTGCAAAATTTGGGCGCATATTTTGACCCTAATAACTTTAAGAAGTAAAAGCCACTATAGGCACCGAAAGCCTCGATACGAAATTTAATCCGTTGTTTGATTGGATAATCTTTCCAGCCTTGTTGGTAAAATTTTGAAATTTCCATATAATATCCATATTTTTATGGGTAGATTACATGAAAGCCATTTTAGAGTAAATAGTATATTCTATTTACTTGCCAACAAAAATTAAAAGAAACTTTTTTTGGGTATTAACCGGATAACAAATAATACAGACTCTATTTTTTTTAATGGAAGATTCTGAAGCGCATCTTCTGCAATGGGTATCAGTTTATCTTGCCATTCAAAATAATTTTCTAAACCATAATATTGGTTATCATCTATGGGCAGATAAAATATCTGTTTGGCTGTTTTATTTAATTGGCGCGACCAAGTGATATTAAAATCTTTTATTTGGTTAAAATATTCTATCATAAAAATAAGCTCATTTTCTTTATCGGCCTGCCAAACCTCTTTATATTTTAATTGCTCATTATTCTTTGTAATAAAATAAGCCCCTTTAAAGAGAGATTTTTTACTTATTTTGGGCTGAGAAATGCTGCCATACCAAGAATGGAATTTGGTAATAAAATGTTTATTTGGTAAATTTTCGGGATAGGCCACAGGAATGAGATGTTTAGCCCCAAAGCTAATTTCGTGCTGCCAATTTTTAAATATTTTATTGTTAGGGCTTCTTTCTTTAAAAAGCTGTAATAATCCGGTAGCTAAATAATCTTTAAAATCCACCGATTGAAGATTGAGCTTTTGACTCTCTTGCCCAAAATGCTGGCAAAAATCAGATGCCCCATTTTGAATGGCTGCTTGTTGCTCTTGCTGCCAATTTTTTGCTTTAGTCAGGTCGCGGAGAATTTCGTTGTTACAATAACCAATAACCGAGCCGAGATTGGGCATCATCATTTGCTCGTAGATGCAAATGCCACCCTGCATATTTTTAAGTAAATCATAGGGTTTACGATAATGGTCTAAATAACCATTGCCTTTAATGGCGCAATTTTTAGGGGAAAAAGCCTGAATAATATAAGCCCCCCGAATATTGGCTTGGCAACCGATTGCCTGAAAAGCGATTTCGAGATATTTTTGTATTGTGCCTTTATAACCGAGATCGACCATGAGGATATTTTGGTAATCGGTATATGGGGATAAAAGCTGTGTGATTTTCTGCTTCGCAATATCGGCCGATTGCTCAGGGAAAATTTGCCCATTGCTATGCTGAATTTTCGCCATAAATTCTTTTTGCTCGGCTTTGGATAAAAACGGGTAAACCAAACAGCCTAAGCTTAATCGGGAAGCCGGCAGTAAACTTTGCTGTGTATTTTCGAGATAAAGATTTTTATAAATTTGCTGAAAAAATATACCTTCGCGCTCAATAAAAATAATATGGTCACTCTGATATTTTTGTTGTTGCCCATGAATAAACTGGCTAAAACCCAAGATTTGCGGCCCTAAAAATTGAGCCCCGAATTGCTTATAACTATCGGTATATTTATTTGCAAAAGCTGCCCATTCGCCCATTTGTTTACGGATATTGATATTGGTAACTTTGTTACTGTTATAATAATTTGGCTCGGTTACATGATAAGTATAAAAACCCAAATTTTGAGCCGGTTGGATATCGGTTTTAAGATTATCGCCAATATGCAAAATTTGTTGGGCATCACAGCTTAGGTCATCAAGTATTTTATTAAATAACCCATTTTGCTTGCTCCGCTTTTGCTCAGACGAAATATAAAGCATATCAAATTGATTATCGAGCTGATAATTGGCCAAAAATTGGTTGATTTGTCCATGATTATAAAAGCTATTGGTTGTTAAAATAAGCTTAAGATTTTTTTGTTTAATCATCGCTAAAATTGCTGAGACTTCCCCCGATAAAAAGCTATAATCTTGGTCAATTCCATATTCCATATTGACCAATTGCTGAATATCAACATGCTTATGAACCCAAGATTTTTTTTGCATGAGCTGATAAATATCGGGCAATGATACGGATTTATTACCCTGTTTTGCATTGGATTTAGCTAATATTTTCTCGGCCTTAATGCGCTTTTGCTGGAAAATTTGGGGTTTGAGTGAAGTGATATTTTGCCCATAGCAACTTTCGCCCATGAGATAATAAATATCTTTATAATGGGCGCAACGGCGTTTAATAATCGTATCAAATAAGTCAAAACTGACGATTTGAATATGATGTGCATCAATTAAAGCCTCAATGGCTTGAATATCAATTGTCATTTTTAGGTCTTTATGTTCTAATACAAAGAATTAATAAATGTAACATAGCTAGGTATTTTTTAAAATAATAATGATTACAATATTTACGGACTCATCTTTTGCGTTATTTTCGGCAACGCATATTTTAGAAAATACCATGCAAAAGGCTATTGTTTGTACGCCTAATGCCGGGTTATACCAGCAGATACAAAACCTGAATTGTTTTGATAAGGTTATTGAGATTAGTCCTTGGCCAAGAGGCATTGCCCGATATTACCCAAAAGACAAACAGCGCAAACAAGCACAAGAGCAAATCATTACGTTATTACAGCAATATTCGCCCAAAGAAATTTGGTTACATGAGATATATTCTGACCAATGGAACTGGATTGCCTATACATATAAAAAGCTATTCCCTAAAGGGATTATTCGGCTTTTGCCCGATGGTTTTTTAAATGCATCGAACCATTATTTAACCGCACAAAAAAAATCTGCACAGAAATTGAAGTCTTTTTTAACCAATAGCTATATCCCCTTTGAAGGCGAGTGGATTGGTTTGAATGCAAAATATGGTAATGATGATTTGGTTGAAAATATCTATCTGCCGCTTAATTTTCCCCATGAGTATAAAGAATATCAGGTAGAATATTTTCCCCTTGCCATGGGAGCCCCCAAACAATCGGCAACAAAAGCTTTACTTGTGGAGCAATCTTTGTTGGATCGCAAATATTTAAATAGCACGCAACTCAAGCATATTTATGCTGAATTACAACAAGATTGGCAGAATAAAGGAATAACCGATATTTATATTGCCCCCCATCCTAAGGCTAAAAATCGAGATTTCGGCTTTAGTGATTTACCGATTTATGACCGTAAAAATATCTTTTTAGAAGATGATATTGCCGAGGGCGAATTTGGCCATATCTATAGTTGTTTTTCGACTATTTTCTTTATGGCACCAAGCTTAAGTTACAATTTCATCTCCTTTGGTTTAGAAGAATTGCAACATTTTGATAAAAAAGATTTTTATCATCAATTACTTAAAAAATTGGGAGTTTCGTTTTTATGACCAATCCCTTTATAAATAAAAGAGCTTTATTATTATCCTATGATGATACCAGTATTTATCATGCAAAAATCATTGAAAAACAATTTGCTATATTGGGTATTGAATGTGACCATGCCTTAGTTACCAAACGCAATGAAGTGCATGTGAATCAACGCCAAATTAATTTGCACCAAATTGAACATAAATATGAAATCCCCCGCCATCAATTAGCTGAACCTAAGGTTTATAATCATTACGATATTTATTTTTCGGCCGTACCGATTGTTCCGCTTAGGGGTTTTGAGCGTTTATGTAACCGCAGCAAACAAAAACGCCCCATTGTTATCTATAGCTTTCGGGGTATTGAAGAGCCTGTACATACCGGCTTTATGAACCGTTTGGGGGCAGATTTAATTATTCTGAACAATCAAGCCCATTTCAATGCACTCAGCCATTTTGAGCCCTTACAAAAAATTATTGATAATCAGGCAATATCTATTGGCAACCCCATATTTTGGGCGCAATCTGCCATAGGCGATATCAATAATCCACCCCAAAATATCTATTTTTATACCCAATCGATTATTCCGAAAACAAAGGAAGAACGCTTAAGGGTTGCCCAAAACCTACTTTTATATGCACAAAAATATACAGATCGGAATATGTGGATTAAGCTACGTCATTTGCCCGATGAAAATCAGAATCACAGCCATATTGAAGAGTTCGATTTTCCCTTACTATTCAAAGAATTATGCCCTAACGGATTACCGAATAATCTAAAATATACAGCTGAGGATATGGGGCGCTCGATGGAAAATGCCGATTTTTGCCTAACGGTGCGCTCAACCGCAATTTTTGAAACATTATTTCACCATATCCCATCGGCATTATTGCCAGAATCCTTTGATTTTCTGCCAAAAACATTTGAAAACTCAGGGCTTATTTTAAGCTATGCAGATTTTTTAGATGGGGAAATTCCGGCCCCCGACATAGAGTGGATGGCCAATAATATTCCGCGCTCTAACAAAGCTATTAATAGCTTTATATCTCAACTGGCGGTTTTGCTTGAAAAACGGGCAAAATCGAGGGCTTTTCCCCTAACCAATAAACGGCTTATACGCCGTGGATTGCCCTATGAAAAAATCCATTACAAGCAATTTAAAAAAACAGTAAATAACTTTATAAAACAACAAGATAAAAGGAAGTGAACATGCGTGTTGCTTTTATCCCTGTTCGGGGAGGCTCTAAATCGATACCGCTTAAGAATATTAAACCCATAGCCGGGCGGCCGTTACTTTATTGGGTGCTCGATGCCGCCGTAAACTGCGATTTTTTGGATAAGGTATTGGTTTGTACCGATGATGCCCGTATTCAGGCCACGGCCGAGGCTTACGGCCATGAAAAAGTGCAAGTTATCGGGCGCTCAGCCGAAGCATCATCCGATACCGCATCGACCGAATCTGTAATGATAGAAGCTCTTAATAACCACCCGGAAATTACCGATTTTATCCTTATCCAAGCAACTTCGCCCCTATTATCCACCCAAGACCTCCAAAATGGGTGGCAAATTTACCAACAAGGTTACGATAGTGTGCTTTCGGTCGTTCGCCAGCATCGATTCTTATGGAAAGACGAAGAAAACGGAGCAATATCAGTAAATTACGATTACAATGCCCGACCACGCCGCCAAGATTGGCATGGTGAGCTTGTGGAAAATGGTGCATTCTATATGAGCAATCGCCGGCAAATTTTGGATTCAAATAATCGGTTATCGGGTAAAATTGGCTTATGCGAAATGGATGCCGAGACCTATTTTGAGATTGACGAACCATCGGATTGGTTAATTGTGGAGCAGCTTTTATATCGCCGCCCCCAAGCCCCAACAAAAATCAAATCTCAAATCAAAATGCTACTTACCGATGTAGATGGCGTACTCACCGATGGCAGCATGTATTATACCGAGCATGGCGATGAGATTAAGCGTTTTCATACCTATGATGGTAAAGCGGTGGAGCTGTTACGCAAACAAGGAATCATTTGCGGCATTTTAACCGCCGAGGATACAAAAATGGTTGCTAACCGTGGTAAAAAGATAAAAATGGATATCATTCACCAAGGGGTGAAAGACAAGCTAACCCTTGCTAAACAGATAGCTGCTGAATATAACATTGAGCTTAAAAACATAGCTTATGTAGGCGATGATGTAAATGATGTTGCATTATTAGCGCAAGTTGGGTTAAGCTTTTGTCCATCGAATGCACAGCCCGAGGTTCGGGCGTTAAATAATGTTATCCCGTTAGATGTCCAAGGTGGCTATGGCGTATTGCGCAAAATCCTGCCGTGGATTATATAAATAGGGAAATTTTAAGGAGACCACCCATGGTTAAAATCATCGCCGAGATTGGCGGAAACCATAAGGGCGATATGAATATCGCTAAAGAAATGATTGATACAGCGGCCCTATTTTGTAAGGTAGATGTTGTTAAATTTCAAAAACGCCATAATAAGGAGCTACTTTCGGAAGAAGAATATAACACCCCCCACCCTGTGCCCGCCAACTCATATGGCGATACTTATGGGGCACACCGCGAAGCTTTAGAATTTACTGCCGCGCAACATGCCGAGCTTAAGGCCTATTGCGAAGAACGGGGTGTGGCTTATTCCACTTCCGTTTGGGATGTTACCTCGGCCAAAGAGATTGCTGCCCTCAACCCGGCACTTATTAAAATTCCGTCAGCCACCAATATGCATTTCGAGCTTCAGGGCTGGTTATGCGATAATTATGCGGGCGAAATTCATGTATCTTTGGGCATGACAACCGATGAAGAAAAAGAGCAAATCGTGCAATTTTACGAAAGCAAAGGCCGTGCCAAAGATTTAGTGCTTTATTCTTGCACATCGGGCTACCCCGTACCCTTTGAGGATATTTGCTTGCTAGAAATTACCCGCATTCAAGAAATGTTTGGTAATCGTGTAAAATCCATCGGTTTCTCCGGCCACCATCTTGGCATTGCGGCCGATGTTGCCGCTTTGGCCTTAGGTGCCCAATGGGTAGAGCGTCATTTCACACTGGATCGTACATGGAAAGGTACCGACCATGCCGCCAGTTTAGAACCCCAAGGCATGATGAAACTTTGCCGCGATTTGCGCAATGTGGAAAAAGCCCTTACCTATAAAGATATCGAAGTGCTTGATATAGAGATGGTTCAGCGCAAAAAGCTCAAATGGAAAGGCTAGCAGCCTTAGGCTATTTTTGCTCACAGCATAATAAGGGGAGGCATCGCCTCCCTTTTTTTATTACATAGGTAATACTACTTAAAATTATAATAAATTTTAGTATCACCTAATGCTTTGAGGTTGCCCACAGCGTAGCTGTGTGCGGGGATTATATCTTGTCGGAGACAAGTTAT
>JBKEAR010000038.1:0-2670 GCA_047972425.1 Alphaproteobacteria bacterium | reverse complement strand
TGAGAAACAAACTATATATGTGTGCACTTTCAGCTATGCACATTGGGCGATTTAAACAAATGTATAATCAGATGATTAACCGAGGTAAACCACCGAAAGTGGCTTTAGTGGCACTGATGCGTAAGTTGTTGATTATTGCTAATTCATTAATGAAAAAGGGTGAATATTTTGTCCATAAGAAAGAGGAAAATATAGCTGCCAAATAGCAAATATTTTCCTCTTTCCTATATTAAACCTTGACACAGTTACTCTAAAAGAGGGGATGTTTTCATTTCGTTCACTTTCGGAAAAACCATCATCACAATTTCTCATTCTTATAAAATCATACCATAAAATATCTTTTTTGTAAAGAACAAAAAGAGAACAAATATTATTTTGGTTGGTTTACTCTGCACCATATTTTTGTAAAATAGGGATAATCTTTTTAGTATCATTCATCTGTGTGATACGTGAAAATACAGTCATACCGTCATTATCTTTCATATTAATATCCGCACCATTGGCAATAAGCAAAGCCAATATTTCTTCAAACTCTTCCGCCGATTTATAATAGGGTAAAGCGGCATAATACAGGGCGGTAAAGCCACGCTGATTTTGCGCATTCACATTGGAACCATTTTCAATGAGTATTTGTATAAGTTCTTTTTGGCCAAACTCAGCGGCAAGCATGAGTGGTGTAAAGCCGCCATTCCCTTTGGCGTTTACATCCGCACCGTTTTTAATGAGCCATGCAACCTCTGCCTGTTTATTCAGTGCATCTTGGGCAACAACTATATGTAAAGCTGTATTTTTTAGCTTGGTCGCGGCAGATATATCGGCTCCTTTATGATGCAGCAAATTCATCAGTTCTACATTGCCGTATCTGGCCGCCAACATAAAAGCTGTTGTTTCATCCACAATTTTTGTGTTCACATCGGCACCATTTTCAATCAGATAAACCGCTGTTTCTGGGTGGTTATTATAGAGGGCGAACATCAAAGCATCCCAATCATCTTTATTTTTTAAATGGAGATTTGCCCCTTGCTCAACCAAATAAATAACAATATCCTTATAGCCGTTAAAAGCTGCCGACATTAAAGCCGTATGCCCTGTTTGGCTCTGAAAGTCCATATCTGCCCCATGTTCAACTAAATATCTTACGGTAAAATATTCACCGTCTCTGGCGGCCTCGATAATCGTTAGGTTTTTATTGATATTGGGTTCTACTCCCGTGGGAGCTTCAAGGGCGGGCTCTGCATCTAAGTTAGGGGCGGCTTGCCTAAGCAAAGCTTGGCGGAGATTATCTATAGTAAATATATCAATCCTTTTTATAAATTTTGTGCCATCGGCGCAAAAGGAATCATCGGGAATATAAACTTCCTCTTTGTAATAGGGTATTTTTTCTCGGAGAATATCACCTAAAGTAACCGCATACCAGCCATTTTGCGAAATAAAAACCTGATAATTAAAGAAATTATTTTCATTAATATATTGCGCAACCTCTGGCAATGATGCGCGCGAAGCGACCACCAAATAACATTCGTTTTGGGGTAAACGATAGCTTTCGGCATGTGCCGGCAGACTAAAAAAATATAATGATAAAGCGAATAGATGAGCAAAGCCATATCGTATTTTTTTATACCCGAACATCAATATCAAACATCCTTTATCAACTAAATACCTTTATAAAAATTAATCATTCAAATATATAATATCAAAATTTTCAATCGGAGCAGTATTTTTAAAATACCAATCTTCTGCTCGGTGCCATTGTAGCTCCCACTCGCTTATTTTACCTTCTCGTTTCAGTAATTGACTATGGCAAATATCCTTTGGGCTATCAACAAAAATAATTATATCTACAAAGTTGCTGAGTTCAGGTCGGGCTGAATAGACACCCTCTAATAAAATAATCGGTTGCGATTTTATTGTTTTCTCACCTTTTTTTGAGCCATCAAATGCGTCCCAGTTAAAAGGAAAATAGCTTGCATGGCTACTCGCTCGTAGTGATAATAGAACTTCTTTTTGGGCTTGCCAATCAATACATATTTCAGCTAACTGTGATGGTGGCTCTGTTTTTAACCCTGTACTACCGTTATAAAAATCATCCCCTTTAATAATCAGAGCATCTAAATGCTGTGACAATATAGTGGCTAAAGTCGACTTCCCTGCCCCGCTACGACCATCAATCGCAATAATAAGAGGATAAGCCACTGCATTAAGTTGATTGTTAATATAATCTATAATCTGTTCCGGCTTGTTGGCTTGCATCGGCGTTATCTTCATATTTATGATTCAGTATAAAACCACTATAACATCATGATGAATATATGCAAATATATATCATTTGCCAATTCAGTTCTTGGCTATTCTGCCTCGTCTCGTCATACCCAACTTGACTGGGTATCTGGTTAATACATATTCCTTAATCCTACCCTCTAAAAGAAAAACCCATTGGTTTTCCTAGGCTAATCATTAAAATTTATTTATATTTAAACTTAACCGACATTTCGATATTTTTTAGCCGTCATTATCGGGCTTGACCCGATAATCTATTTTATGGGGCTCTGCCCCTATGCACCGCAACGCAAGCGTTGACCTAAAGGGAAAACCCATTGGTTTTCCTAGGCTCTATTTTTTACAATCTAGCAGTCATTGTCATGCTTATCATGCCAAACAAATAGTTAGCTT
>JBKEAR010000030.1:0-2155 GCA_047972425.1 Alphaproteobacteria bacterium | reverse complement strand
TTTAGCCGCCCAACACGCACATTTAGTTCGGGTTGTGTACGGGTAGAAAAAGCTTACGATCTCGCCCGTTGGTTACTCGGCGAAAAATGGGATGCTAATAATGGCGATGGCATTTTAAAGACCAACCGAGAACTCCAAGTAAAATTAAACCAAAAAATACCGGTTTATTTGGAGTATCGCCCCGTTACTGTTTCGGCAACGGGCATAGCCAATTACCATGCCGACCCTTATTTGCGTGTACCCTCTTACCGCCGATAACCAAGCCAACCCCAATATTTATGCAATGGCAGGTTTATGTATCCTTTTCTTTAATGCAACAAAGGTAATAAGGCTTAATATCCCAATGATGATACCGGCAATTTGTGCATATTCTATTTGCATATTAAAGCCGATTTTTGCACTTAAGATATAAGCGGTACATACGGCTGTCATAAAGGTTGCAGGTAAGCTGCATATCCAATGAAAGCTCCCTTGTGCCACTAAATAGGCGGCTCCGGCCCAAAGCATAATGGCGGCAAGGGATTGGTTAGAGAAACCAAAATAGCGCCACAGAACCTGAAAATCCACAAATGTTAAAACAATACCCATGGCAAAAATAGGTAGGGCTAAAATGAGCCGGTTGCGAATTTGCTTTTGTTTAAAATTAAACATATCGGCAAAAATTAAGCGGGTAGAGCGAAAAGCCGTATCGCCCGAGGTAATTGGCAATACAATCACCGCAAGCATGGCTAAAGCACCGCCAAAGCCGCCCAATAATCCATTGGCCGAGGTTGCCACCACATTGGCGGGGCCACCATTGGCAATAATTTGCGATAAACCAAGCGAAAATGGCTCGCCCGGATTATAAAAGAAGCTCATGCCGATAGTCGCCCAAATAAGTGCCACAATGCCTTCTAAGATCATTGAGCCATAAAAAACAGGGCGGCCGTCTTTTTCATTATCCACACAGCGCGCCATTAAAGGGGATTGTGTTGAGTGAAAGCCCGAGAGCGCACCACAAGATATGGTAATAAATAAAAGCGGCCATATCGGTAAATCGCCCCCTGCAGGTTGGGCATTTGCTAAACTATGGTTTGGTAATATTTCTTTACCCGAAAAAAGCAATGCAACAAATAAAGCAAATGTCATTACAATGAGCAACAACCCAAAGAATGGGTAGAATCGACCAATAATTTGGTTAATTGGTAAAATTGTTGCAAAAAAGTAATAAATAAAGATAAGGGCTATAAAAAACATTTTGGTATTTATGCCAAAAATATGGTCGCTGCCCACAACATTTGTAAGTAATGCCGCTGGTGCGGTTACAAAAATAACACCCACAAGCATTAACAAAACAATCGAGAATATACGCATAATCCACCGTGCCGGCATGCCCATATAATCGCCAATGACTTCGGGTATCGATTCTCCTTTATGGCGAATAGACATCATGCCCGAAAAATAATCATGCACCCCACCGGCAAAAATAGAACCCACAACAATCCATACCAATGCCGAAGGCCCGTATAATGCGCCAAGTATCGGGCCAAAAACAGGCCCCACACCTGCAATATTTAAAAACTGAATAAAAATAATTCTCCACCTTGGCATCAACATATAATCAACACCATCGGCTTGGGTATGCGCGGGTGTTTGGCGATTGGGTTGAATTTGAAAGATACGCTCAACCAAAACGCCATATGTAAAATAACCGGCTATTAATAAGCCGACACAAATAAAAAATGTTAACATTTTCTTTTCCCTAAATTTAAAGCCTCACAATATAAACATGCCAAAACATGCTTATATTTTATTTTAAAATACCGATTTTATTCTTGTTTTTCAACTCGTTATTTTAATTCAACATAAATAATCCCATTTAAATGCAATTTTTGATACACTTTATATTGAATTTTAAAATTTGTTTGCTTTTTTGAAAAAATATATTACCATACCAGCATAAAGGGTTAAAAATAATCCAACAAAAACAGGGAGACTTTTTAAATGTTCAGAAAAACATTAATAACAGGATTAATGCTTGCATCACTTAACGCTTTTGCCGGTGATGTTACCATAAAATTTTCGCATGTGGTGGCCGAGGCCACACCCAAAGGCCAAATGGCCTTAAAATTTAAAGAGCTTGTTGAAGGCCGCAGTAACGGGACAATGAAGGTAG
>JBKEAR010000036.1:0-5056 GCA_047972425.1 Alphaproteobacteria bacterium | reverse complement strand
TTTATGGATCATTCTGATATTATATCAACGCTTATCCCCACTGTGATTGAAAGTACAGGGCGGGGTGAGCGCGCATTTGATATTTTTTCACGATTATTGCGAGATCGTGTTGATTTTATAACGGGCCCAATTGAAGATCACATCGCATCACTGATTTGTGCACCGCTATTATTTTTAGAGGCTGAAAATCAAAATAGAGATATCTCAATATATATAAACTCTCCGGGAGGAGTGGTTACTGCCGGATTATCAATTGATGATACAATGCAGTATATTAAACCAGAAATTGAAACTGTATGTTTAGGCCAAGCATGTTCTATGGGGTCTCTTTTATTAGCTGCAGGAGCCGAGGGGCGCAGGGTATCGTTGCCTAACGCACGGATTATGGTTCATCAGCCATCTGGCGGCGCCCAAGGCCAAGCGACTGATATTGAAATTCAGGCAAAAGAGATTTTATCGTTGCGTAAAAGGCTTAATCAGATATATGTAAAGCATACAGGGCAAAAAATTGCAGTAATAGAAAAAGCCTTGGAACGCGATAATTTTATGTCGGCTGAAGAAGCATTAAAATTTGGTTTGATTGATAAAATTGTTGAAAAACGGATTAGCGAATAAAGCTTAGGAGTAGATAATGTCGGAGCAAGAAAAAAAAGAACTTCATTGTTCATTTTGCGGAAAGAAAGAAAAAGACGTTAAACGGCTTATTGCAGGCTCGGACAATGTTTACATTTGCGATGAATGTATCGGCTTAGGTTGGGAAATCATTAATGAACAGGCGCGCATTGATGCTCAAGGTAGAGATTCAGACGATGAAAATAGTTATTTACCTAAACCCAAAGAAATATTTGAGGCTCTCAATGAATTTGTGATAGGACAGGAAGATGCTAAAAAAGTTCTTTCGGTTGCTGTGTATAACCATTATAAGCGCTTAGATCAGAAAATAGATGATGATAATATTAAAATTGCGAAATCAAATATTTTAATGGTGGGGCCTACGGGTAGTGGTAAAACATTTTTGGCGCAAACCTTGGCTAATATTTTAGATGTTCCATTTACTATTGCCGATGCCACTACATTGACTGAAGCCGGTTATGTGGGTGAAGATGTAGAGAATATTATTTTAAAGCTTTTACAGGCCGCTGATTATAATGTTGAGCAAACTGAACGCGGGATTATTTATATTGATGAGATTGATAAAATAACCCGTAAATCAGAAAATCCGTCAATTACCCGTGATGTTTCAGGTGAAGGTGTGCAGCAAGCCTTATTGAAAATTATTGAAGGAACTGTTGCGTCTGTTCCTCCACAAGGGGGCAGAAAGCACCCACAGCAAGAATATATCCAAGTGGATACTTCTAATATTCTCTTCATCTGTGGGGGTGCATTCTCTGGTTTAGATCGGGTGATTAAACAACGTACAAGTAAGTCGGGTGTTGGTTTTGGTGCTATTGTTGCGGCTCCGGATGAGCGTGGTGATGGCGAAATATTTAAGCTGACGGAATCAGAAGACTTAATGAAATATGGTCTGATTGCCGAATTTGTTGGTCGTTTACCTATTTTAGTTACTTTAGAGGAATTGCATAAGCAAGATCTTATTCGTATTCTTAAAGAGCCCAAAAATGCTTTGTTAAAGCAATATTCTAAGTTAATTGAAATGGATGGAGCAAAACTTACCTTTACCGATGAAGCCTTAGAAGCCGTTGCTGAAAAAGCATTGGAACGCAATACTGGCGCAAGGGGATTGCGTTCTATAATCGAGAATATCCTGTTGGGTACGATGTATGATTTACCATCAACACAAAATGTAGCTGAGGTTATTGTTACAAAAGAATCTGTTGATAAAAAAGAAAACCCAACTCTTGTTTATGATGATTTATCAAAATTAGAAAAAGAGAAAAAGAAAGCCTAATTCTTTTATTTTGATGATTATATTAAACTTTTGGATAAGCCCCTTGCTTTTTTAAGGGGCTTATTCCATATCTATTAAGTATACAGACAAAATTTTAGATGCTTAGGCAAAAAAGGTTTAAGATTTTTGGTCTATAATGATAAGGAAAATTATATGTCAGAAGAAAATAAAGTTACTTCAGAAAACACTATTCACACAATTCCGTTGCTACCATTGCGCGATATTGTGGTTTTTCCGCATATGGCTGTTCCTCTTTTTGTTGGGCGCGATAAGTCTATTAAAGCGCTTGAGGAAGTTATAGAGAAAGATCGTGAGGTCTTTTTAGTTGCCCAAAAAGATCCAACGACTGATGACCCTAATATCGATGATGTTTATCATGTAGGGACAGTTGCACGTATTATGCAATTGCTCCGTTTACCCGATGGAACAGTTAAGGTTCTTGTAGAAGGTAAAACAAGAGGTAAAATCATTAAAGTTGCTGATAATGCAGATTATATGACCGTTGATATTGAATATTTAAACGATATTGATGGCGAAAATGATGTTGATGATTTGGTTGAAGAATTAAAAAATAAATTCGAGCAATATGTGCGCTTAGGCAAAAAAGTTGCCCCCGAAATTTTATCAAATATTAAATCAATAGCTGATCATAGTATATTGGCCGATACAATTGCATCGCATTTGGCACAAGATGTTATTCATAAACAACAAATTTTAGAAACAATTAATGTAGAAGATCGAGTTAGCGTAACAATTGAGAAAATTGATGAAGATATTGATGTTTTTCAGGTTGAGAAAAAAATCCGTGGGCGCGTAAAACGCTCCATGGAGAAAACACAGCGCGAATATTACTTAAATGAGCAAATGAAGGCGATTCAACAAGAGCTGAATGATGGCGAAGAAGATAATGAAATTGCAGAAATTGAAAAGAAAATAGAAGCAACAGAGTTATCAAAAGAGGCAAAAGATAAGGCTTATTCTGAGTTGAAAAAAATGAAGACAATGAGCCCAATGTCGGCAGAGACGACAGTAGTGCGTAATTACTTAGATTGGCTTTTGGATATTCCGTGGAAAAAACGGAGTAAGGTAGAAAAAACCTTACAACAAGCCGAAGAAATTTTGGATCGCGATCATTACGGACTCGATAAAGTTAAAGAGCGTATTTTGGAGTATTTAGCGGTTCAGCAGCGCTCTGAAAAAGTCCGCGGACCGATATTGTGCCTTGTGGGGCCTCCGGGTGTGGGTAAAACATCTTTGGGACAATCCATTGCCGAGGCGGCAGGGCGTAAATTTGTACGTATGAGCCTAGGTGGTGTACGCGATGAAGCTGAGATTCGCGGGCACCGTAGAACATATATTGGCTCGCAACCGGGTAAAATTGTTCAGAGTATTAAAAAAGCAAAAGTTTCGAATCCAATGTTCTTGTTTGATGAAATCGATAAAATGGGGCAGGATTTCCGAGGGGATCCGGCATCGGCACTTTTAGAGGTTTTGGATCCGGAGCAAAACTCAACTTTTATGGATCATTATCTTGAAGTTGAATATGATTTATCCGATGTTATGTTCATTGCAACAGCAAACTCACTCAATTTACCCGCACCTTTATTAGATCGTATGGAAATCATTCATCTTTCTGGTTACACCGAGCAGGAAAAATTAGAAATTGCGAAAAGACATATCGTTAAAAAGCAAATGGATATGAATGGTATCAAGGAAGAAGAATGGTCAATAGCCGATGAAGCTATTGTTGATTTGATCCGTTATTATACAAGAGAAAGTGGTGTTCGGGGGTTAGAACGTGATATTGCAAAAATCATCCGTAAATCACTTAAAGAGATTTTGTTGGGTAATACGGATCATGTGCATGTAACATCAGAAAATTTAAGTAATTATGCCGGTGTGCGTAAATTCCGTTTTGGTATAGCCGAAGAGCGAGATCAAGTAGGCGTGACCACAGGCTTGGCTTGGACATCTGTTGGTGGTGAGCTCCTTTCTATTGAGGCCGTAGAACTTAAAGGTAAAGGGAACATGAAACTAACAGGTAAGCTTGGCGAAGTGATGCAAGAATCTATCCAAACGGCGCGTTCTTATGTTCATTCCCGTGCAAACCAATATGGAATTTCTTTTAACAAATTTGAGGAAAAAGATATTCACTTACACGTCCCCGAGGGCGCTACACCAAAAGATGGTCCTTCAGCTGGGGTTGCTATGGTTACAAGCATTGTTTCTGTCTTAACAAATAACCCGGTGCGTAAAGATATTGCTATGACGGGTGAGGTTACGTTAAGAGGGAATGTTTTACCCATTGGCGGGTTAAAAGAGAAGCTTTTAGCTGCACTCAGAGGTGGAATTAAAACCGTATTTATTCCGAAAGAAAATGAGAAAGATATGGCTGAAATTCCAGATAATGTTAAAGAAGGATTAGAGATTATATTTGCGGATCATGTTGATACGGTTCTAGAAGGGGCTTTAGTTAATGAGCTCATTCCAATTAACGAGCTTGAGGTGGCAAAAAATAAGGATGTGGATATAAACAATCCAACAGCACATCATTAAGTTCGTATTTCGAATCGTAAGCTTGTAAAATTTAATCCGAATAAATTTACCATCAATTTTGCTCAAAAAGTCACAATTTTGACAAAATTGGTGGTAAATCCCTTAAGAAACAATAGTTTTTTGCAAAAATTACCATTTCTTACTTGACCCAAGGGAATAATTGGTTCAATTAATAATGGTCTAGAGTTTTAAGCATAATGCTTAAAATTAATTTTAACAGTATAGCCTGAGAGATTGCTAAAAAAATAAATAAATGGCAATCTGAATGAGAGATATAGGGGACTATAAAAATGAATAAAAATGAACTCGTAGCCGAAGTAGCAAAAGCTTCTGGTCTATCTAAAGCAGATGCTGGTCGTGCAGTAGAAGCTGTAATTGTTTCTGTTTCTGGCGCTTTAGCCATAGGCGATGAAGTACGCTTAGTAGGATTTGGTACTTTTAGCACACAAAACCGTGCTGCAACTACTGGTCGTAACCCACGTACACAAGACCCACTGAAAATTCCTGCTTCTGTACAACCACGTTTTAAAGCTGGTAAAGTTCTTAAAGAATCAGTGCAAGTTCTACTTAAAAAATAGTTTTTTTTAGTAA
>JBKEAR010000018.1:0-26716 GCA_047972425.1 Alphaproteobacteria bacterium | reverse complement strand
GGCAATGTGCCAAATTGCTCCTGCCTGCATGGAGCGGTGGTGGGAGTGCTTATGACGATAGCACCCCTCCCCCCGTTGCCCATCATGAATTTTTGCTCAATGAAATAGAAAGCTTAAGCGGGCAAAGTTATTTGCAGCAAGGTGAAATCTCTCGGCAAAATCATCAATCTCAGTCCATGGGATATTGGCTAAGTGAAGGCACGCACGATATTTCCTTTTTTGGGGGAGCCAAAGTGGGCTTGCATATTTTAGATGCCAAAATCGGGAGCCAAACGGACTTATTTGACGGCCTCGCCCAAAATTTTAAAGAACTTGCTCTTTTATATGCCCCCGAATATATCGAAGCGTTTGAAAAAATTGATGATGATTTAACCAACATCAAAACTGAGCTTGCTAACCCTACAGCTTGCCGCCATTCTATCTGGAACTTGCAGCAATATATTAAAGAATTAACACCAAGCCAACCCTATGCGCAAACTCGGTTGCAACAGTTAGAACGGCACCTCGCCCGGCTTTTGCAAATTTATAGCCAAATTTATGTGCGTTTAGAATGGGAAAAACCGTATATTATTGCGGGGCAGCGCAATAAAGGGAAAATCCGTATTTTTAACGGTAATAGCCAAGCCATCACTTTAACGGGTATATCCGATAATCCGTTTTTTGCACCATATGCGCAATCTATTACGATTGAAGCGATGAGTGAATATATAATCCCTGTGGATTGGCAGCCCCAAACCCCCAGCGATATGAACACCCAATTTTCCATGGGTAGTAGCGGTATTTATGGTTTAAGCCCATATAAAAACTTACCGGAAATACAATTTGATTTTTCTATTGGTGGTATGGAAATATCATTGCCTTATACGGCCTTTGAAGACCCAATCATTCACCCGCCTGTTTATTTAGATGAACCCGCGAATTTACGCATGGATAATCAATCCATTGCGCTTTCCCTTAATGTTTTAGCGATGGAACAACAGGGGCAATTAAATATTCAATCCGCTAACAGTCAAAAAATATTCACTCAAAATTTGCCATTATCCCAAGGCATTAATCATTTAGAGATTACCCCACCCCAATGGGCAGAGGGGCAATATCAGATTTGTTGGAATGATATGCCCTTACAAGTCATTAAAGAGATTGATTTAAACCATCTGAAACAAAAGATTTATAGTATCACACTAGCTATAATTAAACAGCTTAATCTCCAAAATAAACGCAATATCTCAACCAAAATTGCCTTCATTTATCATAATAGTTTGGCCTTGTGCCATATTACCCAAAATTTAGCCGAATATGTGGATATTTATACCCCAGATAATCTGTATCAGCTTACGCCCGATGATTATGATATTATTATATTAGATAGCTGCATTAGAGCCAGCTATGGCACAATGATTGATGATATAATGCCCAGTATTAATCAGTGGGTAAATCGGGGTGGACGGCTGATTAGCCTTTATCAGCGCCCGCAAGATGACCCACAAAATCAAATGGCTTGGGTGGGTGATTTCACTATCGGTTCGCCCTCTATTCGTTGGCGCGAAACCGATGCCGATGCGCCCGTCTTTATGCATGATGACCTTCTATTTTCTGCCCCTAACCTAATAACCGATGATGATTGGCAAAATTGGGCGCATGAGCGTGGATTATATTTTGTATCGGCCTATCAGCCCCCTTATCAATCGGCAATCACTATTCAAAAGGGCAATAATCGTTTTGATGGTAGCCTAATTATGGGGCAGTTTGGCCAAGGACAGCATATCCATTGCAGCCTAGCCATAGAACGCCAAATGCGCATTAGCCATAAAGGAGCAATTCGCCTTTGGCAAAATATATTATGGGGGTAATACACAATTATATTTATCCTTTTATTTGAGATGGTAAATCATACAATTTATCATTATAAACTTCACACTCCCAAATAGTAAGAACATTCCAACCTAATTTCTTAAGGTGAGTAGTATTTTCTAAGTCTCTAATTTTATTCGTCGCAATCTTTGTTTCCCAAAAATCAATATTAGTTTTGGGGAGCCTACCTTTCTTGCAATCATGGCCATGCCAGAAACAACCGTTAACAAAAATAACCGTTCTATACTTCTTAAGGACTATATCCGGTTTTCCGGGAAGTTTTTTATCATGAAGTCTATATCTGAATCCATTACTAAATAAAAAAGTCCTAACCATTATCTCCGGTTTGGTATTCTTACTTCTCACGGCGGACATATTTGCCGAACGCTGATGTTTTGTAAATATGTCAACCATTTACTTAAATCTAATTTGTAAATTTAACTTTATTCGGTATTGATTATCCTTATAAATTTTTCCGAATTTATGCCTGCTCACAGAGGGGATATCAAATTTTGTATTATTAAATAAATATTCCCCAAAATCAGATATATTATAAATATGGAAGCAAACCAATTCACCATCTTCTTTTACGATGATATAACCGCCATCCGCTTTTATATATCCATCCCATTCCTTCTTCGGCACCATACCTAACGCAATATTTATCAGCAATTGACTAATCTTATATTTAATATCATCAAATGAAAAATTCAGTGCCTTTATAGTATGTGTTTTACATATCTCCTTTACCAATTCATTTACGGAAGATGTCTTTCCGCTATAAAAGCACAATAGCATTTCCGATAAAAATATTGGCATTAGTGAATCAATTTTTCTTAAATTTTTATTGAACGTTGGATCTGCAGGCATCATAAAAGTAATCGTTTCATCATTCTTCAGGCTACGAATGCGTACTTTTAATTTATTCAAATTATTTAATTCCGATAACCGTTGATAATCTATATTACTAATGTTAAATATAAAATTTGTGGCTCCTGATGCATTCAAGAGTGTCGGTTTATTACCGATATCAGACTTAATACTAAATCCTATTTCCTCTTCCGTAAAAACATTCGGATCAATCATCGAGATACGTATATCTTCTTTTTTCACATTTGATGCCTTTACCGCTCCATAAGATAACAGTTCATTTAAACGAGTGGCTTCCGAAATAGAAAAAGTACCTGAGGAATCTCTGATTTTATTAAAGATTATCGGTATAGACGGTTTCACTTCTGATGATTGAATAAATTTATCCGGTAAATCTTTCCCATAGTATATAATTTTTATTATACCTTCTTCTTTTAGGTCATAAATTTTTATACATCCGGGGTCATCCTTAATAATTTTTGATATATAATAAACCTTATCATTAATTTTTTGTAATTTTGAATTTGCCGCATATATTTTTGCCTCGGATAACAGCTTAATAACGGCATAAAACTCACTCCATTCCCCTTTATTGTAACAATCAACCAAAATTAGCCGCCTTTTTATAATAATTTCTATTCGTATCGAGATTACTTAGTTCCACGTATTGTAAAATTTTTTCAGCCGTTGCTCTTACTGCAGGAACCGCTACCGAGTTTCCTAATTGTTTCATTGCTTGAGTTTCAGATACGGGGAATAAAAAACTATCTGGGAAACCCATCATTTTTTTACCCTCCCTTGACGAAATTCTAACAACTTTTCCGTTTACCAGATATGTATCCCAATTTCTTCTATCGTTTAAACCGGAACCTCTTCCCCCAACGCGTAATGTATAGCCTATCTTTTTATTACAGTTACCTTTGAATATATCCGACATATCCATTTTCAACGGAATAGCCTCAGGGAAAGAAAACTCGCTATCAAAAGTTTTTTCATTTTTAAAACCTACCATAAATATTCTCGGTCTATGTTGGGGTAGTCCGTAATCAGACGCTTTCACTACCTTATAATGAAAAGAATAGCCTAATTCTTCTAATGCATCACGAATAACGGTAAAAGTTTTTCCGTCATTATGATTTCTCAGATGTCTTACATTTTCTAAAAAATATGCCTCAGGTTTTTTATGCTTTATAATTTGATAAATTTGAAAAAACATATTACCCCGATTTTCTAAGCTTTCGCTAAAACCCTTCTTATACCCTGCTTGAGAGAAGGGCTGGCATGGAAAACCCGCACAGAGGATATCAAACTCAGGTATCAAAGATACGTCATTCGTAATTTTCTGAATATCGTCAGGAAAGTTATTATGGTTAAATATCTTCGGGGATATTTCATTAAAGTTGAATTTATATGTCTCTCTTGCGTATTCATCTTTTTCACATGCCAATACACATTCCGCACCTAAATCATGAAATGCCAAATGGAAACCACCGATACCTGCGAACAAGTCAATAAAACGTATTCTTTTTTTCATAATCTATACAACAACGCTAATTTAATAAAATATTACCATACACTATTTTAAACTAATAAAAAACTACTTGTTAGTTTTTTGAATAATTTATTAAGATATTGGAAAGAGCTACAATATTATAATGCGTGCAATCCGCCTATGGCAAAATATGTTATGGAGTAACAATATTAAATTCATGAATGTTTGTTCGGTTTCTATGTGACAACCCAAATATTTTTATATATATATTCATATTATAACCATATAAAAAAAGGGGATATTCTGTGATGAAGAAGATGATATTTACAGCAGCAATGCTGTTTGTTTTACCAATGGCTCATGGTGGCCAAGCACCCGAAAATTACCCCGAGGGCGAATTGGGGTGCAGAGGCAAAGCCCCGCACATACTATAGGGTATAGTGGCAGAGCCCCATAAAATAGATTATTGGTTTAAGGTCGGAGTGATAAGAAATTTGAAAAGTTAAATAACACGAAGTGTTTACCAACGAATGCGTGCAATCAACTTATAATCTCGTGGGTGAGAAAAGTGCAATATTCAGAATTTATAGTTTTTGAGAGATTTTGGAGCGGGTGATAAGGGGTTCGAACCCCCGTTGCGAAGCGCGTAGTGCGTGCAACCCACTTAATAATCTCGTGGTTCGTAATGATGCAAAAACTCAGTTTTATTATAATAAATGGAAAGGATATTGGAGTGCCCAGTTGCGAAGTGCGTAGCACGTGCAACGAACATATTATTGTGCGAAGTACGCATGCACGTGCAACCTACTCAATAAATGGGGTTCGAACCATTCTGTTGCGAAGCGCGTAGTGCGTGCAACCCGCTTAATAATCTCGTGGTTCGTAATGATGCAAAAACTCAGTTTTATTATAATAAATGGAAAGGATATTGGAGCGGGTGATGGGATTCGAACCCACGACTTCGACCTTGGCAAGGTAGCGCTCTACCCCTGAGCTACACCCGCAAATATTTTGCGTTTATTTTAGGATTACAATATTGGAGCGGGTGATGGGATTCGAACCCACGACTTCGACCTTGGCAAGGTAGCGCTCTACCCCTGAGCTACACCCGCAATATTTGTAATAAAGAGAGATAATATTCATTTTTACTCAATAAGCAAGGAAAAAATAGCAAATTGAATAAAAAAATACCGAGCCTTCACATCAGGCTCGGCATTTGCATGGTAAAATTATGTATTTGTATGAGACAGATCATGCATGCGTTGCATTTCTTGATCCTGATACCATATTGAGCGGCTATCGTCACCTGTTAATTTTAAGCGGCGGATAAGGCGCGAGAACAAAGCTTCTTCTTCATTTTGTTCATCAATGAATGTATCTAAAAAATTGGCTGTTGCCGGATCGTTAACTTCCTCGGCAATTTTGCGCAATTTTAAAATGCTTGCGGTTACAAATTTTTCATGATTTAAAGCATCTTCCACCATTGTTGGCAGATCCACCCATTTCACTTGGGGAGCATCGAGCTTATCGAGCTTTGGTGGCATGCTGCGGTCAATCAAATAGCGAATAAATTGTTGCATATGGCCATATTCTTCATCGGAATGCCCTTTAAAAAAGTTTTCGCCACCGGTTAAATCTTGCTCGGCGCAAATAAGGCTCATCTGAAGGTAAATACGTGCCGATTGTTCTTCAATGGCAATTTGTTTTTCCATTAATTTAAATAATTTTTCTGAAAGCATGTTCCTATCCTTTCCTTGCTTTATTACATAAGTAATAAGATTAAAATAATTAACAACCCCAAAATAAGTACGTTGGTTGCAAAAAGCATTGTAGATAACCGGCCATTAAGATTTTGGCTGCGAATAAGCGCCTCTTTAATCTCTTGGTTGATATCTTGCTCTATCACCACCGGTAAATTTTTCACAATGGTTTCATGCACTGTTTTTGTTGGCACTTCCTCCATTATTTCGGCTGTTTCGCTTTTATCTTTTACGGGTTGTTTAGCTGATTTAATCTCTTTATCTTCGGGTTTTAATGGGGTAACTGTTGGCTCGGTTAAGTCGTCGGGCTTGGCAAACCATATATGTTTACACTGGCTACACTGAACTTTACGCCCCATTTCCCCAATTTGTGAAGGCTCGATTGCATATTTTTTATTGCAATTCGGACAAGTAATTTGCATGTGATATAATACCTTATTTATTCTAATATAGCATAACCAGATTTTAATTATTCGTCAAAGGACTTGTTCAAGATTTTTTATTCGCCTATAATATGCCAAAACGGATACCGCAGGGATGAATGCATATTATAGTTATATAAAAGAAAAACAAAAAAGAAAACGGTTTTTTTCGGTTTTTTCTTTCCTTATCAAATGTTGTTTTATTATCTTAATCATTTGGATTATATTCTTTTTTTATTGGGTGCATCATTTACCAACCGAAATGCCGCCCCTTGCCGGTACCGAAAATGCACAATCTATTGTGGTGCTTACTGGTGGTAAAGGCCGCTTGCCGCAATCGGCAGAAATGCTTGAGCAAAAAACCGATGCTCGGCTTTTGGTATCGGGGGTAAACCCCATTGTATCTTCGCAAGAACTATTCAAACAAATGCCCGAGCTTTCTAACCGATTAAAACGCAAGGTCGATATCGGCCGTGTGGCTGGTAGCACTATTGGTAATGCCGCCGAGGCTAAAGGGTGGATGCAACAAAACAGCTTTACCTCTGCCATTATTGTAACATCTAATTGGCATATCCAGCGTAGTTTATTGGAATTTCGCCATGTGATGCCACAAAATTATTTTATCCCCAGCCCTGTGGTTTCCGAAGCCCAACAAAATGGGGGCGAGTTTTGGTATTTAAATAAAGAATGGTTATTGCGTTTATCTAAAGAATTTGCCAAACTCTCTATTCGGTGGGTTCAGATTAATGTAATGGATATATTTAGCTAACCATGATGATACGCTCTATTTTATTTAAAACTTATTTTATTATAATAACGGCTTTACTCCTGATTTTCTCGGTATTTATTTTGCCGTTTCCCTATAAAATCGTGAGCAATTATGTGAAGTTATGGGGTGTATTCACGCGTTTTGGCTTGCGTTTTTTTTGTAATATAAAGTTTGAAGCCCGTGGCTTAGAAAATCTGCCCAAAAATCGCCCTGTGATTGTGGCCTGTAAACATCAGTCGGCCTTTGAGACCACGGCATTATTTTACAGTTTATTGCCTTACCCTGTTTATGCGCTAAAGGCAGATTTAGATAAAATTCCCCTATGGCGGGCATTAAGCCAAAAAGCCGGCGCACTTTCTATTGAGCGCAGCAAAGGCAGTGTCGCCCTTAAAGTAATGGTTGCCCAAGCCCAAAAATTTATCAATCAAGGCCGTAGCATCATTATCTTCCCCGAGGGTACACGCACCCCTGCCCAAACCGAGGGTCGGTATTTACCGGGTGTTTATGCACTTACTCAGTCTTTTAACGATGTTCCGCTTATTCCGGCAGCAATTAACTCAGGCATTTTTTGGCCAAGCAAAAAGCCCATACAACAATCAGGTACAATTATTTTAGAGTTTTTGCCCGCCCTTACGCCGGATTTACCGCGCAAAGCCTTTATGGAGCAGCTAAAATCGGATATTGAAACCACAACCCGAAAGCTTGAGCAAGAAGCATTATCTTAAGCAAAAAAACATTTGACCTTGCAAAATTAAAAGCGCATTTTAAAAGAACATTAATAAAGTTGGAGACGATATTGTGAGCAATACAAGGGCACGCTTAACAGAAGGTTCGGTTATTGGTACACTCGTAAAATTAAGTATTCCTATGCTTATTGGCCTTATTGCCGGTATGACTTACGGCATTGCCGATAGCTATTGGATTGGCCGGTTAGGCGATGGCGAAAATAGCTTAGGTTCTATCCAACAAGCGGCGCTCACACAAATTTATCAGATAGACTTTTTTCTGATTAAACTTGCCCTTGGTTTAGGCATTGGTGTAACCGTTGTGGTTAGCCGTACCATTGGCGAAGACGATTGGGAAAAAGCCCAAAAATTTACATTCTCTGCTATTGTGCTTGCTTTTTTATTGGCTGCATTGGCATGCATTTTAGGCCTTGTTTCTATCGACCCGCTCTTTGGTCATTTAGGTGTGAGTGAACAGGTATTGGTTTATATTAAAAAATATATGCTCATTTGGTATCCGAGTGTTATTTTTATGATTGCCCCTGTAATTTTAAACTCCACCATGCGTGCCGCCGGTAATGCGGCTTATCCGGGTATGATTATGTTGGGCGGTAGTTTGCTTAACCTTGTTATCGACCCACTGCTTATTTTTGGTGTGGGCTTTCTGCCGGCTATGGGCATTGCCGGTGCGGCAACAGCTACATTACTCTCGCGCTTTATTACTTTTGTATTATCTATCTATTTTGCAAAGAAAATCGGCATTTTAGATTTTAAAGCCCTGCCCTTTAATAAAGTAACTAGCTATTGGGGAAAAATTGGCGATGTTGCCATACCAACCACATTAACGCAAATTGTTGCCCCTATTGCCAGTATTATTATGATCCGCTTTGTTAATTCTTATGGCGCTTTTGATGCCGCCGGTTTTGGCCCCGCCTTTAAAATAGAAATCTTTTTTATTGCCCCGCTCATGGCTTTAGGCGCAATGATTGGCCCCTTTACCGGGCAAAATTTAGGGGCTAAAAAATATGACCGTATCTTTGAGGCCTTACGAAAATCCATTTTATTTGCCACCATTTGGGGCATTGCTGTTGCGGTTATTTTATATTCTATCCGCATACCTCTTGCGCCCGTATTTAATGATAATGAAGAAGCCTTTTGGAGCTTTCGCTTTTACTTAGCCATTACATCATGGTCGGTAGCTGCCGTTGGAATTAACGCCATTTGGTTACAGTTTTTAAATGCCACAGGGCGGCAAAAAACCGGTACAATCATTACAATCACCCAGCTTTTTGGTGTGACTATCCCGATAGCCGCTTGGGCGGTTTTGCAAAACTTTCATATCGCATGGGTATATACCGCCATGTTATTTGGCCATTATGTGGGGCTTGCGTTATTTAGCATATTTGGTATGCGCCGGGTTGCAGAGCTAAGCGGAAGGGACGCCCCTGCTATCCGCTATATCTCCTTTGCCTTTTTAACCTTTGGTGCGCTCATTATCTGTTTGCGTTTATTCAAAGATTATATTCATATCTTTTAATAAGAATTATAAACCAAAGAATTACAAACCAAATCTGGCCCAAATATTTTGCTCTTTTGCGCTCACAATCAAATCATCAGAAAGCGATGATGTAAGCGCGCCACGCCCCAAAAGCTTACGAAACATTGGTTGGGGTTTGGTAAAGAGCTTGATTTCGCACCCATCGCCAAATTTTTCTTTAATCCACGGGTAAGCATGGGCAAGGCCATCGACTAATCCCAAATTTTTCCCTTGTTCGGCTGTCCAAAATTCACCGGTAAAAAGCGGATATTCTTTGGTTAATTTTTCACCACGGCGCGATTCTACCCATTGAATGAAAGACTGATGAATTTCATTTTGTATATTCTTAAGCCGGGCAATATCGGCCTCATTTTCGGGTTTAAACGGATCGAGTTGCGATTTACTCTCGCCCGATGTATAAACCCGGCGCTCCACACCAATTTTACCAATTAAATCCGTAAAGCCAAAGCCCGAGGATATCACACCGATTGAACCGACAATCGAGTTGGCATCGCCATAAATTTCATCTGCCGCGCAAGCCAACCAATAACCACCCGATGCCGCAACATCTTCCACAAAAGCATAAACCGGTAATTTGTGTTTATTGGCCACATAACGAATACGGCTGGCAATCAATGATGATTGCACGGGCGAGCCGCCGGGGCTATTGATTAAAAGCACAATGGCATCTAACTTTTTACCAACTTTTTCTATTTTGGTTAGTGCAGGCAATAAGCCTTTTAAGTTTAACCCACGCGGATTATCCATAATAGCGCCCTTAAGGGGGAGTATCGCTACTGACTTGGGTTTTTCTTTTCCGCGGATTTTATTGATTAATTTTTTCATTTATTCTTCTCCGTAATAAAGGGGGCTGCCCTTCATAAAAATATCTTTGGCATGGGGTAAAAACGCGCCGTCATCACTATGCATTACACAACCCGACATAATCCGCATGGGGGTTTTGCGGGCTTTATTGCCTAAAATAATCACATGTTTCGCCGGCTGATTCTTTTTTGACCATATGGGTATTAATTTAATATTGCCCACACGGTTTGTAAAGATGCGCAAAATATCATCGCTACGGTTCGCCCGATGAATAATCGCAATCAGCCCGCCGGTGCGTAATTTGCGCAAGCCGTAATCGAGCCAATCGTCTAAATTAATATCCCCTTCTTGCCGCCCATTACCACGGCTCCCTTGGGCTTTTTGGCTATGGGCAGGCTCAAACCATGGTGGGTTGGTCATAACAATATCCACTTCCTCCCCTTTTAAAGGGTCGATAAATTCGGCATTACCTAACTGCTGATGATGCACAATAACCCTATCTTCCATTCGGTTCAGTATGGCATTGCGTGTGCATCTTTTGGCGGCATCTTCATCGCCTTCGATACCCACCATTGTAAGCTTTGGGTTGCGCCATAAAGCACATAAGCCACTTGTGCCCACACCACAGCCTAAATCCAACAAACGCCCTTTGGCATCATTTGGCAATGCGGCGGCTAATAATACGGGGTCTACCCCCGCGCGATAACCGTTAATGGGCTGTATCAACCGAAGCTTTCCGCCCAAAAAATCATCGCATGTTTCTATTTTTTCATTAAAGATATTATCCATATATATCCTTGGTTGTTTTGCTTGCACTTCAATGGCGTTGTGGTTATTGTAGTATCATAAATAGCAATATGGAGTCGCAATGGCAAGCTTATCACCAAAAGACGGAATTAAAAACTTAATTTCTGCTGTGGAACCCGAACTCAACCAAGTGAATGAGCAAATATTGGCACGGATGTATAGCCATGTACCGCTGATACCGGAGCTTGCAGCCCATTTAATTACATCGGGGGGTAAACGCATGCGCCCTGTGCTTACCTTAGCATCGGCCAAATTATGCGGCTATGAAGAAGCTTTGGATAACCGAGCCGTTGGCCTTGCAACCTGTGTAGAATTTATCCATACCGCCACATTGCTCCATGATGATGTGGTTGATGAATCCGACCAACGCCGTGGTAACGAAACCGCCAATAATATTTGGGGTAATCAGGCTAGCGTTTTGGTGGGGGATTTTTTATTCGCCCGTGCTTTTGAGCTCATGGTGGAAGACGGTAATTTAGAAGTATTGCGCATTTTGGCATCGGCATCGGCCACTATTTCCGAAGGCGAAGTTGCCCAGCTACAAACAGCCGGCGACTTAAGTACTACAGTCGAAGATTATATGAAGGTGATTGAAGGCAAAACGGCCGCCCTTTTTGCTGCCGCTTGCGAGGTTGGTGCGGTGGTTGCCGCCCAAGATGCCGAAATACAAGAGCGTTTGCGCTTATATGGGTTAAATTTAGGGTTAGCCTTTCAGATTGCCGATGATATTTTGGATTGGTCGGCCAAGCAAGAAGCTTTGGGCAAAAATATTGGCGATGACTTCCGCGAAGGTAAAGTAACGCTACCGCTCATTATCACTTATGCCGCCGCTAATAATGAAGAAAAAGCCTTTTGGCAACGCTGTATTGAAGATTTGGATCAGCAAGATGGCGATTTAGAATATGCCAAAAAGCTAATTTATAAACATAAAGGCCTTGAGCTTTCGTTAAATAAAGCCCAAGAACTTGCCGCCGAAGCCGCCAATCAATTGGATATTTTTGCCGATAGCCCCTTAAAAGATGCCATGGTGGCATCGGCCTATTATGCTGTTGCCCGTGAATTATAAGTAGAGAGAGAATATGAAAAACTATATTATACCATTATCCGCACTTTTTGTTATTACGGCTTGTAGCGAAGGCCAATGGGGTTGGGAGAAAAATGGGTCATCGGCACCACGGCAAACGGCTCAACCCGTTAAAACACAAAAAACTCAAAGCCAAACCATCACCAACCCACAGCTAAAAACCCCCGATGCTCAGGTGATTACCGCGCCGTCATCGGATTATACGGGTTATCATGAAGGTGTGTATTTTATTAACGGCCAACCCCGAAACGATGCACCCGGCTCGGGCGTGCCCATATATGAGCACCCCGCCCAAGAATATCAGCGTAAACTGAAAGAGCAACGCGCTTGCCGTTTTGCTTGGCAATGTCGCTAGCTATTATTTAAGCTAAATCAGGAAAAGCCTCGGCCACGGCAGTATAGGTAATTTTGCCTTTACAGATATTGAGCCCATTTTTTAAATGGGCAGACTTTTCTATCGCTTTTTCCCACCCTAAATTGGCAAGCATTAAACCATATTCAATGGTGGCATTATTGAGGGCTAAGGTTGATGTTCTCGCTACCGCACCGGGCATATTGGCTACGCAATAATGCACAACGCCATCCACAATATAAGTGGGTTCGGCATGGGTGGTGGGTTTAGATGTCTCGGCAATACCGCCTTGGTCAATGGCAATATCCACAATCACGCTGCCATCTTGCATTTCGTTCAGATATGCACGTTTTATCAGCTTTGGCGCACTGGCTCCGGGTATGAGTACCGCCCCAATGACTAAATCGGCCTTTTTCAGTTCTTCTTGCAATAATTGCTCATTACTCATGAGTAATGTGACTTGGCCTTTAAAAATATCGTCTAATTCCCGCAAACGTTTTTGCGATTTATCCATAATTTTTACATGCGCACCCAAGCCCACGGCCATGCGTGCCGCCTGATAACCCGCAACACCGCCGCCAATGATTAACACTTTGGCTGGGGCAACACCCGGCACACCACCTAAAAGCACACCACGGCCACCTTTTTCTTTCTCTAAGGCATGGGCTCCCGCTTGTATGCTCATGCGCCCTGCAACCTCGCTCATTGGTGCTAATAAGGGTAATCGGCCATCATTATCGGTTATTGTTTCATAAGCAAATGCAATTACGCCCGATTGTAGTAACAATTCCGTTTGTTTTTTATCGGCTGCCAAATGCAAATAGGTATATAAAATCTGATTCTCCCGCAGCATTTTACATTCGTTGGGCTGGGGTTCTTTCACTTTAACAATCATATCGGCTTTAGCAAAAATTTCCTCGGCCGTTTCAATAATTTCCGCACCGCTTTTTATATATTCATCATCGCTGATGCCAATACCAACGCCAGCATTTTTTTGTACCAAAACCCTATGGCCAGCAGCCACATAGGCATGGGCGGCATTCGCGGTTAAACCCACCCGATATTCATGCACTTTAATTTCTTTAGGCACACCGATAATCATCAATAACTCCTTATATTATAAAATATGTATATAAGAAGAGTTTGGCATAATCTCAAACAGAAAAAAACCTCTAATTAAAAAATCAGAGGTTTAAATTGGTAGGCACTACAGGACTCGAACCTGTGACCTACTGATTAAAAGTCAGTTGCTCTACCACCTGAGCTAAGTGCCCTTACATAAAGGAAGCTTTTTTATAGCCAAGTTTTTTTTAAAGTGCAAGCAGTTTTTTGCCATATTTGCCATAATTACAAAAAAATCCTAAACCAATGGTCTAGGATTTTAAATTTGGTAGGCACTACAGGACTCGAACCTGTGACCTACTGATTAAAAGTCAGTTGCTCTACCACCTGAGCTAAGTGCCCCAAATATGCAGCTGTTTATAACGAATATAAAACCGAAATGCAATAAAAAAATGAATATCTTTAATTACCATTGATTCTATTAATTAATCATATTATTTTTTATAACATATAAAATATAAAGGATGTAATAAATGGCCGTTTATGACTATGATTTATTTGTTATTGGTGCAGGCTCAGCTGGGGTGCGCGGTGCCCGTTTAGCCGGAGCCATGGGTAAAAAAGTAGCCGTTGCCGAAAGTTATCGGGTGGGGGGTACTTGTGTTATCCGTGGCTGTGTGCCTAAAAAATTGATGGTTTACGCCAGCCATTATAGCGAATATTTTACAATGGCCAAAGGTTATGGTTGGTCGGCCAATGAGCCTTCATTTAATTGGGAATATTTAAAAGATGCCCGCGATGCCGAAGTTGATAGATTAAATAGCCTTTATCTCAAAACCTTGCAAAATAACAATGTGGAACTCATTGCAGGTACTGCCAAATTTATCGATGCCCATCATGTAGAAGTTTCGGGTAAAGTTTACAGCGCCAAACATATCTTAATTGCTGTGGGTAGCTGGCCTTATATGCCCCAAATTGAGGGCATAGAGCATGCCGTTACCTCTAACGAGATTTTCCACCTACCTAAATTCCCCAAAACATTGGCTGTTGTGGGGGCGGGTTTTGTGGCCTTAGAATTTGCCGGTATATTTAAAGGTTTGGGTAGTGATGTGCGCCTAATTTATCGGGGCGATAAATTACTGCGCGGTTTTGATGAAGAAGTCCGCGAGATTATTACCAAAGATCAGAAAAACCAAGGTATCAACTTACTCCTTAACGCCAACATTACCAAAATTGAAAAATTAGACGATGGCAAAAAATATCTGCATCTTGATACGGGTGAATTTTTGGTGGTGGACGAAGTTTTATTTGCCCTTGGGCGCAAACCCAATTTGGCAGACCTTAATTTAGAGGCTGCGGGTGTTGAGATTGATGCCGAAGGCTTTATTAAGGTGGATGATGATTTTAAAACCACGCAATCTCACATTGGTGCGGTGGGTGATATTATACAAGGCCCTGCCCTTACCCCTGTTGCCCTGCGCGAGGCTGCTGCATGGATAGCCGCCATATTTGAGGGTAAACATATCGACATCAATTACGAATTTTTACCATCGGCCGTATTTGCCCAACCCAATATTGCCATGGCAGGATATACCGAAGAAGCCGCCATAAAAAAATATGGTAAAGATAATATTGATATTTATACCACCCGCTTTCGCCCGATGATACAGGCCTTAACCGATAGCGACCAAAAAGTTTTTTTAAAGCTCGTGGTACAAAAAACAACAGACAAAGTGTTAGGCGTGCATATGATTGGCCATGATGCTGGCGAAGTTGTGCAAGGCTTGGCTATTGCACTCACAGCAGGGGTAACCAAAGCCGATTTTGACCATACCATCGGTATTCACCCCACTGTGGCAGAGGACTTCACCTTTATGCATACAAAGCGCAATTAATGCCCGATTTAACGCTTGAGCAACAATATATTTATCCGGTTGCGGGGGTCGATGAAGTTGGCCGCGGCCCTTGGGCCGGCCCTGTGGTGGCAGCGGCTTGTATTTTACCCCCCGACTTTCCGGCTGATATTTTGAACCAGCTCCAAGATTCTAAAAAACTGAGTGTTGCAAAGCGTAATCAGCTTGCACCGCTTATTCGGCAACATAGTATTTACGCATTGGGCGAAGCAACAGTGGCCGAAATTGACGAACTCAACATTCTACAAGCCACCTTTTTAGCCATGCGCCGTGCAATTGATGGCTTAAATATAAAACCCAACCATATTTTGGTCGATGGTAATCATTTGATAAAAAACCTCAGTATCGCGCAATCTGCGGTGGTTAAAGGGGACGACCGTTCTGTTTCTATTGCTGCAGCCTCAATTATCGCCAAAGTACATCGCGATGCTCTCATGGCACAACTTGCACGGGAATTTCCCCATTATAATTGGGAAAATAATGCGGGTTATGGCACAAAAGTACATCAAGAAGGGCTTGCAAAATTTGGTGTAACAAGGCATCATCGTAAAAGTTTTAAGCCCATACGCAAAATATTAGAAGAAAGCTAAATTTTTATGAGTCCGCAATCCCAATGGCAAAATGAAATTGATAACGGTAATTTGGAATATGATGAATTGCAAGCGCCGATTATTGCTGCCTTAGATGATTTATATCAGCAAATTCTAACGATGCCGCCTATAAAAAAGCCAAGCGGATTTTTTGCCAAATTCCTTAAAAAAGAGCCAAAGATAGAACGCCCTAAAGGCTTATATATATGGGGCTCGGTGGGGCGTGGGAAATCTATGATGATGGATTTATTTGCCGATAAGCTCAAAGAAAATAGCCATTTTAAGGTTGGACGCAAGCATTTTCATGAATTTATGACCGATGTTCAACATCACTTAAACGATAACCGCGAGCGCTATCGTAGTTTTGATAACCCGCTTATACCCCTAGCCCAAGAGCTAGCTACTGAGCATCAAATTTTATGTTTTGATGAATTTCAGGTTACCAATATTGCCGATGCCATGATTTTGGGGCGGCTCTTCCAAGCTTTGTTCGATGAAGGGGTGGTTGTGGTGACAACATCAAACATCGCACCCAAAAATTTATATAAAGACGGCTTACACCGTAACCGCTTTTTGCCATTCATTGATATTTTAACAAGCTATCTCAACACCATGGAAATTGGCGGGCAGCAAGATTTTCGCCTGCGTGATGATATTATTGAAGATGCTTGGTTAAGCCCGATAACGGACGAAAATTATACCAAGCTCGATAATTTATTTATTACCCAAACCAGCGATTACGGCACACCCCTTGATTTAGCGGTGGGCAGCCGCATATTACCTCTTATAAAAACTGCACATCAGGAAGCCATGGCGGATTACGATACCCTATGCCGCTCACCAAGAGGAACAGAAGATTATGCCACTTTAGCCAAAAACTTCCATACGATTTATTTGCTTAATATCCCGAAATTAAGCGATGAAGGTGCGGCAGCACGGCGATTTATCCACCTGATTGATATTTTATACGAAAACCGCATTCGCCTGCTTGTTTTGGCCGAAACCCAGCCCGAAAATTTAGCCCCGCCAAGGGATGATGCCGAGGTTTTTAACCGCACGCTTTCGCGCTTATTTGAAATGCGCTCGCAAGATTGGCAAGCCAATGCCACCCAAGCTTGGCAAAAGCTGCATAAAAAGGAACAAAAATAATATGCCCGCATTAGAAGACCATTATATTCACCGTGTTAACTGGTTAAGAGCCGCAATTTTAGGTGCGAATGACGGCCTTGTTTCTACATCTAGCCTTATTATCGGTGTTGCATCATCTGGCGCAAACCGGCATGCTATTTTAATTGCAGGTATTGCGGGGTTAGTTGCCGGGGCAATGTCTATGGCAGCGGGTGAATATGTATCGGTAAGCTCGCAAGTGGATACGGAGCATGCCGATTTAGAGCGCGAAAAACATTCCCTTATCTATAACCATGAAGAAGAGTTAGACGAACTCAAAGAAAATTTTATGGGGCGTGGGTTGTCGGAAGAAACCGCATTAGAAGTTGCCCGCCAACTCACCGAGCATGATGCCTTAAGCGCCCATGCCCGCGAGGAGCTCGGCATTACCGATAATGTTAAGGCGCATCCGTTTCAGGCGGCATTTTCATCGGCCGTATCCTTTATTATCGGGGCAAGTTTACCCTTGTTATGTGCAATTATCCTCCCCCTATCCACCATGACTTACGGTATTTGTATCGCCACCTTGCTATTTTTAGCCCTGCTTGGTGCTGTTGGGGCAAAATTAGGTGGTGCTAATAAAACCAAAGCCATTATTCGGGTTACCTTTTGGGGCGTATTTGCCATGGCATTTACCGCCCTTGTCGGCTATATTTTTGGTATCTCTGTCGGTTAGCACACTTCGTGTGTTTGAATTTACGTGCGCTGTTTCAAACATTGGTAAAAATACTTAAACTATGTATATAAATTCAAACACACAAAGTGTGCCACTCCTGCCTTGAGCCATTAGATTCCTGATTTAATTTGGTTAGTATCTTTCGTCTATAAGGCATTATCTGTTTGAGCTTAAAGAGTTATAAATTGTATCAATCTCATCTTTGCGTTGCGCAACATCATCTTGAATATCTGGTGAGTTTTTACCATCTTCATAATATCTGGTTTTACCATCATTATGAATAATCGAATATACGGCACGTTTTTCCCCATTGGCTATTACATAACCGTATAAAATATTATTACATGTAAGGCGTTCATTGGTCTCTTGATCAAACTCACATTGATATAATAAACCTAATTGATTACCAGGTTTAATATCTTTTTCAAAGTCAACAACCGCTGATAACTCCCTAATTAATTTCGATATAATTGGTGGGGGAATTCCTACCTTTTGGCCAGTCTCATATAATGATGTTCCAATCGTTGTATCTGCCCTTATATATTTTTTATAACTCGGGCGGTCAATTTTCACTGCTTTAAATTGTCCATCAGCCTGCCGCCTTAAACAGATATTTATTGAATACGGGCGATGAGTTCTTCATTGGTAAAACTATGCTCATAATCAAAGTTTTTACGCTCATCGCCGTAAGCTTGCTGAACCGCAGGGCGTGCAGCAATTTTTTCCATCCATTGTTGAATATGGGGATAATCCTTAATATCCATACCCTGAAACTTCCAAAGCAATGCCCAAGTGTAATTGGCGATATCGGCAATGGAATAATTTTTGCCTGCCACATATTCATTGGCCGATAATTGTTTATCCAACACGCTATAAAGCCGCTTGGTTTCCGTTAAAAATCGCTCTTTTGCCTCAGGCACATTCACATTTTTATCGTAAGTGCCATTATAATACATGGCTTGTCCTAAAATAGGGCCAAAACCACCCACTTGCCAAAATAACCATTGGATGATATGGTTTTTTTCAATCTCATTTTTACCAATAAGCTTTCCGTATTTCTCGGCCAAATAAAGTAAAATTGCGCCAGATTCAAACAATGTGAGTTCGCCATCTTTAATCGCAGGGATTTTATTATTGGGCGAAATTTCTAAAAAAGCCGGTAAAAATTGATCTTTTTTGCGAATATTAATCGGTATCAAATTATAATCCGCCCCAAGCTCACAGAGCATAATAGTGATTTTTAATCCGTTGGTTGTCGGCGCGTAAAATAAGTTAAGCATTATGACCTCTGATTTTTGAAATTTATATCTAAGATATTATAAATAGATTATCAATTTACACCATATTTATCTGTATTGTTTTTTTATAAAAAAAGCAGAGCCATAATAGCTCTGCTTTATCAGTAATTATTGAGTATTTAATTAACCATTGGTTGGTGCACTAAATACATAGAGCTCTGGAACTTCGCCTGTAAATTTCTCTACATCGGCAATTACAGTATGACCGCAGTTACCTTGTGCTAATTTAGAAGTACCAATATCGGGCGTAAGTACATTTACATCGCCATAGGCATCAAGAGTATTTCCAACACCTGGCTCTACTGGGTTATACCAACCGCCTTCGGCAACCCAAATAGTATCTTCACGGATATCTTCGGTAACAACCGCACCGGCTAAAATTTGGCCACGCTCATTATATACACGGACAATATCGCCATCATTAATGCCACGGGCTTCGGCCGTTTTAGGGTTTATCCACATGGGTTCACGACCATTTACCGCATAAGTCTCACGCAATTTTGTACCGCAAAGTTGCGAATGTAAGCGGCTTTCAGGGTGACCGGTATTGACATGTAACGGGAATTGACTATCACTTCGGCCAACACGCTCCAATGGTTCCATCCATGATGGATAAGCTTTACAATCGTCATAACCCATTTTCTCGATATTTTTAGAGTAAATCTCTATCATACCCGATGGCGTACCAAGGGGATTAAGTAGAGGATCTTCTCTGAATTCGCCGTAACGTACCCATTGTTTGGCTTCTTCTGATGTTTTAAATTCAGTCATACCGGCAGCCCAAAAAGTATCGAAATCGAGCATTGCAATATTACGAGCCTCGGCTTGGGCATAAGCCTTGTTATAAAATTCTTTAAGCCATTCCATTTCACTCTTACTTTCGGTGAATTTATCGGCAAAACCAAAACGTTCCGAAAGTGCTGTAAAGATTTCAAAGTCGGATTTCGATTCATACATTGGCTCTACCAATTTTTGCATCGCCACAATCGCTTTACCCGAATAATCGCCATAAACTTCTATATCGTTACGTTCAAAAGCAGTCGTTGCAGGTAACACAATATCGGCATGGCGGGCAGTGGCTGTCCATTGGAAATCATGCACAATAAAGGTTTCGAGTTTTTCCCATGCTTTTACCATACGGTTACGGTCTTGGTGGTGGGCAAATGGGTTGCCACCCACCCAATAGGCCATTTTAACATCAGGATAAACATCTTTTGTACCGTTAAAATCGAACTCTGCACCCGGATTTTCTAGCATATCGACAATACGTGCTAATGGAATAGCCGCTGCCCCTTCTGATGTTAGCCATGCGGCACCCTCTACGGCTGCGCCACCACTGCTAATGCCCGAAAGCGCAACACCATCGGCAGTAGGCGAACCACCCGATGAATAATGATAGCTTAAGCCAAAACCACCACCCGGCAAGCCGATTTGCCCAAGCATTGCGGCTAATGTAACCAACATCCAATGAGCTTGCTCGCCATGATGCATGCGCTGAATACCCCAGCCCGAGGCCAACATGGTGCGTTTTTCTTTAAATTTGCGCACTAAAGCTTTAATTTGCTCGGCAGGGACATCACAAATTTCGGCTGCCCATTCGGCTGTTTTGGGTGTGCCATCCATCTCGCCCATTAAATAGGGTAAAAATTGGTCGTAACCTGTGGTATATTCGGCAATAAAATCTTCGTCCACCAAATTTTCATCTACCAATGTATGCGCCATACCAAGCATCATGGCTACATCGGTTTGCGGGCGAATAGATACCCATTCGGCACCCAAATGCTTGGCCGATTTTGTATTAATCGGGTCAATCGAGATAATCTCTTTACCCGTTTGTTTATAAGCTTCTAAACCATCGGCGTAACCATGGTCGGGCACTACCCAGCCAATTTGTGCGGTTTTATAAGGGTCTGCCCCCCAAAGAACCAAGCATTCGGTATTTTCTACCACATTTGGCCATGCGGTTTGTTGCTCATAAACCTCTAATGTACCCACCACATGGGGCATAATCACTTGGGCTGCACCGGTAGAGTAATCGCCCACATGGTTTACAAATCCACCCTTCATGCCTAAACAACGGCTGAGCAATACACGGCAGTTATGGAGTTTGCCGGGGCTTTTCCAACCGTAAGAACCTGCAAATAATCCTTTAGGACCATATTCATTTTGCACACGCGTTACCTCGGCGGCAACTAAATCTAAGGCTTCATCCCAACTTACACGCACAAAGTCATCTTGGCCACGGGTGGAGCGGTCGGCATCTTTACCTTTTTCTAAAAAAGCACGGCGCACCATGGGATATTTAATCCGTGAGGGCGAATAAACAACATCTAACACACCTTCTAACTGATGCGAAGGCATTGGGTCGTTCTCCCATGCCCTAATACCTACCCATTTACCATCTTTAACCGTGGCTTTAAATGCACCCCAATGCGATGCATTCATAAATACGCCATCACCTGCCATTGTTGCTGTTGCATTGGCAAATAGCGATGGGCTTACCAATAAAACACCACTACCAAAAGCAGTTGTTTTTAAAAAATCACGTCTTTTCATTTGTTTATCCTCTACCTTATTTTAATGTGTTGTTTCGCCTGCTTGCATATCTTTGGCATTATATTGCAGATACATTTGCAGGCTGTCATATTGTTGATCATCCATAGAAACAAAGCGCTTCATAGATTTTAAAATTCCCGGCCATTGGTTTGCCAAATAATGGTCTGCCGTACGAATAGAATGGCATGACGAACAATTGGCATGGTTAAGTTCATCGCCATAATTATTAAGCAAAGTGGCATCGGCAATAAAATTATCGGTCTTCACCCATGCTTTTAACGAGACTCGGTTCCAACTTTGCTCGGTTTCTTCATCTATTTCACTACCGAGTTTTTCAATTTTATCGGCATTCGCTTTACCAATGAGCGCTTTTATAATTCGTTTACCCTTGGCCGCATAAATCACATGCCCCACATTATCGGGTTGCCAACCAGTAATTTCTACCTCCATTAAATTGATATCATCATCCACAACCAAAACTTTTACTGCAGCCATGGTTAACACACGCCCTTCGCCTTTTTCACTCAAATTGGCTTTATCTAAAAATAACGGAGTGGTGGATATATTATAATAGGTGGTATCGGCCTGTTTGGCCTTGGTTGATGCACCCGTAATTTCTGTTAATATTTCCGCAGGGTCGCCATAGGCTTGTACTGATAGCCCAAGCAACATCAGAGATGCCAGTATTTTCTTCATATAATTTTCCTCTATTTTTCATTATGAATGAATATTCATATTTTATGAATGAATATCCATAAAGTCAATAAGGAAATATCTATAATAGAATAATTATAAAAGATTATATTATTTTAGCTCCATCATATAATCATTATATTTTGCACAAAAATTTTACCTATTTAAAAATTGGCTAGACCTTGATATAAAAAACCGTTATACAATATAGAAAGTTTAAATAAGGTTTTAACAACATATAGGGGCAAAATGCACCGGCAATCTCCCATTAATTTAGACTTAACCAACGATAACACACATAGCCATGAAAGCTTTGTGATCCAATGGCATCAATTTGATGCCCGCTTAGAAGATACCGGATATTTGGTCCGTGCTTATGGCGATGGTGGCCATATTATCTTTAAAAAACAGCGGTTTGATTTTGTAGAATTTCATTTTCATACACCCTCTGAGCATCATATAAACAATAAGGATTACCCGATGGAAATCCATTTTGTTCATTATAATGCGGAGCTCGACCAATTTGTGGTATTGGGTGTATTATACGAAGCCACACAACCCTCGCCCGAATTACAAAAACTGATTGACGCCCTACCTTATATAGACACCGAGCATAGCTTTACCATTAATCCGGAGCTTTTACTGCCCAAAAATATTACCACGCTCCACTACGATGGCAGCTTAACCACCGCCCCTTGTACCGAGAATGTTTCTTGGCAGGTGTTTTACGAACCCCATTATGCCGAGCAAAAACAGATAGATGCCATAAGGGCGGTACGCGATAATAATGCGCGGGAAATCCAACCGCTCAATGACCGCGATGTAACAAAATCGGGTTAATTATTTTTAATCATAAAATAAACTTGGCATATTAAGCAAAAGCGTGTATGTTACGTTGTCAATTCTAATAATATTGATTTCCTTGGAGAATTGACATGTCTCAGTTTAAAGAAGCCCTTACTTTTGATGATGTTCTTTTGGTTCCGGCCGAAAGCGAAGTATTGCCCAATATGGCCAATACCCAAACTCAACTCACCGAAAAAATTGCCCTTAATATCCCCCTTATTTCTGCCGCTATGGATACCGTAACCGAAAGCGCAATGGCCATTGCCATGGCACAAATGGGCGGTATGGGGGTTATCCATAAAAATCTTGAAACCCCTGCGCAATGTGCCGAGGTAATTAAGGTAAAAAAATTCGAAGCCGGCATGGTGGTTGACCCTTTAACTATCGAGGCCAATAAAACTTTGGGCGATGCCTTAGATATTATGGCCAAAAACCAATTTTCGGCTTTACCGGTGGTGGATAGCAGCAATAAACTCATTGGCATTTTAACCAACCGAGATACAAGATTTGCCAATGACTTAAGCTTAAAGGTCAGCGAGCTCATGACCACCCACAAGCCCGAGGCCCCCTTGGTTACCGCACCCATTGATGTATCGAAAGAAGAAGCCAAAAAATTGCTCCATAAGCATCGTATCGAAAAGCTATTGATTGTAGACGATAATTTCCATTGTGTGGGTTTAATCACCACCAAAGATATCGAAAAAGAGCAATCGCACCCCCTTGCGTGTAAAGATAGCAAAGGTCGCTTGCGTGTGGCTGCGGCCACAGGTGTGGGCGAAAAAGGTATTAAACGTGGCCTTGCACTTATTGCAGCCGGTGCCGATGCCGTGGTGGTGGATACCGCCCATGGCCATAGCCGCGGTGTAATAGAAACCGTTGCTGCAATCCGCAAAGCCCACCCCGATGCCCAAATTATTGCGGGCAATATCGCCACGCCCCAAGCGGCCGAAGCGCTGATTAATGCGGGTGCCAATTGTGTTAAAGTGGGCATTGGCCCCGGCACTATTTGTACCACACGCATGGTGGCCGGTGTGGGCATGCCCCAACTTTCGGCCATTTTAGAGGTTGCCGAATATGCCCGTAGCCGTAATGTACCCGTTATTGCCGATGGCGGTATTAAATTTAGTGGCGATTTAGCCAAGGCCATTGCCGCCGGTGCATCAGTAGCCATGATTGGCTCTCTTTTAGCGGGTACCGATGAAGCCCCGGGCGAAGTTTTTCTCTATCAAGGGCGCTCTTATAAATCTTACCGGGGTATGGGCTCACTCGCCGCCATGGCACGTGGCTCGGCAGATCGCTATTTTCAAGGTGAAGTCCAAGATAGCCTAAAATTAGTGCCCGAGGGTATCGAAGGCCGTGTACCTTATAAAGGCCAAGTTTCAGCCGTTATTCATCAGCTTACCGGCGGTTTGCGCTCATCTATGGGTTATACAGGTAATGCCACAATCCCCCAAATGCAAAGCCGTTGCACCTTCCGCCGTATCACAGGGGCAGGCCTGCGCGAAAGCCATGTGCATGATGTTACTATCACGAAAGAAGCCCCCAATTATCGGCAGCAATAATCCATGAGACCCGCTGCCCATATTGCAACCTGTATGGAACTCTTAAGGGAATTTAAGGGGCAAAATGCCCCTTTTAAGCGTTTTCATAAAGAGTTTTTTAAAACAAGGCGTTATGCAGGTTCTAAAGACCGGCGTGCGGTTTTTAACATGGCCATGCAAATCTTTCGCCATTATTATAATCTGTCACGTATAATCTCGGCTTGCGGCTTGCCCGATGATGAGCGCTCCCTTATTTTAGTTTATCTTTATACTTGCGAAGGTAAGGATAGCGCCGACTTACAAGCTTTATTTATGGGTGGTTATACGCCCGAGCCATTAACGGCCGATGAATTACAAGCCCTTAGCCTGCTTGCAGGTTTTGATGGCTTTGACGATGCCTTAGAACTCCCCGATTTTCTCCTACCCAGCCTATTGCAGAACCAAGGGGAGGTTATATTATCAAGCTTTGCTTTTATGAGCCGCAATATCCTGAAACCTTATTTTCGGAGCAACCCAAATAAGGGGGAGCGCCTTGATATTTTAGAGGATATGGAAGGCGATGGCATTGCGGTGAAACTCGCCCAAGATGCCGATGACGATATCCCCAGCCTCACCCCCCATTTAATTGAGCTTTATGGCGATGAAAATATCGATTTACGCAATTATCCGCTCTACCAAAACGGCCTGATTGAAGTGCAGGATAAAGGTGCGCAAATATTATGTAATCTTGTTAATATAACAAACAAACGAAGTTTGTGGGATTATTGTGCAGGTGCGGGGGGTAAATCCCTTTATTTGGCATCGCAAAACCCCAATTTAAATGTAATATTATCCGATGTTACGGCGGGTAAACTCAAAGAAGCGCAAATGCGGTTTAAGCGTGCAGGCTTGCCCAAGCCTAAAGTGGCTATTTTGCCCAAAAATTTACCTGCTCTTAATCACCTAAAGGGGCAAATTGATGTGCTGATACTCGATGTTCCTTGTTCGGGTACAGGCACATGGCAGCGCAACCCCGACCTCAAATTAAGGCTTTCGCCAGAACGTTTAGAAGAAATTATGGCCACACAACGCCAGATTATTGATGATGCTTTGCCTTATCTCAAAACAGGCGGAACGCTTTATTATATGACTTGCTCACTGCTCGCCCAAGAGAATGAGCAGCAAGTAGCTTATATTTTAGAAAACCATGCAAGCATGAAGCTTATTCCCATAACAGAGCATCATTCCATCGCCCATGAGTTAAAAGAAAAAGCCCAAGCCAAAGGCTTTACTAAAGAGCCAACCTCCCCCTACCTTAAAATTTACCCCAATGTGGAAAATAGCGATGGCTTCTTTATGGCTGTATTAGAGAAAAAATAATATCAATAAAAATCCCCTCTTTTAGAGGGGTGGCAGGCATAGCCTGACGGGGTGTGTTTTGCTCACAAACTAAAATTTTGACAATGGTTAATCATTAAAACCGAACACACCCACCTGGTCAACCCCCAAAATATAGTCCAGTTTTAAGTTCGTAATGTTTCATATTTGTTCTGATGTAATGGGAGATGATTGTGAAGCGGAGCTGAGCAAGCTTCTCCCATGACGTGCATCATCGGCATTGGCGGTTTATAACCTACCGAGCTATGTGGCCGTATATGAGTATAATGATTGCGCCAATCACCGATAATAACTTGCGCTTCCTTAAGTGTATGAAAGACCTCACCATTCAAGCACTCATCTCTCAACCGACCATTAAAGCTTTCATTATAGCCATTCTCCCATGGTGAACCTGGCTCTATGAATGCTGTTCTTACCTTAAGTTGCTTTAACCAATCCTGTAATATTTTGGCTGTAAATTCAGAGCCGTTATCTGAGCGAATATAATCAGGCATACCCTCTGT
>JBKEAR010000012.1:0-68196 GCA_047972425.1 Alphaproteobacteria bacterium | reverse complement strand
TAATCGGAAACTCTAAGAATGCTGTCATTATACAGATAGTCACCGCACTTATCGCCTATTTGCTCCTCATTCTATATAAAAAAGTCACTCAAACCTATGGAAGCTTAAGTGACTTTTTGATTAATATAAGAGAAACATTATTTTACCGTACAAATAATAATTATAGACGACGAAAACAGCGAAAAGCTAACCATAAAGCAAATAAACAGATGGTATTCTCTTATGGTTAATTTCTACCGGACAGTAGTGTGATTAAATCAGGAATGACGATTATTTAATACAGCGCATGTAAACCCAACCACACGAAGTGTGTGTTAGGGGCGGGTTTGGCCGCTGCCATAGACTTTATATTTAAAGGTGGTGAGCTGCTCTAGCCCAACGGGGCCGCGGGCATGCATGCGCCCGGTAGAAATACCAATTTCGGCACCCATGCCAAACTCACCGCCATCGGCAAATTGGGTAGAAGCATTCCATACAACAATCGCACTATCGACCTCGTTTAAAAACTGGGTGGCCGCAACTTCGTCTTCGGTAATAATAGCATCGGTATGTTGGCTATTATGCTGGCTTACAAAGTTAATGGCCGCGTTAATATCTTTAACGATTTTTACGGCGATTATCGCATCGAGATATTCGGTATCCCAATCTTGCTCGGTTGCGGCTTTGGCTTCTTTAATAAGGGCTTGTACTTCGGTATCACCACGGATTTCGCAGCCTTTAGCCAGCAATTCTTGGGCGATAGCGGGCAGAAACTCATGCGCAATATCTTGGTGTAATACCAAATTTTCGGTTGCACCGCAAATACCGGTACGGCGCATTTTGGCATTCACGCTAATATCTATTGCCTTTTGTTTATCGGCTTTGGCATCAATATAGGTATTGTTTAAGCCTTCGAGATGCATAAAGAGGGGGATTTTGCTTTCATTTTGAATGCGCTCAATCAGCCCACGCCCGCCACGGGGCACAATGACATCGATATATTCGTTCATTTTGAGCATTTCGGCCACCGCTTGGCGATCGGTGGTTTCGATGAGCTGAATAGCATCGATAGGTAAACCCGCTTTCACCAAACCTTCATGCAGGCATTGCACAATAATTTTGGCAGAGTGGATACTATCGGAACCCCCACGCAAAACAACCGTATTGCCCGATTTTAGGCATAATGCACCGGCATCGGCGGTAACATTGGGGCGGCTTTCGAAGATAACGCCAATCACACCTAAAGGCACACGCACCCGTTGGATTTTTAAACCATTGGGGCGATCCCACTCGTCCATAATAGCGCCTACAGGGTCGGCCAAGGCCGATATCATCTCTAAACCTTGTGCCATGGCTTCTATGCGGCTTTCGTTTAACATTAAGCGGTCAATGAGCGCAGCGGATAAGCCCTTGGTTTGGGCGGCATGAACGTCCTTTTGGTTTTCATTAAGGATTTCGGCCTTATGAGCATGCAAGCTTTCGGCAGCGGCTATGAGCGCATAATTGCGCATTTTGGTGCTCGATTGTGCCACAGCTTTGGCAGCAGCTTTGGCTTTTTGCCCAATTTGATGCATTTGCTTTTGAATTTCAGACATCATTTTTACCCTTATTGAGATTGGATATTTGTTATATCAAATTTTTAGATGGTTGCAAAGAGCTTCATAAAATCATCAGCGGCTTCTTTGGCTACCTGTTCTTTATCAATTTTTGATAAATCGAGTTTATTGTCTTCGAGCAAAAGACGTATTTGAATATCTTTACCACCTAAACCTAAGAGGGTTTCACCTAAATTTTCAGCAGAGCGCTGATTATTAAAAATATTGTTTTTCTGTTGGTTTTCAATATAGGCAACCAAAAGCGGAAAAGCGATGTTTCGGCCACAATCCAGTAATATTTGCGCAAGCTCTGGGTTTGTTTTGGCCTCGGATATTGCAGCAGCATTCACACAAATGCAATTATCACCTGTATTAATATCGTAATACTGTAACGCAAAAATACGGATAACCTCATAGGGTGGAATATTTGGCTGGTTAAATAAACGATTTAGATTTGCTTTAAAAACATCCACATCTTGGGTAATCATTTTATTAAAAAGACCCGCTTTAGACCCAAACCAACGATACAAGGTTTCTTTAGACATTTGGCACGCTTGTGCAATATCTAACATGGTAAGCTTTTGATACCCTTTTTCACTTAATAGGCATAATGTTGTATCAAAAACCTGTTGTTGGCGGTCTTTTGAAAAGCGGGCCAAAGGAATATCCTATTTTTTATATTTAATATCACGAATTTCAAAATGATAAGCTGTATCCAGCGTACCATCTTCCATATACCAACTATAATCCATAACCGTTGGTATCATCAAGCCATTTACTTCTTTATAATCCAACTTTTTACCATATTCTTTAAGCTTAAGGTCGTTTCCGTGGCGTAAATACTCGGTTGTATCCATTTGGATAATCGCCCCATTTTCGGCAAAAGTTACAATATATTGAGCATTAAGCTCACCAAAGCGAACATCTAAAATAGCCTGATTATCCGATTGCTCTATCCAAGTAATATTTTCCGAGGGTAATAAAACCCAAGGAAAATTAAGGGCTGCACCATAATAACGCACAAGCAATTGGCTGTATAAATCAACAACATCTTGCCCGCCATAACTATGGGTATCCATAACTGTCATCCAACCGCCGATTTTAGCACGCATATTATGACTTTCTATCATAAAAGCATCACGGCTTTCTAAAAACGGTAAAATACCGTTAATTTTATATAATCCTGCCCAAATATAGCGGGGATTATGCGCCTGACTAACTTGGCGGGCAGAAACTTTAAACTGACCAAAAGGTAAGGTAAAATCACCTTTTTCATTCCAATCGATATAAGCAACCTCTATTTGTTTTTTACCATTAAAGGCATAATTAAAATATTTTTGTACCAAAGGAGGTGCATCGGCATAACGGGTAGGTGATAAATCGATAATTTGTGACTCCGCACCTTTAATAATTGATTGTCTTACTTTTTTATTTTGTTGGGCAGAGATCACAAAACCTAAGCCCCAAATAAGTAAAATAATTAAAATAATAAAGGCTAATATTTTTAAAAATTTCATTTTACAAAACTCCTATAATGTTTCCGTACCCACAAGTACCATTTAGATGGTAGTACTTGTTGGTACGGATGTCAAGATAAATTGTAAATGTTATTTTATTTTCTGTTTTAATAGTAATACAAATGAATATGCCCCTAGAAAAAACCCAAAAATCTGCTACCATGATTGTATCTGTAAAAACCAATAGGGAGAAGATAATGAAAAAACTGACATCTGCAATTTTAGCGGTGGCTATCTTGCCTTTAGGGGCATGGGCGCAAACGGCTATTACTTTTAAATCGGCAAAATCGACATCGAGCTATTACCAAATGGCGGTACAATTTGCCGAGGCCATTAAAAAAGCCACGGGTGGCGATTATAGTGTAACGGTAGAGGAAAGCCAAGGCTCGGTACAAAATGTAAACGAAGTACCACGGCGGGGTGCAAATTATTTATTTACCACACCGCCCGATTTAATCCGGCAATCCCAAGCGGGGGAAGATCCGTTTCGGGCGAATGAAAAATTTAACGAAATTCGGGCACTTTTTCCCATTCCATCGCTGAATATGCATTTTGTGGTTTCTGAACAATCGGGTATTAACAGCCTAGAGGAATTGAGCGGCAAAAAATATGTGATTGGTAAAGGCTCGTTTAGCGCACGCAAAACTCAAGAGGTCTTTGATAAATTGGGTATTAAAGATGTTAAATATATGGATGTTGAGTTAAACTCGGCTATTCCTGCCCTTAAAAATGGGCAAGTGCAGGGCTTTACCACGGCATCGTCTTGGCCCACACCCAATGTGATTGAAATTGCGGCCTCTATGCCCATTAAACTTTTAACCCCAACGGCAGAGCAATTGACCACACTTGGTGACCCTATTGTGACTATCCCTGCGGGAACATATAAAGGGGTGGATTATGATGTGCCTTCCATCACTTTACCGGTAATTGTTTATACCACCACCGAAACCGATGAGGAAACTGCTTATAATCTGACCAAAATCTATTGGGAATCGAAAGCCACTTTAGCCGAGCAATCCCGTTGGTGGGATGCAGTAGATATTAACCTACTCAATGCTGCAGGCACCAAGCTCCATAAGGGTGCACAGCGTTATTATAAAGAAAATAATATTGAAATCCCCGAGGCGCTTTTAGATTAAATAGGGACATAAAATTGCAGATATCAAAAAACCCAATAGCCGATATTGCCTATAAAATATTGGCTATCGGCACAGTTATATATTATTTATGGCTCACATTTGCTGGGTTATTACCCAATTTGGTCACCCGCCCTTTGCATTTAATGCTCGCAATCCCTTGGATTTATTTTTTGGCTGATAGCTCACAATCGAAATTTTACCGATATAGCGGTTATATTTTGGGTGTTTTGGGCATGATTTTTTGCGGTTATATCATCATTAATAACCGTATGATTGACAACCAATACGGCTCGCTTTACGGGGGTTTTCAGCATTTTATGGCGATGGGGCTGATTATTGTGGTGTTAGAGATGGCACGGCGCAAGATAAAAGCGGCGCTGCCCATTGTGGCTTGTTTGGCCTTAGCCTATGCGGCCTTTGGTATATATATCCCCGGTAATTTGGGGCATCAGATTCCTTTTGAAAGCACTTTGGGCGACCTCACCGTTACCGAAGCCGGCCTATGGGGTATGCTCACGGGGGTTTCGGTTACCACAATTTCAATATTTATCATCTTAGGTGCGGCCATAAGTAGCGGGCGCGGCGGCGATGCTTTTATGGCGCTTTCTATGCGTTTAGCCGGGCGGTACCGTGCAGGGGCGGCCAAGGTTTCGGTGTTATCATCGGCCTTTTTTGGCTCAATCTCTGGCTCGGCCTCGGCCAATGTGGCATCTACGGGTACAATTACCATCCCTTCTATGAAGCGCCAAGGCTACCCGCCCGAGCTTGCTGCAGCGGTTGAGGCCACGGCATCTACCGGTGGGCAAATTATGCCGCCGCTTATGGGGGCAGGGGCTTTTGTAATGGTAGAGCTTTTGGGTAGTAACTATCAGTTTATCATGCAAGCAGCCATTATACCGGCTATTTTATTTTTTGTGGCCTGTTGGGTGGGGGTCGATTTTTTTGCGCGCCGTTATAATTTGGGTGCGGTAAATGCCGATAATATCCCCAATTGGTATTCAGTGTTTAAATTACTCCCCTTCTTTTTAATCCCATTTGGGGTTTTGCTCACTATTTTATTTGGTACAACAAAAACCGCCCAATATGCGGCGGCCGTGGCCAGTTTATTTGCCTTTGCATTGCTGCTCCATAATGGCGAAAAATTCGATTTAAAAGGGTTTTTCCCAAGGTTTTTAACTACATGTGTGAGCGCCGCCCAACAAATTGCCATGATGGCCGCCATTATCATTTGTGTGGGTATTGTGATTGGCATTTTAAATAAATTGGGCTTGGGGGTAAAAATCGCCTCGATGATTTTAAGCCTATCGGGCGGATATTTGGCTGTGGCCATGGTTTTAACCGCAATAACTTGCCTGATATTAGGCATGGAGGTTCCCACAACGGCCGCCTATGTTATTTGTATTGCGGTGGCCGAGCAAACCTTGTTAGAGCTTGGTATGCCCCAGTTACAATCCCATATGTTTGTTTATTGGTATGCGCTGCTCAGCTGTATTACACCGCCCGTATGTGGCACGGTATTTATTGCGGCGACTATGGCCAATGTGGGTTGGGTAAAAGTGGCATCTATCGCCATGCGCTTGGGTTTAGGGTTATATTTAGTGCCATTAAGTTTTGTGGCAAACCCTTATTTGCTCAGCTTTGGCCAAACGCCGTTTTTAAGTATTGTTGCAGGTATAAAAGTGGGGTTGGGCATTACCGCACTCTCTTATGTATTAACAGGCATTGCCAATAAATGGTGGAAGATACTTTTTGCCCTTATTGCCGGTATCGCCTTATTATTTATACCCATGCAATTTTAAGATAATATAAACCAAAACAAAATAGCAAAGACAATGTCTTTGCTATTTTGTTTGGAGGTAAATCCTAAAATATAAGAATTTTAAGGGGGGAAGGGAGTGGGAAACCCCCCTTAAAACTTCAGTTAATAATTGTTTATAAGATACCGATGTAATGACCACCAATACCGAAAACAATCATTAAAAGGATGATTTTGGTTGGAGACAACCCTTTCATCAATAAGCGATAAGTAAAGATTACAAACAATAAAGGTAAAATATTAGGAATGATTTTATCCAATAAATCTGTTTGCACATTAAAGGTTGTATCGGCATAACCGAAATTGATAGCTAATTTAAGCTTTACATATTGTGCCGACATCGCGCCAATCACGGTAATACCAATAATAGTGGCCGCACGTGAAAGAGAGATTGTATGATCCTTTAATTTACTTAAAGCCCGTATACCGGTACGGTAACCGTAGCCGAATAACGGAATTTGCACACTCAAACGAATGACGTTTAAAAGTAATAACGAAACAAGTGGTGCAATCATCACCCCATCTACCGCCAGTGCCGCGGCTATCGCCCAGCTAATCGGTTTAAGGGTGAGGTTAAAGATGGCATCGCCAATACCACCTAAAGGCCCCATGGCTGCCACTTTAAAGGCCCGGATGGTCTCGGCCTTTTGTTTGGTGCTTTCCATGGCAAGTACCACACCGATAATAAAGGTGGTGAGGTAAGTATGAGAGTTAAAGAAATCCATATGGCCGCGCATGGATTCACCCAGCTCTTTTTTATCTTTATGGATATGTTTTAAGCCGGGACAAATTGCCCATAAAAATCCACAAGCCTGCATACGTTCGTAGTTAAACGATGCCTGAAGGAAAAGCTGACGCCATAAGATTTTACGTACAACCGATTTTGGTAATTTGGCAGGTGCCGCATCATCGCTTAAGGTTGCATTATCGATTACTTGATCTGTCATTTTAAATTCCTCCGCCCTGTGTTGGTGTGCTCGGTGTATTGTTGGATTTGTTTTTATTGATATATTCGCGGGTCATATAATCAATGGCCGCTACACAAGTTGCAAAAATTGCGACAGCTAAAATAGGTAAGCCCAAATAAGTCATTGCGGCAAAACCACCGATGAAAAACGGAATGAAATCTCGCTTAAACATCATTTTAAGCAGCATGGCAAAACCAAGGGCAGGCATTAAACCACCGGCAATTTTTAAGCCATCGATAATTTTTTCGGGCACATATTGAATAATTGAATTGGCAACGGTTTCGCCATAATAAACTGGCAAAATTGCCACAATAAAATAAAGTGTGCCCAAAGTGAACATGCCCAAATAGTTAATGCGGGCAATACCTTTATCATCGGCATTTTCAGCTAATTTATCAGCCTTATGCATTAAACCAGAAAATACAGTAAATTGTAATACGATTAATTGTTGCATTAAAATGGCAAATGGTAAGGCAATGCCCACCACAACAGCGGGGTCTAAATTGCCTTTAATTGCAAAAGCCGTACCCACAACTGCACCAATGGTTACGTTGGGGGGTTGTGCACCGGCAATTGGCACTAAGCCAAGCCATGCCAGTTCTAAAGCTGCACCCACTGCAAGCCCTGTTTGGTAATCGCCTAAAATTAAGCCGACGACCGGCCCTGTTACAATGGGTCTGCCGAAATAAAATTGTCCGCTATAAAAATCGACACCTGCAAATGCCGCCCATAGCCCTATTAATAATAGTTCAAACATTGTTTACCCTTTCTTACTTTGTTTTTTTAAATGCTTCATCTAAAGCAAAAATATCGAGTTTTTCTTCACTTGGTGTGCGTTGCAGATGAAAGCGTATACCAAGCTCTTTAAGGCGGCGAAATGTCGCCATATCGTCATCATCTACCGAAACGGTTACATGAATTTGTCTTTTGCCTTCACTAAAATGCATATTACCGATGTTAATATCGTTAATCGGCACGCCGCCTTCGACCAACCGCACCACATCTTGCGGGGTTTGAACAAGCAGCATAATTTTTTGATCGGGTGATGCATTGTGAATAACATCAATCGTTTTTTGAATAGAGAAAAAGCGCACACCCAAATTGCCGGCGGCCATTTCCATTAACTGTTGTTGCATTTCATCTTCTGCAACTTCATCATTGGCTATCACAATAAGATTAGCCTTGGCATGATGGCTCCATATAACGGCCACTTGGCCATGGAGTAATCGGTTATCCACTCTTGTTAATTCTATTCCCATAGTAAAGCTCCCTTTATTTTCTATGAATATAATTAGTTAAATTTGCGTTTGGCATTTTCTAACTGGTCATCTAAGCTTTGAAACTCGCTATCAATGCAAGCTAATGCTTGGTCATAAGTTAGCCCGGCCTTATGCATTAAAATGGCAGGGCGGGGTTTATATGCCGATTGTTTTAAATATTCGGCCGCTTCGTCATACGAAATATCGCATACAGTGGCCACAATGCTTTCAGCGCGGGTTTTGAGTTTTTCGTTATTGGCAATCAAATCAATCATCAAATTGTTATGCACTTTGCCTAAACGAGTCATTAAAGTGGTGCTCATCATACCTAAGAGCATTTTTTGTGCTGTACCGCTTTTCATACGTGATGAACCCGTTAAAACTTCCGAGCCAACATCAACGATTACCGACATATCGGCTTCTTTTTCCATCGCACAAGAGCCACGGGTGCAAAGGGCGATTGTTAAACAATTGAGCTCATTGCCAAATTTTAATGCCGAAAGGGCAAAAGGTGTACGGCCAGATGCCGAAATGCCAATGATGATATCGGCTTCGGATATATTGCGTTCTTTTAAAGCTTCAATAGCTTCGGTTTCACTATCTTCTACATCCTCAACCGCATGTAAAATTGCATTTTTACCACCCGCAATAATCGATTGTATAAGCTCTGGGCTTGTCCCAAAAGTCGGTGGACATTCTGCACTATCAAGCACCGCCAAGCGGCCGCTTGTGCCTGCACCTACATAAAATATGCGCCCGCCATTTTGAATACGCAAAGCCATGGCTTCTACCACATTGGCAACTGTTGGTAAAATCTCTGATATAGCCTTGGCAACTATTTGATCATTCTTATTGATAATTTCTAAAATTTCTAAAGTCGATTTTTGCGAAAGATTTTTGGTTTCAAAATTGGCTTCTTTTTGCATTAATGTATAAATAGATGGTTCTTTCATTTGTTCTCCTTAGGCGTCCCCGTTGCTTTTATACTGTCAATTAAATGTTTAACTCGTTGTTTTTATTATATTAGTACACTCTCTCACTATATTATTGGCTAGTCTGTATGTCGGAAAAAATCACATATGCTATAAACATACCACTAGAATACCAATAATAATACCAGTATAATACCTTTTTATGAAAAGTAAACTTCTTTTATTTGCTAAAATAAAAAAATTTTGCTAATTTGATGAAAACAATAAAAATGAGGGCGGATTTGAAATTTATAGTTCCAACAGATAAAATTGTAGCTATGGGCGGTATTTAAGCCATGGTTGATAATCAGATTTTAAATATAATCCATCAGGCATATTTACAACCGACAACCGAAAATCGGCCAATTTATTTACGTATTAGCCAGCTGATTGAAGAAACTATTAACAATTATCAGATTGGCGAAAACGAAGCCTTACCAAGCGAACGCGATTTGGCCAATATGCTGGGGGTTTCACGCATTACTATCCGCAAATCTATTGATAATTTAGCCCAAAAAGGGGTGGTGGTGCGTATTCATGGCTCTGGCACATTTGTAAAAAAGCAAATTCAGCAAAATCTCACATCTCTTTCGGGTTTTACCGAGGAATTTGGCACCGAGCAAACCAAATTGCACCAAAAATGGCTGCGCCAAGATACCGCAAAAGCCACCGAGCAAGAAGCGTTAGGGCTTAATATCCCCAAAGGCAGCTTGGTTTCTCATTTAAAACGGATACGTTATATTAACCATATGCCCTTAAGTATCGAGCATGCGGTTATCCCCCAATTAATTTTAGATGACCCCACCAAAATTAAACATTCTCTTTATCAATATTTACGCGAGAGCCACCATGCACCGGTACGGGCGATACAAAAAATATCGGCGCAAATTTGCCCCAATGCCGATGCCCCCTTATTAGAAATTGCGCCGCAATCGGCCATTTTATATATTGAGCGCCGTACTTTTGACCCCAGCGATACCATTGTGGAATATGTACGCTCCCTTTACCGTAGCGATTTATATGAGCTCGTGGCAGAGCTCCATATTGTGGGTGAAAAATAAGGGATTATTTATTTTTAACGTAATTAAGCACCACCAAAAGGGCGGCCGGCGTTACCCCCGAAATTCGTGCGGCAGCAGCTAAATTTTCGGGCTTAGATTTATTGAGTTTATCCACAACCTCGGCTGAAATTCCGGGTATTTGGCTATAATCCATATCGGGCGGTAATTTGCGCGCACCATCGCGTTTTAGGGTTTCAATTTCTTTTTCTTGACGATCCAAATATTTAGAATATAAAGCCTCGGCCGCCAATTCGCCCCGATATTTCGGGTTAATCACCGCCAATTCTGGCCAAATTTCTATCACTTTATCAAAATCCACATTAGGGAAGGATAAAATATCGGCTGCCGTACGGCTTACGCCGTCTTTATTGACTTTTATCCCGAATTTTTCAAAAAACTGCGGTGTGCCAGAAACTTGCGAAAGTAATATGCGCCCCTGTTCCATCTCTGATTTGCGTTGTTCAAAAGCTTTTTGGCGTTTTTCGCCCACCAAGCCCATGGCAATGCCTTTATCGGTTAGGCGTAAATCGGCATTATCGGCACGCAAGCGCAACCGATATTCTGCACGGCTGGTGAACATACGGTAAGGCTCTTTGGTGCCTAAATGGACTAAATCATCAATCAAAACACCGGTATAGGCTTCATTGCGCCCTAAAATAAGGGGTTCAACACCCTTCACTTTGGCAGCTGCATTTGCCCCGGCAATCAGCCCTTGGGCAGCAGCTTCTTCATATCCGGTAGTGCCGTTAATTTGCCCTGCTAAAAATAATCCGTCCCATTGTTGTAATTCTAAACTAAGTTTTAGCTCACGCGGGTCAACATAATCATATTCAATAGCATAACCGTAACGGGCAATTTCTACATTCTCTAAGCCTTTAATTGAACGCAAAAAGGCCTCTTGAATATCTTTGGGCAAAGATGTTGAGATACCATTGGGATAAATTAAATCGTCATCTAGCCCTTCGGGCTCTAAGAATATTTGGTGGGTTTTATTATGGGCAAAACGCACCACTTTATCTTCAATTGATGGGCAATAACGGGGGCCTGTGCCTTCTATTTGCCCCGAATATAGGGGCGCGCGGTGCAAGTTACTGGTGATAATCTCATGGGTGTTATCATTGGTATGGGTAATATAACAACTCACTTGGGGGGTTGTAATTTCATCGGTTAGGGTGCTAAAGGGAATAGGGGGTTCATCGCCCTTTTGTTCCTCTAAAATATCCCAATTGATGCTATCTTTTTTAAGCCTTGCCGGTGTGCCTGTTTTTAGGCGATCCATCCGTAAATTCATGCTTAGGAGCTTTTCGGCCAAAGGTATCGATGGTGCTTCGCCCCAACGCCCGGCCGGCGTGCGCTCTTCGCCCAAATGGATAATGCCACGCAAATAAGTACCCGTTGTAATCACCACGGCTTTGCATGGGTAAACTGCGCCGCTTTCACCCGTAATAGAGCGTATTTGATTACCCTCAAAATCCATATCAATTGCGGCATCGGATAAAATTGTTAAATTTTCTTGCGTTGCCAAAAATTTTTGGGCGGCCTCGCGATATAATTTACGGTCGGTCTGTGCCCTTGGCCCCTGCACTGCAGGGCCTTTAGAGCGATTAAGCAGGCGAAACTGAATACCTGCAGCATCGGCAATACGGCCTTGTAAGCCGTCTAGCGCATCGACCTCGCGGGTTAAATGCCCTTTACCCAAGCCACCAATGGCGGGGTTACAGCTCATCTCACCAATTTTCGATGCATCTTGAGTTAAAAGCAATGTGGCCACACCCATGCGTGCCGCCGCAGCTGCAGCCTCGATACCCGCATGGCCGCCACCAATGACTATAACATCGTAACTTGTATCTATTTTATTCTCCATTGGCTTGATATTACTCATTAAAATATTGGCACTTAACTAGCTATGCCCAAACAGTTGTATCTTGATATTCACAACGAAAGAGATTACCATTACACGAGCTATAAATTTGAGTCAAGATTTTAAGGAAAACAACATGCAGCATGATCATTTAGCGGTTATTACCTTGGCAGCCGGTAAAGGCACAAGAATGCAATCTCACCTACCCAAATGTTTACATAAAATTGCCCATCGACCCATGGTGTTACACGCCCTTAATGCTGCACAAAAACTGGAGCCAGAGCATCTTATTTGTATTGTGGGCGACGGCCAAGAAGATTTAGAAAAAGTGGTGAATGATTATGGTGTGCAAACCATCATTCAAAAGGATCGTTTAGGTACTGGCCATGCGGTTCTGCAAGCTAAAGAAGCCCTTAAAAACTTTAACGGTATCATTTTGGTGACCTATGGCGATACACCCATGATTACGCCCGATACACTCTCTGCCCTTGTAAAAGCCTTAGAGAAAAACAAAAAGGCCATGATATCCGTATTGGGCTTTTATACGGATGAACCCGGCAATTACGGCCGTTTAATCCTTAATGACGATAATGAATTGGTGGCGATTGTCGAGGCCAAAGATGCCAGCCCCGATGAATTATTGGTGGATTTTGTGAACTCCGGCTTTATGGCCTTACGCTCCCCCCAATGTTGGGATATTTTAGACCAACTCAGCAACGATAATGCCTCCCAAGAATATTACCTAACCGAAACCGTATCCATTGCCGATATGGAAGGTTATATTTCGGTAGCGGTAGAAGGCTATGCCGATGAACTCCACGGTGTGAATACTCGTGTGGAATTAGCCTATTTAGAACAGTTAGAGCAAAATCGCCTGCGGGAATATCATATGCTTAACGGCGTAACCTTGCTTGACCCCAGCCAAGTTTATTTCTCTTACGATACCATTATTGGTAAAGATGTCACTATAGAACCCAATGTTTATTTTGCCGAAAATGTAACCATCGGTGATAAGTGCCATATTCGTGCAAGCTCGCATTTTGAAGGTGCAATCGTTGGTAATGGCTGCAATATCGGCCCCTTTGCCCGCCTGCGCCCCGGTGCCGAAATTGGTAATGGATGTAACATCGGCAATTTTGTCGAGATTAAAAAATCCAAAATCAAAGATGCCGCAAAAGTCAATCATCTCACCTATATCGGTGATAGCATCATTGGCGAGCGTACCAATGTGGGGGCAGGAACTATCACCTGTAATTACGATGGTTTCTTTAAATATGGCACCAATATCGGTGCGGACGTTTTTGTGGGCTCAAACACTGCCTTTGTTGCCCCGGTGACTATCGGGGACGGCGCAACAACCGGCGCTGGCTCGGTCATCACCAGCGATGTTGCCCCCAATAGTTTGGCCTTAACTCGCTCTGAACGCCGCGATATTGATGGCTGGTCCACCAAATTCCGCACCAAACAAAAAGCCAAAAAAGATGCGGCAAAGTAAATAAATAAAAATGGGGCTGCCACCCCAAACCCCGCCAAGCGCTGTGCGCTTGACCACCCAATTTATATATGCATGGCTTAATAACTGCGTGTGCGCTTTGCGCACAAACCCTAAAGAAAAGGCAGTCACTGAAAGGGAACTTTCGATAACTGCCTTTTTTATAGGGTGAACAAAGTTCACGCAGTTATATAGTCTATACATAATAAAATGATTATATAAACATCAGTAATAATTTGATGCTAAGGGGTTTGCAACCCCTTAATAATCCCCGCGCACAGCTACGCTGTGGGCAACCTCAAAGCATTAGGTAATACTAAAATTTATTATCATTTTAAGTAGTATTACCTATATTTAACTGTTATTAAAACAAAAGTTTTTTGATTGAACTTTTTTACAAAAAAGTTCTTACACCTTAATCCCGTAATAACTCATTAATCGATGTTTTTGAGCGTGTACGCTCATCGACTCGTTTAACAATCACAGCACAATAAAGGTTGGGCCCCGGTGTGCCATCGGCTAAGGGTTTACCGGGTTGGGTTCCGGCCACCACAACCGAGCCTGCGGGTACACGCCCCATAAAGACTTCGCCAGTATGGCGGTCGATAATTTTGGTTGATGCGCCAAGGTAAACACCCATAGAGATTACCGAGCCATCTTCTACAATCACGCCTTCGGCAACTTCGGAGCGCGCACCGACAAATACGTTATCTCCAATTATTACAGGGTTGGCTTGGAGTGGCTCTAACACACCCCCAATGCCCACACCGCCGGATAAATGGCAATTTTTACCAATACGGGCGCAAGAGCCAACGGTTGTCCAAGTATCGACCATTGTGCCTTCATCGACATAAGCACCCAAATTGACAAAGCTAGGCATTAAGACCACACCTTTAGCAATATAAGCCGAATGGCGCACGATAGAGCCGGGTACGGCACGAAAACCCGCTTGGCGGAAATCGGCAGCCGACCATTTCGCAAATTTCGATGGCACTTTATCCCACCAATGGCCACCCCCGTTAGAACCTTCTATAAGTTGCATATCATTGAGGCTAAAGCTCAACAAAACAGCCTTTTTAAGCCATTGATTCACTTTCCATTCGCCATTAATTTTCTCAACAATCGTTTCTTTGCCCGAATCGAGCAAATTTAGCGATTCGTCAACTGCTTGGCGAATCTCACCTTGGGTTAAGGCGTTAATATTTTGCCTATTTTCAAATGCTTCGTTAATAATTTGTTCCAATTGGCTCATTTTATGCTCCGTTTTATGTGGTTTTCATCATTAATATATTGATTTTCACCCGTGATGCAAAGAAAAAGGTAGGAATCTTCTATTTTGTGTATTATCCTAATAGAGTTAGAAGCAAAGTTATATTCTACTGTATTAATTTTAAGTCTACTTTTATTCGAAGTGCTTTTTATTTTCCTTTAAGAGTAATGATTTTGTTTTTGATATATCAATGCATATGTGTTGGTATTAATTAACTATTATTTTTAAGGAAAATATTAAAATGGCAACTGGTACAGTTAAATGGTTTAACACAACAAAAGGTTTTGGTTTTATTCAGCCTGAAGACGGAAGCAAAGATGTTTTTGTTCATATTAGCGAAGTTCAAAAAGCTGGTTTACGCACTTTAGAAGAAAACCAAGTAGTAGAATATGAAATTATTGAAAACCGCGGCAAATCTGCTGCTGGTGATTTAAAAGTTAAATAATAATTTTTAGCCCCAATCATTATGATTGGGGTTTTTTATTTAATTTATAAAAATTAAAGGGTACAGGAATATGAAAAAGTTTGTAGCTTTATTTTTTGTTGTTTTTGTAACGGCATGCACATCGACTTCTCCGGGAGTTCCGGATACTAATCCGGGTGAAGATTCAATCATCCGCGAAGAAAAAGCAGGCTTAAGTTATTAATATTTTCATCAGATAAATTATCTGATGAATATTTTGTATCTTTAAAAAAATTAAGGCAGTTTCTTCAACAGCTTTATTTATAAAACCCTTGGTAAATGCCAAGGGTTTTATTATTACTGATTAAATTTTGCAATAAATGGAGGGATTGACCATTGGTTTTTCCTTCTTTGTTCTTACAAAAAAGAGTAGCAAATTCTTAATTGGTAAATCTTGCTTTATTCACTTTCAGGCATAGAAAGTTGAATAACTGTGCCGTCTTCCACATCTTTAAGCTGCTGATTAAGCGATGCATACCATGGTAAAATTTTATCGAATGTTTGCGGATACAGATTGGCAATCTCAAATTCTCCGCCAAAAATAAACGGATTTTTAGCCACTAAACGCTCGCCGTCATTAAGCGCTCCATTTTCTTGTTCCCAAGCCTCTAACAGCGATTGGCCAGACCAATAATCGCCGTCTTCGGCCAATTTAAGCAAAAACCCATTAATATCCGATGATACAAACTCCAATTTGGCATCTTCGGTTTCCATATGATAAATGCCGTCACTAGCAACAAAATATAAAAAGCCAAATAAATCTGTAGCAAAGGGGAGCAATTCTTTATCCTGCAAAAATTCTAGCTCCACCATGCTATAGGCAAAATCTTCAATTGTATGCCATGGGCTCATGCTTTTAATGGTGGGGAATATAATAAGCGCACCGCCAAAAAGGGCAAAACCATTGGCATCGGCAAGCAGATTCCATAACATCTCATGATTTTCGGAAATATCCACCCAATCGGGGCTTGCATGAGCTGATAAATCGATACCCAAAACTTCTTTTTGTAATTCGTTCAATGCGATATTCCCTTTGTTTGGTGGTGCCATGATAATTTCATTGAGTTTTTAGTATAAATAAATTACTTTGAATATTCAAAATAAAATGGGAAGAAAATGGCAATTAGAGAGATTATTTTTGATACGGAAACCACCGGTTTTGACCCAAATTCGGGGGATCGGATTGTGGAAATTGGTGCGGTTGAGCTTATTGATTATTTACCAACAGGCAAAGAGTTTCATTCTTTTATTAATCCGGAGCGCGATATTCCGACCGAGTCGACCCGTATTCATGGCATTACCAACGAAACCGTTAAAGATAGCCCCCGATTTAGTGAAATTTGCGGAAATTTTTTAGATTTTATCGGTAATGATTTTTTAGTGGCTCATAATGCCCGTTTTGATATGAATTTTTTAAATTTTCAGCTTAAAGAGCTGGGGTTTCCTGCTATTGGCGATGAGCGCGTAAAAGATAGCTTAAGCCTAGCCAAAAGCAAATATCCCGGCCAAATGAACTCTTTAGATGCCCTATGCCGGCGTTTTAATATCGACTTAGCCGTACGGTCTGACCGTCATGGTGCGCTGCTTGATAGTTATTTATTGGCCGATGTTTGGTTAGAGCTCCATGGTGGCCGCCAACAATCCATGTTATTGGGCGAGCAAAAAAATCAAGCCGAGGCACAACTGAACCAAAGCCAAAAGGCCGAAGATATTTTAAAACCGCGCGATTTTCCCATATCGGCAGAAGAGCTAAAAAACCATCGGGTCTTTTTAGATAAATATATTAAAGATTCTCTATGGAATAAGTAAGCATAAGCCTTATATTTTTAAGAATCATAAAGGTAAATACCCAAATTTGTCGATTCAGAGTCAAGTTTAATGTTTACTTGATTTTCGCCTTAAATGTTTTAATAATAATTCTTTACAAAGAGCGTTGTAATCTCAATTAGATTAGTTTTCTTTATTTAACAGGAGTTTAAATGGAGTCCGTGTGGCCAGAAGTCTGCGATCAGCTGCGTGATAAGTTATCCGAAGATGACTTTATGGCTTGGATTCGCCCAATTGAATTTAATCGGGTTTTTGCTGGCCGTGCCGAGCTGATTGTATCTTCTACATTCACCAAAAATTGGATTGCCACCAATTTTTTACCCGCAATGTATGAGGTTTGGACCACCCTTGATAATAATATTACAGGTATCGATTTAATTGTGAGCGCCCAGCAACAAAGTGAAGATCAGCCCCAAACTCAGCGCAGCCAAACAACTTTTAAAACCAAAGAACCTGCTGTTAACCCCCAAGAAAAATATAGTCATCTTTCGCAAAATTTAGACCCCCGCATGACCTTTGAGCATTTTGTGGTGGGTAAACCCAACGAGTTTGCCTTTGCTGCTGCTAAACGTGTGGCCGATAGTATTGCCAAGCCACCCGTGTTTAATCCGCTATTTCTTTATGGTGGGGTGGGTTTGGGTAAAACCCATTTAATGCATGCTATTTGTTGGCAAGTGCGCCGAGCTTATCCGGAAAAAGTGGTGGTTTATCTTTCGGCCGAGCGTTTTATGTATAGTTTTATTCGGGCAATAACCTCGCGCGGGCAGGTGGGCTTTAAAGATTTATTTCGCTCAGTCGATTTATTATTGGTTGATGATATTCAGTTTATTGCGGGTAAAGATTCGACCCAAGAGGAGTTTTTTCATACTTTTAATGCCCTTGTGGATCAAGGCAAACAAGTGGTGCTTTCGGCTGATCGTTCGCCATCGGAAATTGCCGGGATAGAACAACGCCTCACCAGCCGTATGAATAGCGGTGTGGTGGCCGATATTCATGCCACAACCTATGAGTTACGCCTTGGCATTTTGCACGAGAAAATTCAGCAAAACCATATGAGGATTAACGAAAATATCATTGAATTTTTAGCCAAAAAAATCACCACCAATATTCGTGAGCTCGAAGGCGCGCTGATGCGTTTACAGCTCCATGGCGATTTAATTGGCCGAGCCATTACCTTAGATGACGCCCAAGATATTTTACATGATCTCATTCGGGCATCTTCGCGTAAAATAGATGTAGAAGATATTCAAAAAAAAGTGGCCGAGCATTATAATTTGCGGGTATCGGAATTACGGGGTGCTCGGCGCGCCCAAGCCATTGCGCGCCCCCGCCAAGTGGCCATGTATTTATGTAAACAGCTCACCAATCTATCCCTGCCGGAAATTGGGCGTGGGTTCGGTGGTAAAGACCATACAACTGTAATGTATGCCGTTAAAAAAATAGAAGAGCTTATGGAAGATAATACAGCTTTGGTCGAAGATATCCGTATTTTAAAACGCAGCTTGCAGTCTTAAATTTATTATATGAGGCTCTGCCTCAATATTTATATTTAATGATAGGGGAACGGACTTCCCCTATACGGTTATGTTTACAACATAACCTAACCCCTCGCTAAAGGAAAAACCCATTGGTTTTCCTCAGCTCTATTCTGATGGGGCTCTGCCCCTATACCCCGCAACGCTATGCGTTGACCTAAAGGGAAAACCCATTGGTTTTCCTCAGCTCTATTCTGTAAGGTTTCTGTGTGATAAATTCAATCAGGCGAAGCCTGTGTTCATTTTTTGTTCTTTGCAAAAAATATATCTTTTGTTATGCTTCATATAAACTCAGAATGGGTATAGGATATTCGCAATATAATATATTATTCTATACCCATCATTTAAATTTTATTGAATCAAATAAAATAATAGGGAGGAACTATTTTAATGCGCAAAATTGATTTCTATACAAACCCGATGTCGCGCGGGCAAATCGCCCGATGGGCACTCCATGAAGTCGGGGCAGAATATACCCAACATTTGCTTAATTATGGCGATGCGGGGATCAATGGCATGAAAAGCCCAAACTATCTTGCAATTAACCCCATGGGCAAAGTACCCGCCATTGTAAGGGGTGCGGATATTGTGACCGAATGTGCAGCCATATGTGCCTATTTGGCCGATGTTTACCCTAATGCGGATTTAGCCCCCAAAGCCGGCGAGCATGCCCATTATTATCGTTGGTTGGCTTTTGCTGCCGGGCCATTAGAAACAGCTGTGACTATTCGTAATTTGGGTTTTGATATCCCCCAAGAGAAAGAACGCATGGTTGGTTATGGCAATTATGATTTGGTTGTGGATACCTTAGCTAACCATTTGGCAAAAAATGATTATATTTGCGGTGGGCGTTTTACCATGGCCGATGTTTATGTGGGCTCCCATGTAATTTGGGGTTTATTATTCGATACATTGCCAGAACGGAGTGCATTTAATAATTACGCTCGGCAACTTACTATTCGCCCTGCTTATATAGCAGCCAATGAAATTGATACAAAACTCATAGAAAAAATGCAAAATAGTCGCAATTAACATATCTATAAACCAATTTTAGCTAAAGAAAAATATATCTTTTACGATAAAAAAATAATCAAGATTATTTTTTTGCGGTTTCATATTTACCCTTACTGTTTTTTTGGTTATAAATAACTATCAAACCAATTTTAAATATATATAGGAGCAAAATATGGATATCAGTAAAATTTCAGCCGGTAAAGATATACCCAATAATGTCAATGTTATTGTAGAGATCCCCCAAGGTGGCGCACCCATTAAATATGAAGTCGATAAAGATTCGGGTGCTGTTTTTGTGGATCGTATCGTTAATACCGCCATGTTTTACCCATTTAATTACGGTTTTATTCCCCATACATTATCCGAAGACGGTGACCCGGTAGATGTTTGTATTTTAGCCCCTTACGCTTTTGCTCCGGGTAGTGTATGTGCTGTACGCCCCATTGGTATGTTAGAGATGGAAGATGAATCGGGCGTGGATGAAAAAATTATTGCTGTTCCCCATGATAAAGTTTACCCCCTTTATAAAGATGTAGAAAGCTTAGATGATTTACCCCCATTGGTATTAGACCAAGTTCGTCATTTTTTTGAACATTATAAAGATTTAGAAAAAGGTAAATGGGTTAAACTGAAAGAATGGCGCGGTAAAGATGTTGCCTTTAAAGCTATTTTAGATGGTCAAGCACGGGCAGGTAAATAATAATTAAAATATAAATAGTTATGAGTATTTAAACGATTATTCATTTATTTAAGCATATTGCTAAAATTAGAATAATAAATATTTATGATAGCTATATTTACAATGTGTTTTTTTTGCAACAATCATTAAGTGAAGGCATGGAATACGTAAGAAAATAGCTTGATTATCCGAACAAAATAGACTCTACTATATAGGTTATTTATATAATTATTAATCTTATGATTTTACGAAATATAAAAAGCTAAGATTTTTTTGGAGCGAAAAATGAAAAAATTATTAATCAGTGTTGCTGCAGTTGCCGCCCTTGGCATGAGTGCAGCCCATGCCGAAAATACATTAGTTGGCAATTATTACGCCGGTATTTCAGCATTTTGGTCGTCTATTCCTGATAGCGATGTTGTTTATAATGCTGCAAATGCCTTATCTAGCCCCAACCGTGTTCATGATGAAGCCGAATGGGATGGTAGCTTTGGTATGAGCGGCTTTGTTGGCTATAAATTATGGCAAGGCAATAATCTTCGTACACGGATTGAGGGCGAAGTTGGCTATCATAAGCTTGATCTTGATAAAGATTCAATTGATGATGCTTTAGATATTGACGGTGGTAGCGCTTGGACATTTATGGCCAATGGTTATGTTGATTTTCCGTTACAATTTGGTTTAACACCTTATGTGGGCTTAGGTGCTGGTATGGCTTTGGCTGATATTGGCGGCGATAAGGGTAATGATACCGTATTTGCTTGGCAAGCTATTGTGGGTGCATCTTATAGCTTAACCGAGTTTTCTGAAATCTTTGCCGAATATCGCTATTTAGCTTTTGATGATATTGAATTTTCTACTGACGCAAAAGCAAGTGGCAACTTTATTGAATATGCTAGCCATAATGTGGGCTTAGGTGTTCGTTTCCACTTCTAATCACTGATTAAATATTTTTCATTGAAAAAGGCCAATGTTTTGCATTGGCCTTTTATTATATAAAAACCCTTGTGATGCCGATTATTGCTTGATATATTAATCAGGCTTATCAAAATTTAAAGAGGATGGATATTATGCAGTTTAAAAGACCTGTTATCTTATGTATTTTAGACGGTTGGGGATACCGTGCAGAGGAAGATTATAATGCGGTAAAAATTGGCCATACACCCAATTGGGATCGCTTGGTCGAAACCGAGCTTACCAACCAAATTTATACATTTGGTGCCCATGTGGGGTTACCCGATGGCCAAATGGGTAACTCTGAAGTTGGCCATATGAATATTGGTGCGGGGCGCATTGTTATGCAAGATTTACCGCGTATTTCTAATGAAGCCAAAAATGATAAATTTCGTGAAAACAAAGCTTATAAAGCCTTAGTTGAACAAACCAAAAAATCCGGTGGTAATTGCCATGTTTATATTATGTTATCCAAAGGTGGTGTGCATAACCATATGGAACATGGGATTAAACTGGTACAAGATTTATCTAACGATGGTATTTCGGTCGTGGTTCACGGTATTACCGATGGCCGCGATGTTGCCCCAAAATCGGGCGAAGCATCGGCCAAAGAGTTTGAAGAAGCCATTAAAGATTTAAATAATGTATCCCTTGGTTCTCTTGTTGGCCGTTATTATGCGATGGATCGGGATAACCGTTGGGAACGTGTATCGCAAGCCTATTTTGCTGCCACCAAAGGTGAAGCCGAATATAAAGCCGATAATTTTTCAAGTGCAATTGCCGCAGGTTACGCCCGCGGCGAAACCGATGAATTTGTTAAAGCCACTGTTATTGGTGATTACAAAGGCATGAAAGATGGCGATAGCCTTGCCTTTACCAATTTTAGAGCCGATCGTGCGCGGGAAATTTTACGGGCATTACTTTTAGATAATTTTAATGGTTTTGATCGGGGTCATCAATTTAAATTTGCCGCCAAACTCGGTTTTGTTGAATATTCGGATGATTTAGCCCCTTATATGGATACAATGTTTTATCCCGAAGAGCTCAATAATATTTTGGCCGAGGTTATCTCTAATGAAGGTTTAAAACAATATCATTCTGCCGAAACCGAAAAATATCCCCATGTTACATTCTTCTTTAATGGCGGGCGTGAAGAACCTTATGATGGCGAAGATCGCTTTTTAGTGCCCTCGCCCAAAGTAGCCACCTATGATTTACAACCCGAAATGAGCGCCCATGAAGTTTGTGATGGCCTCATTGAAGCCATTGAGGGCAAAAAATATGATTTTATTGTGGTGAATTTTGCCAATGGTGATATGGTTGGCCATACAGGTGTATTAGAGGCTGCTGTTAAGGCCGTAGAAGCTGTTGATGTTTGCTTGGGCCGTATTGATGAAGCTATTCGTAAAACCGATGCTGTCGCACTGATTACGGCAGATCATGGTAATGCAGAGGAAATGTGGGATTATACAACCAATGGCCCGCACACCGCCCACACAACCAATATGGTTAATGGTATTTTGGTCAATGCACCAAGTTGTGTAACCGGTTTAAAAGATGGTAAATTAGGTGATATTGCCCCCACATTATTACGCTTGCTAGGTATTGACCAACCCACAGAAATGACTGGCGAAAGCATGTTGCTTACAAAATAAGCGAGTAATTATTTAAAATATAAAGAGGCAATCAAAAATGATTGCCTTTTTTATATGGATAGAAAAGTTCAAAAATAAAAAGCATTAACCATAAAGATTAATGCTTTTAAGGAGGAGATTATTTGACCACCTATTAAAGGTTAAGGATAGAGGTTTGTATTACTCCATATTGGGGATAGAAGAAGGAGTTTTGAACCTTTAATAAATATGCCAAACGAGTTTACTCTATGATAGATTTTCATCTATGATTTATATATAATTTGTCCAACTATTAATGTCAAGTATTAAATTTAAAATAAATAAAATTATATTATCGATAAAGTTATTATCACATTTCATTATATAGGATGTTTTTTTAAAATTATCAATTTATTCTCAACATGCTATATTCATATATCCAAACAATAAAATAATAATCTATCTTAATATTAATCAATATAATTTTCTTATGCACAAAAATAGAGAAAAATTGTGGATAAAATGTGAAAAGTTTTTCCTGTGAAAAACTACCGATTTATCCACAGCTTTTTCTCAGAAAATTCGTATATTTAAAACCATTGTGGAAAAGTATTTATCCACAACTTATTCAATCAAATAATCAATTGTTTTATAGAGTGAATTATTACTTATCCCCAATGAAAATCATAAAATTTTTTATTGGGATAAATTATAAATAACCCATAAAAAAACTGGTAATTATTGTCTTTCTACCCTATAACATCATTATCAATCTTATTAATTTTAATATAATTAAATAAATATAGTCTGCCAGAAAGCGGGGATAAAATGAAAATACTTTTAGAGAATTTAAAAGGCAATATGACAGAGCGTGTACCCGTATGGTTTATGCGCCAAGCTGGGCGGCATTTACCCGAATATTTAGAATTGAGAGCCAAAGCACCTAATTTTATGGATTTTTGTTATAACCAAAAAATGGCAGCCAAGGCCACATTGCAGCCGGTAAACAGATATGATATTGACGGTGCCATTTTATTTTCGGATATCTTAGTTATTCCCCAAGCTTTGGGTCAAGATGTCTCTTTTGTAAAAGGCGAAGGGCCAAAATTGGCCGATTTGGATATTGCCGAGTTAAAAGTTGAAGGTGCGGTTGAGCGTTTAGCACCCATTATGGATACAATTGCCAATGTAAAAGCCGGTTTACGTGATGGTGTGACATTTTTGGGTTTTTGTGGTGCACCTTGGACGGTTGCTACCTATATGGTACAGGGCAAAGGTATGCGCGATAGCCAATGGGCCAGATATTATGCTTATAGCAATCCAGAGGCTTTTAAAACGCTTTTAGATATCATTGTAGAAACATCGGTAGAATATCTTTCGGCACAAATTCAAGCGGGTGTGGATGCGGTGCAAATTTTTGATAGTTGGGCAGGGGCACTTGATGAGCAAGGCTTTGCCGATTATGCTATTAAACCTGTTGCCAAGATGGTGCGTAAACTCAAAGCCAAACATCCCGAAACGCCGATTATCGGCTTTCCCCGGGGGGGCGGTATATTATGTAAGGATTTTGTTGAGCAAACCAAAGTAAATGCTATCTCTTTAGATCAATCCACCCCTGTGGCTTGGGCAGCTAAACATTTGCAAAGTCAAGTTTGCATTCAAGGTAATTTAGATAATCAGCGTATTGTTGCCGGTGGTGTGGAAATGGAGCGTGCCATTGATAATATTTTATCCCATTGGGCAGCGAAACCGATGGTATTTAATCTCAATCACGGATTTACCCCCGAAACCCCCATAAAAAATGTAGAAGCGGTGATTGAACAAGTGCATCATTATAAAAGAATGTAAAATTTAAGCCCCTTAATTTTTAAGGGGCTGTTTATTATTCATCATCTATAGCTAAAATTAAAGCCGATGTATCTTTACGGCCATGGCCTTGTTGGCTCAATTTTTGATATTCATTATAAATTTGCTCGGTGAAATCTAAATCCGTACCATTTTCTTGGGCGCGATTAAGTGCATAACCCAAATCCTTAATCATCCAATCAATGGCAAAACCAAAGTCAAATAGGCGTTTATGCATGGTTTCGCCCCGGTGAACCATTTGCCAAGATTGCGCCGCACCACCTGATATGGCATTGAGTAAAAGATCGATATCAATATTTTCATTTTCGGCAAATTTTAAACCTTCCGATAATCCTTGTAACACACTGGTTACACAAATCTGATTAACCATTTTGGCCAATTGCCCGTAACCGGTTGCACCAATATGGGTTTGCTTTTGGCAATAACAGCTGAGTAGAGGCTCTATTTTTTGAATAATAACCGTATCGCCGCCCATCATGGTCGAAAGCATGGCTTTTATGGCACCATCTTGCCCACCCGATACCGGGGCATCAACAAAATAAGCACCACGCTCATTACAAATTTTATGGAGCTTTTGGGCTAAGTTAAAGGAGGTTGTGCTATGGTCAACAAGAATCATATCGGCAGATATATTGTCTAAAAATTCCGGATTTTCCACAACCGAAAGTACATCTTCATCGCGGCCTAAACACATAAAAATTACATTTATATTCTGTAATGCTTCGGCCAAATTTTGGCAGGTATATCCCCCATATTCTGTTTGCCATTGTTGGGCTTTTGCATGGGTGCGATTATAAACTGAAACATTATATTTTTTTGCTAAATGCCCCGCCATCGGGTAACCCATTGCCCCTAAACCAATGAATGATACACGCATCTTTTTCTCCCTTAATAAATATCTTTGATAAATTTAAAGGAAAGCCGCATATTCATCAATCTTTTTATAGGTAAAGGTTGCTGAAATTGCTTATTCATGTAAAGTTTATGGGTATGAATTTAATAAATTTTAGAGGGGATAATTATGATTGAACAAGCACAAAACGGATTATTAAGTGACCCAACGCCCCATGTGGAATATTTGGTTTTTAATATTCACAAACAGCCGAGTGATGCGCAATTGGCAACAGCATTAGGCCATATTAGCAATACCGAAAAATCCATTGGACAAAAGGATAGTGATGCCCATTTAACGGTAACATGCGGGTTTTCATCATCGGGGTGGGATCAGCTATTTAAAAACTTCCCCAAACCCAAAGAACTCCATGATTTTATTGCGTTAAAAGATGGCAATAGGGAATTTCCGGCGACCCAAGGTGATATCTTTTTTATGATTAAATCCACACGGATTGATTTAAATTATCAGGTTGCCAAATATTTAAAAACGGCTTTTTCATCTTTTGCCGAGCTAATCATTGATATTCAGGGTTTTAAATATTTAGATGATCGCGATATGATTGATTTTGTTGACGGAACTGAAAACCCCAAAGATAAAAAACGGGCGGATGCGGTTTTAATTAAAGATGACCCGGAATATGTTGGTGGCAGTTATTTGGTTTTTCAGAAATATATCGATAAACATGAATTATGGGACGCATTATCTACCGAAGAGCAAGAGGGTGTGATTGGCCGTACTAAATTTGATGATATTGAAATTGATGATGATAAAAAAATGCCCTTTGCCCATAATGTGAAATCGAAAGTGGTGGATGAAACCGGTGAGGAACTTAAAATGCTGCGGCAAAATCGTCCTTTTGGTAATGCGATGGAACATGGCACGATATTTGTGGGTTTTGCGGCTTCGGTTAAGGTGATTGAGGATTCTCTTAAACAAATGATTACTGCCGATGAAGATGGCAATTTTGATCATTTACTAAAATTTGTTGATGCCACAATGGGGATTAACTTTTTTATTCCGCCCCAATCGTTTTTTGAAAAATTTGATGCATAAGTGCAAATTATATAAAAAGCCCGTAATAAAGATTACGGGCTTTTGAATGGTTTATAAAATATTATCGCAATAACTCAACCTTAATTTTACCCACAACTTTACGTACTTCGCGGTGGCCATCGGGCATATCTAGGCGGGGCACATGCACATCTTCGGGCATAACGATAATATACATGCCTTGTTTAAAATGCAGGCGACCATATTGGTTAGAGGGCTCGTAAAAGCGAATATCACGCTCAATATCATAGGCTTCGCTTTCTACCAATGTATCATTGCCTAGGGTTACGCCAAAGCGCTCTTCGCCTCTAAAAATAAATTGTAAATCGGCATAAATTTGGTGGTCTTCGGGGCGGGCAACTTTGGGCTCAATAGTGGTATATTCGTCCACAACAAAAAAGATATTATCGCCATCCACAATATGTTTACCTAAATCGATTTTATGAAAATCGGTGGTTTTAAAAATTTGTATTAATTTTTTAAGGGCTTCGGGGTACCATTCGGGGATGGCATCGCTGATTTTTCCGGTTATCATGTTACTTTCCTTTTTATTTATACCTGTATTTCAACATATATATCATTTTGCGCATATTTTGCTTATAAAATCAAGAGAAGCTTATTGACAAAGCCTATTGGGCATGCTAAATCAGCCACAATAACATTCTCATTACTATAACGATTTTCTTTCGTTATATCTTTCTTGTTCATAATAACAATATATTTATTGGAAAATCCCCCCTATGCATTTAGATGAATTAAAAATTAAAACGCCTGCCGAGCTTTTGAATATTGCCGAAGAAAAAGAAATTGAAAATGCTTCGAATTTACGCAAACAAGAATTGATGTTTGCCATTTTAAAACAACATGCCGAAGAAGGCGAAACCATTTATGGTGGCGGCGTGATTGAGGTTTTACAAGATGGTTTTGGCTTTTTGCGCTCACCTGATTCGAATTACCTACCGGGGCCAGATGATATTTATGTATCACCGGCACAGGTTCGGCGCTTTGGGTTACGCACAGGTGATACGGTAGAAGGCGAAATTCGCTCGCCGCAAAATAACGAGCGCTATTTTGCCCTAACAAAAATCGACCGTGTGAATTTTGATGACCCCGAGCTTTTACGCCATCGTATTAATTTTGATAACTTAACCCCCCTTTATCCCGATGAGCGTTTGGTATTAGAAACCCAAAATCCGGCATCAAACAATAATAATAATCAAGATACAACCAGCCGTATTATCGATTTAATTGCCCCCATTGGTAAAGGCCAGCGCGCACTGATTGTTGCGCCGCCCCGTACGGGTAAAACGGTTATGCTGCAAAATATTGCCAATTCAATCACAACCAATCACCCCGAGTGTTTTTTAATTGTATTACTGATTGACGAACGCCCTGAGGAAGTAACCGATATGGCACGCTCGGTAAAAGGCGAGGTTATATCATCAACCTTCGATGAACCCGCATCGCGCCATGTGCAAGTGGCCGAGATTGTGATAGAAAAAGCCAAAAGATTGGTGGAGCAAAAACACGATGTTGTTATTTTGCTGGATTCTATTACCCGCTTAGCCCGTGCCTATAACACAACCGTGCCCAGCTCGGGTAAGGTACTCACCGGTGGTGTCGATGCCCATGCCCTGCAACGCCCCAAACGCTTTTTTGGTGCAGCACGTAATATAGAAGAAGGTGGCTCATTAACCATTATCGCCACAGCACTTATCGATACCGGCTCACGGATGGATGAGGTTATCTTTGAAGAATTTAAAGGTACCGGTAACTCTGAGATTATCTTGGATAGAAAAATTGCCGATAAACGGATATTCCCAACCATTGATGTCGGTAAATCCGGTACCCGTAAAGAAGAAGAATTGGTGGATAAAGATACACTTACCCGTATGTGGGTATTGCGCCGCTTGCTTATGGCCATGGGTACAGTAGAGGCCATGGAGTTTCTGCGTGACCGCTTGCGTCATTCTAAAACCAATGCCGAATTTTTCGAGGCCATGAATAGCTAATGAATAAACAGGCATTATTATCCGCCTATACGTTATTTCCTTGGCTGAATAAAAATATCAACGGCTTTCATACCCATATAGTTAAAGCCGGTATGAATTTTATTTTGCATGGTAAAAATAAAGAAGGAAAAAATCGCCAAAAATTTTATGATAATTTGAGCGCCAGTCTTTTATATGGCCGCCGCCAAAATTGGCATTTATATCAATCTTATTTAAAAAATATCGATGATGAAACCCGCATCAATTTATTTGCCGAGTGGGAAGAAGATGATGAGCTTGCCGATTGGAAAACCGGTGTAATGAAAGCCCATATGCTAAACAAAGATGGCCAAATTGATGATGTATCGGATATTATGGTGGGTTTGGCTTGGGATTGTTACGAGGCTTATTTGCATATATATAATGGGGCAAAAGCCAAACAAATCAGCCAAGCCGAGGCACAAAGTTGGGTTATCTTAATTACCGCTATGGCCATGAAAGCCACCCCTAGTTATACGGTATTTTTAAAAGCGTTAATGCGCGATATCCATTGGGCTTATCATCAAGATGCTATGGATACCAGCATTTTAAAAAATAAAATAAACCGTTTTATCAAAGAGGATCTGACTAATTTTCATCAAATTTGGGATCATCAGATTTTTACCGGAATAGAGATTAACGGTATTGTTAAAAAAATATTATTTGCCCGTGCCCGTAATGAATCTATAGGCGATATTGATGATTTTGCCTCTTTTACGCTGGGCGAGAATATTTTTGACTTTTTATATCAGCCCAATGCTTTTTCGGTGGCTCTTAATTTACTTTCGGTACTTAATGAGCGCCCCTATATGGATTATGAAGCCGATAATCTTAATGGTGGGCATATTTTGTGGCATCATGTTGATAAAGAAACCCAAGAGAATATTTTTAATACATGGTTACAAAATACGGCCAATATAGAAGATGCGCAAAATTTAGAGGATATCCACCAAACAATTATGGTGCAAGGGCAGCATCAAGAGATGGGCGCGCGGTTATATTGGTATGGCACGCTTAATCAAAAGAATAAACGCCAATTGGTTGATTTACTCAAAAAAGAGCGCAAAGATATTGCCAAAGAATTTTTACCCAAGCTTAACCGAGATATTTTGCAATTTAAGCTGATGAAGGATATTTCGGGCAGTGAAATATCGGCGGTTAAATTTACTATTTATGATTGGCTTGATGATATTTTATTTTGGCGTAATGGCTATTTGGCCGATATAGTAGATTTAGATATTGCCAAAGACCAAATTACCGATATTGCCCAACTGATTTTAAAAAATATTACCGGCTGGGATTCCCTGATTGCGCAAATAAAATTTATTTATCAATTTAAAAATGTGGGCGATAAAGATGACCATGCACTGAAATTGGCTTGGATTGATGTGATGCAAAACCAGCCGACAGGTCCGGTACAAAATATTATATTAAACCTCCAAAAACATTACCATATTAGTAAGGATAACCAGTATTTATTAGAACGTACCCATATTTTAAGTAACGATATCCGTTTATTTAAGCCATCACCCAAAACTTGGGCGCTCAATATTGCCGCACCTTTGATTACGCCGCGGCAAAAATTGCTTATCCATGATGTTGCCTCACCCTATTATCGCTCAGAAAACGCATTATTCATGCGCTATAATTTGGGTATTAGCACCAAAGAAGATTTAACCGAGAATTTAAATTGGTTACAAAGCCAAGGCCGCCGTGGCATGCTTAAGGATATTGTGCATGAATATAGCCAATATGATAATAGCGAGATTGAAGCCGAGGTTGATAATTTAACCCAAATGGCGGGGCAACCTGTTGGGGATTTAAAATATCGTATTGCCCAATTAGAGATGATTAAAGAAAATACCGAGGCCGTTATTCAGTCGCGTTTTTGGGCGCTGGATATTTTGCGTTATTCTTCTTTAGTGCAGCGGGGTGTTGTGGCTAAATTAATAAGCGAGGCCGAAGCTTGGCCTCATTTAATGGCGGCGGCATCGGCCTTACAACGCCGTTATAATGGCTGGGATGATGTTTTATGGGATTTCTATCGTGCTTGGATATTCGATGCCGCATTGGGTACCGAAAACTCACCAGAGCTTATTCGGCGTAAGAATATTATTACCAATCTTTTAAGCCCGCTTAATCCGGTATCTTTTGCTTATAATCATTTATCTTGGGATATGCCTTTGGGCATGCCGGAGATAGAGATTTTTAGCGATGAAGAAGCCAAAGAAAGCCATATTTTGGCACAGCAAAAGTTAATACCGACTTTGCATTAAGATGATATGATGAAATTGAACAATATTATCAATCGATATTCTGTAAAAAAACAGATAGAAAAAATAGCCACCCTTATGGTGATTATTGGTATATTTGGCTTAGCAATCTTCTTTTTTACCAAAAAAAACTTAGATGTCATTGCCTTTTGGGATATTAAAGATGGTCAATTTATCGAAAAACCCAATGAGCCTAAAAATGATTTAGGCAAACAATATTGGGGGATTTATTACGATATTTTCCCGCAAGATGTTATTGATCGCTATATTGTCTCTTTTGCCCTGATTAGCGATGGTATTGATGGTGATTTGGCAACGGTATTTTTAAAAGATGAAAAAACCAATAAAGATTGGGTGATTAGCATTGACCCTGCCGATACGGATTTAAATAATCATAATGCGCAATATATCGATAGCTATTTAGAGACATTTGTTCATGAGTTCGCCCATATTATTAGCCTTAATTACGACCAAGTAAGCCCTACGGAAAACGCCAATTACAAAGGTTATGCCAATGAGGAGGGCTTTGCCCGCAAAAATAGCTATATCGATTTATTTTTTATGGGTTTTTGGCAGGGTAAAATTTGGCAAGATTGGGATACAGCCTATAATTATGCGTCCGAAGAAGAACGTTCGCTTGCCATAGAAGAGCTTTATCATAATAACATCAATAATTTTGTTACGGGTTACGCAGCCGAAAACCCCGAGGAAGATTTTGCCGAAACTTTTATGTTTTTTATCCTTAAAGATAAGCCACTTGGCTATGTGACAAAGGAGCAAAAAATCTTATTTTTCTATCAATTTCCAGAGTTTGTGCGCTATCGTAATCATATTCGTGAGCAAATTGCTACCTATAAACAATCGATAAAAAAAGAAAAAACCCTTTAATAATTTAAAGGGTTTTGATATTTGCATAAATATAATGGGTTTATTTATCTAAATTAAGGCGATAACCCCGATTTTCCGTTACTAAAATTGATGCATTTTTGGGGTCGGGTTCAATTTTTTGGCGCAACCGATAAACATGGGTTTCTAATGTATGGGTCGATACGCCCGAGGCATAACCCCAAACTTCATCAAGCAATGTATCGCGGGCTACCACTTGGGGAAATGCCCGATAAAGATATTTTAAAATTGATGCTTCTTTATCGGTTAGCCGAATATGATGGCGCTCATTACCTTTATCAACCAATATAGCACTATCTTGGCGGAACCAATAGGGGCCTATGGCCAATACGGCATCGGCCGAGCGATCATATTGGCGCAAATGTGCCCTGATGCGCGCCACAAGCAATGTCATACGAAACGGCTTGGCTAAATAATCATTGGCACCATTATCTAAAAGACTAATGGCCTCGCCATCATTGGCATTATTGGTAATGACAATAATGGGTATATTAATCCCTTCTTTGCGCCAGCTGGTTATGGCTTGTTTGGTCGCTTCGATATCATTATGGCTCGATAAAATAATAATCTCGCTATTTTGGGTTTCGATAGCTATGCGGCCATCTTCAGGGGTTTTGGCACTTGTAATATCAAATTCGCCGGTAAGCTCTAGCTGGTCCTGCAAAATATCAATAAGTTCTTGGCTTTTCTCTATAATCAAAAGCCTTCGGGTTTGTGTCATTTTTCTATCCTTATGTCTAAAACCGAGTTTTATATAATGGTTCTCTCTCAAGTTACTAGACTATTTTGTTAAAGCTTTATGTGCGACCCCCAAATATAGCTTGCCCTAAACGTATATGGGTTGCACCTTCGGCAATCGCTTGTTTGTAGTCTGCGCTCATGCCCATGCTTAAATAAGGTAATCCTAATTTTTCTTGTTGCTGATGCAACCATTTAAAATATGGTGTTGCATCTTCCCTTTCGGGTGGTATAGCCATTAAACCCTGAATATTAAGGCTTAAATCATAGTGGCAATAACCATAAAAACTATCTAAATTTTTACGCGAAACCCCCGATTTTTGGGGTTCATCGCCAACATTCACCTGAATATAAAGCTCAGGATTTCTCCCTTCTTCTGGGGCAATGCGGGCTATGGCATCGGCAAGGTCTTCACGATCTAAAGTCTGGATGACATCAAACAACTGTATAGCCTTTCGTACCTTATTTTTTTGTAATCCACCAATAAGGTGTAACGTGACATCGGGATATTCTTGCTTAATATTTTGCCATTTTTCCATAGCTTCCTGAACTTTGTTTTCACCAAATTCCCTATGGCCGGCTTTTATTGCAGCATAAATATCGCTTATTGGTTTGGTTTTACTTACGGCAATAAGCTGAGCCGGATGAAAAACCGAAAGCAAATTTATCTCATTCTTAATCTGTGTTATCCGAGTAAAAATTTCGTTTTCTTTCAATTTTCGTTCCTTTTCATAGTAAATTTAAGGTGTTTTTATTCAATTTAAAGAAAATATTATTTCATAAAAAACCTAAAATACAAAATAATTTTCTTATTTTCGCATTTAGCGAACCAATTTGAAATAAATAACTGCAATTATGCTCTTAATTTTAATTAATCCACACAATAAAAATGGTATTTGCAAGCCAATAAAGTTTGGGTGAGTGTAATCACGAAAAAGATTATTATGCGCGTTTATTTTTAGAAGGCAAAGCCAAGGCAATAATAATTGTAATAGGAAATACAAATATAATACCTGTGATAGCAGCTACCCAAGGGGCTGCACCCATAAGACCCGCATTTTTAAATCGCTTTACCGTTGCAACCATTAATATCCAGTAAGCCACATATTGTAATATGGTAAATGCATTATAGAGCCATAATTTTATACCCGATAAGCCAGCGACCATTTGGTTTAACATATAGGCAATAGCACCCCAAAAGCCGAGCTCGGTATTTTTTTGCTGTAAAATTTCGGCATTTTCCATAAAATATTGGGCGGTTAAAATGGTATATGGCGCTAAAATAAGCAATGGTATTATAATAGCGATGAGATAACCAATGCGATTAAGCTCTCCGTTAAAACTAAATAATATATACAGCCATTTTTGCTTATTATCCGAAGGTGCGGTCGGTATAGAGCGGTGTGGAGCAGCAGGTTGGTCTTTATTGGTTTCTGCTGTACCCCATGGGCCACTTTCATTGCTGCCCCATGGGCCGTCTTCATTATTGTATGGGGTTGTCATTATCGGCCTCGGTTTTCGTTAATCGCAGCATAAACATCGCTACATTCCACATAATCGGCAATATCCATGCTTAAGCGGCGGCGCCAATTGGGATAAACTTTCTCGTCCACGCCCGGTAAGTTGAGCGGGTCAGATTCAAAGCTTAAATCATCGAGCTGTGCCATCATTAATTGGCTATTGGAGCGTGCCACATAGATATGCATAGCCTTCATCAGCTCATCCATCGGCACATTATCGATGGTCATATCATCACCCAATAGGCCTTGATCTTTTAATGCAGCCAATAACCGTTCTTTTTCGAATATACGTTCACACTCGGCGGCTTCTTGATCAGCCAAATTATTATAAACCTGCAGCTCGCGCCGAATAGCCAAATCGCGCCCTTGCCAAAAGCCGGCAATGGTTGGTAAATCATGGGTAGAAACCGATGCTAAGGCTTTATAGCTATAAGTATCGGGGCGTTTAAATAGGCAAGATTCTGCCCATTTTTCAAACCAAAAGACCCGATAACCCAATAGATTTTCTTGGTCCATCTGCTCGCGCATACCCCAAGGCACCGTACCTAAATCCTCACCAATAACCATACATTGGTTGCGGTGGCTCTCGAGCGCAATAATGCCCAAAAATTCCGCATAAGGGTTACGCACATAAGCCCCTTGGGTGGCCGATAACCCTTTGGGTATCCAATATAATTGGCGCAAACCCATTACATGGTCAATACGCAAAGCCCCATAATATTTCATATTTTTGCGAATCATATGAATAAAGGTTTCAAAACCCTCCTTATGGAGTTTTTGCGGGTGAAACGGGCATATAGCCCAGTTTTGCCCCAAAATGGAAAAATCATCGGGGGGCGCACCAAATACGGCATCGGTAACAATAACATCATTTGACCAACCATCGGCACCAAAAGAGGTTACACCCACAGCCATATCGCCGTAAAGACCAATAGAAAGCTTTTCTTTGGCTTGTTGGGCTATTAAGCTTAATTGACTATCGGCAAGCCATTGTAGCCAAATATGGTAAGCAACCTCACCAGCTTTTTCTTTACCTAAGGCTTGGCTGGCTTCGCTATTGGGCGATTTATATTCAGCCGGCCATAATTGGGCATTATAAATACCAAGCTCGCTGGCAATTACATTATAAAGGGCAAAATTAATGAGGCGTTCTTCATCTTGGGCAGCCCAATTGGCAAAATCGGTCTTTTCGGGCGAGTTATCATCTAATGCTAAAAATTTTTGATATTTTTTTCGTAAAATTTCATCGCGCTCATTAAAGGCTTTTTCCCAATCAATCCAAGCGCTCGGGGCTTGTTGTTCCACTGGTTTTTGGGTAAGCTCGGCCGATGTAATATAAAGCGGATTTAAAAATGCCCGCGATGATGGTGAATAGGGCGATGCAATATTGGGTTGTGCCGGATAAAGGGCATGTAATGGGTTAATCCCAAAAAAATCAGCCCCCGCATGGTGGCTAAGCTCCACAGCTTTATTGAGATCGGCAAAATCGCCATTGGTATAATAACCTTCGCCCTGTAAACAATAGAGATGCGCACCCAAACCCCAATATTTACGATGATAAAAATCGGGCGGTAAATAAGAGGCCGAAGGGGTAATGATTAAGGGGCGTGTTTGGATACCATTGCGATTATTGATGGTAAAAGGGCTAGAAATTTTATGATAACCCATTGGGAGCTCGGCCGGTAAATAAAGATTAATCCGAAACATCTTTTTCCCGCCGATTTCGCGCCATTCTACACATTCTTGTTGCGCAGGGATATATTCAATAACTTGCTCAGAGCCGTCCTCTAAAGACAAATCGACCCTTTGCGGTTGCTTCCAAAGGGCAGCGGGTAGGGTTAGCTCTACAGGGCCAATGGGTTGCTCGTAATATTGGCGTAAAATATAACAATCTTTAAGAGGCTTTTTCCAATAACTTTCTTCAATACGGCGGATCTCGGACTGAATAACCAAATCATTATCGGTTTTAATATCCAAAAGCTGTAAAATTTTGACTAAAGTTTCCTTCGGGACTTGGTGGGTATGGCCATCTACCGCTAACCATTCGGTTTGCACCCCTGCCAGTTCGCAAAGCCGTCTTAAATTTTCGTTCATTTATTATTTTTCCTCTTGTTTCCAACTGGCTGTTACTGGCCCGGCGGTTTTGCGCTCTCTGAATAACACAGTTGAATATGGTTTAAGGGGATATTTACCGGATTGTAAATTGAGGTTTTTGGGTGTTTCTTTTTCGGTATAGCGCATACGCGATGTATCGAAAATAAGTTTCCATTTGCATAAATCTAATCCGGGTAGCAGCTTAAATTCTTGCTCGACCGGTAACGCATTCATCAGGATTAAAAACCGATCATCTAATATAGGTTCACCATTATAAGGGTCGTGTAAGCCTGTATCGCCCGGTAAAAAAGAACCAAAACATTTACAGCCTGCCCATTCCTCATTTGTCATTTCTTGGCCGGCAGGGGAAAGCCATACCACATCTCTGGCTTCAGGAATGGCCTCGGAAAGCCCTTGGAAAAAGTGAATACGGCGAAATATTGGGTGATGTTTGCGATATAACAATAACATACGAGTGAAATCGTAAAAATTGCGCTCTTCTTCGCTCCAATCCCAACGCATCCAAGTAATCTCATTATCTTGGCACCAAGGGTTATTATTCCCTTGTTGGCTGCGGCCATATTCATCGCCCGCGCAAATCATTGGGATACCCTCGCTAAGTAATAATGACGACATAAAATTACGCATTTGGCGGCGGCGTAAACCATTAATTTGCTCATCATTGGTTACGCCTTCTACACCGTAATTATTCGAGTGATTATTATCGGTACCATCGCGATTATTTTCTTTATTGAGCTCGTTATGTTTATGGTTATAACTCACCAAATCGCGCAAAGTAAAACCATCATGAGCGGTAATAAAGTTAACCGAAGCTTGGGGGCGGCGGCCATCGTGATTAAAAATATGCGACGAGCCAGCTAAGGCACCCGAGAAGCTCGATGCCGTACCTTGGGTGTTCCAAAATGCACGTACACTATCGCGAAAAACATCGTTCCATTCCGAAAAATCATCGGGGAAGTTACCTGTTTGCCAGCCATCGCGCCCCATATCCCAAGGCTCGGCAATCAGTTTCACTTTATTCAGCACCGGGTCTTGACGAATAGAAGCAAAAAAGTTGGGCTCAGAAGATATATTGCCGCGGCCATCACGAATAAGGGTTGCAGCGAGATCGAAGCGGAAACCATCAACACCCATCTCGATGACCCAATAACGCAAACTATCCATAACCAGTTGGTTAACCCTTGGGTGGGATAAATTAAATACATTGCCACAACCGGTATCATTTTGATAATAACGCAAATTATCGGGCATGAGCGCATAATAGCTTTTATTATCAATACCCCTAAACGACCATACAGGCCCCATTTCATTACCTTCGCCTGTATGGTTATAAACCACGTCTAAGATAATCTCTAAACCGGCCTCATGATAAGCATGCACCATATGGCGAAACTCGGTTTGCGCATCTTCTACCCCAAAACGTGGGTCTAAGATAAAATAGCTTACGGGGTCGTATCCCCAATAATTTTTTAATTTGCGGCTTTCCAAATAATCTTGTTTGCCCAATAAAAATATCGGTAAAAGCTCAACCGTTGTCACACCCAAATTTTTCAGATAACCAATAACAGACGGGTGGCTCATACCCATAAATGTACCTTTAATGGCATCGGGAACCTCAGGATGCAAGGCAGTAAGCCCTTTTACATGAGCCTCGTAAATCACCATATCTTCTTTAGCTATATTGGGTCTTTTATGGGGTTCTGGCGTGTAATAAGATGTACTCACAACCGACTTGGGAACATAAGCGGCATTATCTTGGGTATCAAAAGATAAATCTTGCTCGTTACTTTCAAAGATATGACCATAAAAGGACGCGTGCCAAGTAAACTGACCCTTCATGCTTTTGGCATAAGGGTCTAAAAGCAATTTGTTCGGGTTAAAGCGATGACCCGCAGCAGGGTCAAAGGGGCCATAAACCCGATAGCCATATACCGTACCCGGCCCCAAACCGCTTACATAACAATGCCAAATATTACCGGTGCGCCAATGCAGCGGAATACGATCAATTTCTTTCTCTCCATTTTCGTCAAAAAGACATAAGACGACTTTTTCAGCATGGGCAGAAAATAGGGCAAAATTCACACCTTTTCCATCCCAATTAGACCCTAAAGGAAGGGGCGACCCCTCAGTTAATGGGCGACCAGTTGTTTTTTGTTTCATTTTATTTATTTATAATCCTTGTTTGTTTTTTTATTATTTAATCTTTTTTGTTTTTAAAAACAACAACACCAAGCGGCGGAATATTTATTTCGGCAGAGCAAGGCATGCCATGCATGGCATAATCTTGCGTATCGACACCACCTAAATTACCTTGGCCAGAGCCAGCATAAATCTCGGCATCGCTATTAAATACCTCTGCCCAATGGCCATGATGGGGTAAACCAATACGATAGCTTGGGTGATGAACCGGTGTAAAATTGGCAATAAAAACAAATTCGCTACCATCATTACCTTTACGCCGCCACGATAAGATGGATTGCTCGTAATCATTGGGTTCAATCCATGCAAAATTATGCCCCTGATTATCAGTTTCGTAAAGTGCCGGATTTTCGCAATATAATTTGTTTAAATCTTTAATAAGCTGCTGAATACCTTTATGTTCGGGATATTCTAACAAATGCCAATCGACCGAGCTATTGTAATTCCACTCATCAGACTGGGCGACATCGCAACCCATAAATAGTAGTTTTTTACCCGGATGGCCAAACATATAAGTTAAATAGGTACGCATATTGGCAAAACGTTGCCATTGGTCGCCGGGCATACGGTTGAGTAAAGAGCCTTTACCATGGACAACTTCATCGTGAGAGATTGGTAATACGAATTTTTCAGAAAATGCATAAACCAAGCTAAAAGTCAGCTCGTTATGGTGATATTTACGATAAACAGGGTCGAGTTTGATATATTCTAACGTATCATTCATCCAACCCATATTCCATTTTAAGCCAAAACCCAAGCCACCCAAAAATGTGGGTTGCGATACCCCCGGCCAACTTGTGCTTTCTTCAGCCACGGTAACGCAATCGGGGAAATATTGATACACAACTTCATTGAGATGTTTTAAAAAATCCACGGCTTCTAAATTTTCACGCCCGCCATGTTTATTGGGTATCCATTGGCCTTCTTCGCGAGAATAATCTAAATAAAGCATCGAAGCCACAGCATCGACCCGAAGGCCATCGATATGAAATTCGCGCATCCAATATAAAGCATTGGAGATTAAAAAGTTTTGCACCTCTTTGCGGCCGAAATTATAAATCAGCGTACCCCAATCTTGGTGGCGCCCTTGGCGCGGATCGGCATGCTCATATAAATGAGTGCCATCAAAATTGCCAAGCCCATGTTCGTCTTCAGGAAAATGCGCCGGAACCCAATCGATTAAAATACCAATACCCGCTTGGTGGGCGCAATCGATAAAATAACGGAAATCCTCAGGCGAGCCCATACGTGCGGTGGGGGCATATAAGCCAATGGGCTGATAACCCCAGCTACCATCAAAGGGATATTCAGATATAGGTAAAAGCTCAATATGGGTAAAGCCCATATCGACCACATAAGGGATCAGTTTATCGGCCAGCTCCCGCCAGCTTAAAGAGCGATTATAATCCTCGGGCACACGCGCCCAAGAGGGGGCATGAACCTCGTAAATCGAAATAGCGGCATCTTGTTTATTATGTTCGCTGCGGGTTTTCATCCATGTATCGTCATTCCACGAATATTCAGGCAAACCGGCAACGACTGATCCTGTTTTGGGGCGTAACTCGGCAGCAAAACCATAGGGGTCGGCCTTTAAGGGTAATAAATTACCTTGGGCATCTAAAAGCTCGAATTTATAAATTTCACCCGCATGAACATGGGGAATAAAAATTTCCCAAATACCTAAGGCAATATGATTGCGCATAATATGAATACGGCCATCCCAGCTATTAAAATTGCCAACCACACTCACACGGCTTGCATTGGGTGCCCAAACGGCAAATAAAGTACCATCAACCCCGCTAATATTTTTGGGATGTGCTCCTAAAAGCTCGTAAGATGTATAATGATGCCCTTCGGCCAATAACCATTGGTCCATCTCGCCCACGCTGCTACCAAAGGCATAGGCATCGTAAACCTCTTTTTCAAAGCCCCATTCTTTAACGCCGAGCTTCCAAAAAAATGCTTGGCTGTTTTTGATGGTGATTTCAAAAATACCGTCTTCATGCACTTTTTCCATTAAGCCATAATCTGTTTTATCATCATAAGACAATAAACGGACATATTCGCTATATGGGCGGAAAACACGAATAATAACGTCATCGCCAGTCTCGTGCGCGCCAAGCCATGCAAATGGGTTATTATTTTTACCTTGGGCAATGCTATTTAAGATTTCTTTGATGTTCATAATGCGCCTCATTAATCCTGTGGTTGATGGTTAACACATATATTATAACCTATAACGCATATACTATAACCTAAAATAAGCTTTTAAAAGGAATTTCTGCAAAATTTGTTACAATTTTATTAGCCATTTGTAGTTGGTCGCGCCCCATTGTATGGTCTAAGGCAATAACATATCCGCCGGCTTTAATGCCTGAAGTTGCACCCGTTGCACTATCTTCAACAATTAAACATTGCTCTATAGGAATATTTAAATTTTGTGCGGCCAATAGGTAGGGTTGGGGGTCGGGCTTGGCTTTTGTAACTTGAGCAGCTGTTATAACCCCTTTAAAATAATGAATAATTTCTGTTTTAGATAAAGCGACATCGGCGGCCTTTTGCTCCCCATTGGTTACGACAAACATGGGGATATTTTTAGATTTTAGATATTGTAACGTATCTAAAACACCGGGGAATAAATGTTCTTTTTTTATGGTTTTTTCAAACCGCGCTAAATTATCATCAAAAAAGCGCTCAAAAGTAATATCAGAAGGAAAATCGGGTTTAAGTGCATTAAAAATATTGGTCATGGAATGGCCCATAAAGCGCATATTATCATGGGCAGTAAATTCATAGCCATATTCGGCACAAACCGCGACAACATTTTCGTAATGTAAATCTTCGGAATCCACTAAAGTTCCGTCCATATCAAATAATACGGCGGTGAGTTTTTTTGGGTATTGATTCATTTATTTAGCCTCTATTTAATTTTATGCGGGCAATTTTAATAGATTTACATAAAAAAGGCTAGAAATTTTGAGAAATGAGGATGCAAATTTGGATGGGTAAAAAAAGACTCATTTATATAAAAATTTATATAAATGAATCATTTTTAAATGCTACATAATATAATACGCAATTAAATATTATATAATATAATATTTTTTATACTTAACTTCCTAAGGATTTAATAAGATCTAACGTTTTTTCTCGGGTTTTCTTATCTTTAATACCATACCAAGACTTTACAAGATCTAAAGTTTCTTTTTGGGTGAGTATTTCAGAATTATTTGCAAATTCTTCCTGCTGTTCAGCAAATTGCATAGATTTACTTTTCACTTCTTCATCATTCTGAAAAAACCAAGCCGGCTGAACACCCAAAAGCTGTGAAAATTCCCATAATCGAGATGCAGAAATACGGTTGGCTCCACGCTCATATTTTTGAATTTGTTGAAAAGTTAAACCAACAGCTTCGCCCAATTGCTCTTGCGAAACACCCATCAAAATACGCCGAACCCTAAGCTTTTTCCCCACATGCTCATCTACAGGATGAGGGTTATTTGATAAGGCTTCTTTGACGCGTGTAGCGGAACCTTTGGCAAACTCTCCTATTTTTTTAGTTCGTCCACGTTTTTTCAATTTTTTATCCTCATTTCTATCGAATTAGTATTACATATAATAATATGTATAAACTTTACTTTGCAACATTTTATTTAATAATTTTAACACATCTATTTTTAAGTTTTTTTTTATAAAACATATAGTTGAGATTGATAAATATTTAAGAAAATTATGTTTTTGTATTATTTAATAAAAAAATACAATAATAAACATGATCTTAAAATATTATTTCATTTTTGATTAGGTAAGTATTTAGTGTTTATTTGCAACTTGCGTGAAGTAACAATTTTGCGAGCAAATAATTAATAATAAAATGATAACCAGAAAATATTTTGCAACATGAGGGGAAGTATTTAGCAATTCTTTATTTTTTATTGCATAATCAAAGTAATTAATTTGGTTTATATTGATTTGATGCTCTATTTTACCCAATGCATTAGCGGCAAAGCTAACCCCATTATCGGTTACACGTATAAGAGGAATAGATTCCTCAACGGCTCTTAAAAGTTGTTGTGCGGCATGTTGGCGAGGGCCATGGGTGTTTCCGTACCATCCGTCAATAGCAACATTAATTATCACATCGGGTTTATTTTTTTCGTCGATAATGGCACCGCTAAATATGCCCTCGTAACAAATATTGGGTCCATAAGAAAATGCAGGTAATTCATAAGTTTGTGGGCCATTACCCTTAACATAAATACCGGGCATCGGGATAAATTTATCGAAAGGTAGCCATTTGGGTGTATATTCGCCAAATGGAACAAGATGGGTTTTGGCATAAGAGTAAATAATTTGCCCTTGGTTATTGAGGGCAACAAAGGTATTTTGCGGGCGCATATAATCACCTTTATAAAGCTGATTAGCACCTATTAATAAATAAGCATTTGCGGGTAGATAACTGGTTAATTCCAGCCGGTTAGCATCATCTTGGTCGATTAAAAACGGTAGGGCAGTTTCGCCCAAAATAGCGGCATCATAATCGGCATCACCATCTTTTAACATGCCTTCTACCAAAGCCATATGATCCCAAAACTGATTATAATCCCATTTATCTTTAAGCGATATACCGGTTTGAATTGCCCGTATTTTAGCAATTTCGGGTGTTTTTTTCAGTTGGGCATCATAATAATAATAACGCATGGCACTTAAAGAGAATATCGCTAATAAGCCGATAACAAAAACCCCAAAGGATTTGGTACGAAACCGGCCATAAAACCCATAGAGGCTATAACCCAAGCAAGCGGCAATAAAACTAAGCCCATAGCTGCTTAAAAAGGCGGCTGGTTGCATCAATATAGGGTGAAATGTAAAGCTAATTGCCAATGGGTTCCACGGAAAGCCTGTAAATAAATGCCCTTGTAAAAAGCTAATAAAGGTCCAAATTGCGGCCTGATTAAGCACCCCCCATAATCCTTTTTTTGTGCTATACAAACTCAAAATGCAAAGCAAAATGAAAAACAGGCTTAATGATGCTGCAATCGCCAATATTGCTGGGATAGCTAAACTGATACCAAGCAATTTATTTGGCTCTAAAGGGTTAGGGAAATGCAAGAATGCAACACCAATCCACGAAAGCCCAATTAAATAATAACCAAAGCCAAATGCATAGCTGCGCCCAATGGCCGACTTTAATGTCGGGGCGGTGCTTATTTGCCATAACAAACCACTTAAGCTGACGATTAAAAGGGGTAAGATATAAAAAGGGGCAAGGGCAAAAATCAACAATCCACCCAAAATAAAATTGAGCATAAAAGTTTTTGCTATTTTAGTTAGGGCAGATTTTGACGGCAAAAAGATGATCCTTATTCAAAATTATACAAGTAAATCGGGCTTATCGGTAAAGATAGACTCTACACCCCAGCCATTAAATTGCAATGCCATTTGTTTATCATTCACTGTATAACTGCGTAATGGGAGATTATGGGCTTTTAGCTCTTGCACCAAATTTGCGGTTACATGGTCTTTATTAATATGAATAGAAGATGCCTTATATTGGGCAACTGCTTGTAAATAGTCATCGGGCAAGGGGGTATCGTAAAGCAAAGCAATTTCAATATCATGTTCTATTGTTTCATTAAATGCGGCCAAACATTCAAATTCAAAAGAGGAAACAATCGGCGCTTTTAAACCTTTTGGCCAATTTTGGTTAATCCATAGCGCCACAGCTTTACCTGTGGCTTGGGCTTGGTTGGGGTTGGGTTTAAGCTCAATATTGGCGCCCAATTTATATTCAAATAAAATTTTAACCAGTTCACTTAATGTGGGTATAGCCATCAATGGGGTATCAGTTATAAAATTGGCATTCAGCTGTTTAAGCTCAGTTAAAGATAAATCGGCAACAGCACCCGTACCATTGGTGGTACGATCCACATCGTCATCATGCATGATAATAAGATGATTATCTTTTGATAATTTGACATCAAACTCCACCCATAGCGCACCAAGCTCGGCGGCTTTTATTACGCTTTCTAAGGTGTTTTCGGCCACATAAGCCTTAGCGCCGCGATGCCCGATAATAAAACTGGCCATAGTAACCCTCCAAAAAAATATATAACCATGAATATATTATCATAAAATGCCAATATTTTGAGCGATTATTTTCTATCGCTTAAAAACAAAAAATGGTAATATCAGTTTTTCTTTTTAATCACAGATTGAGTATATTTTATGGTCGATATTCAAAAGCGCGTGCAGGCAAGCGAACGTATTGTTATTAAAATCGGTTCTTCTACCGTGGTTGATAAAAATTACCATATCCGCCACGATTGGCTGGGTAGCTTAGCCAAAGATATCGCCCCATGGGTTATGCAAAATAAAGATGTTATTATTGTATCTTCCGGCTCTATTGCTATTGGTAAACCCATGCTTAAACTTAATCATAAAGCGTTAACCTTGGCTCAAAAGCAGGCGGCTGCAGCTGTGGGCATGGGTCGGCTTATCCAAAGTTATGATAACGCCTTTAAACCTTATAATATCCCTATTGGGCAAGTATTGCTTACTTTAGAAGATAGCGAAAGCCGCCGGCGTTATTTAAATGCACGCAATACCATTTTAACCATGGCGGAATTAGGCACGATAGCCGTTATTAACGAAAATGATACCATTGCGACCGATGAAATTAAAGTGGGCGATAACGACCGCTTAGCTGCCCGTGTGGCGGCAATGACCTCGGCCGATTTACTGATTATGTTTTCGGATATCGATGGTTTATATACGGCTAATCCGCGCCAAGATGCCAATGCCCAACATATAGCTGAAATTCATGAAATTTCTGAAGATATTGAAAAAATGGCTAAAGGCGCAGGCTCCGATGTCGGTACAGGGGGCATGGCAACCAAAATTACGGCGGCAAAAATTTGTATGGAGGCCGGTGTGAATATGGTACTGATGGACGGCAACCGGAATGCCCCCATTACCCGTTTGCTCAATGGCGAGCGTTTCAGCTTTTTCCAAAGCCCAAAAAATGTAAAATCTGCCCGTAAAACTTGGATAGCCACCAGTTTAAAACCCACCGGTAGCATTACAATCAATCAGGGTGCCGAGCAAGCCTTGCTAGAGGGAAAAAGTTTGTTAAGCGTGGGGATTATTGCCGTAAGTGGCAATTTTGCCAAAGGTGATGCGGTAACAATTATTAATACTGCCCAAACCGAGCTTGCCCGGGGTTTAGTAAATTATAACAGCCATGATACAAGGCAGATTATAGGGATACATTCCGATGAAATAGAAGATATTTTGGGTTATAAAAATAGCGATGAGCTTGTGCATCGGGATAATTTGACTTTACTTAACCATAGTTAAACAAAATGATAAGAAGGCATGCTTTCAGCAACCTTATAAAGGCATGCTTTCAGCAACCTTATAAAGGCATGCTTTCAGCATGACGTGACAATTTAACCCTACTTAACCATAATTAGATAATTAAACCGAAAGATTTTTAATGAAGATTACCAGCTGGAATATTAACTCTGTACGCCGCCGTATCGATTTAATCGATGAAATTAACAGCCTTGTTGCCCCCGATGTTCTTTGTTTGCAAGAATGTAAAGCGCAAGATAGTGATTTTCCGCTGTTGGAACTGAAATCCAAAGGGTACGACCATATTGTTTATTATGGTATGAAGGCCTATAACGGTGTGGCCATATGCTCTAAATACCCGATTATAGAGAGCGAACGTATGGATTGGGTAGGCAAAAGCGATGCGCGGCATATATGGGCGGATATCAAAGCGGGGGATAAAGCCCCAATACGGGTTCATAATATTTATATTCCCGCTGGCGGCGATGAGCCAAATCCCGATGTAAACCCCAAATTTGCCCATAAATTGCAATTTGTGGACGAGCTTGCCCAATGGTCGCAACAAGTAATTACCCAAACTGAGCGCCAAGTGATATTGGGTGATTTTAATATTGCACCGTCCGAGCATGATGTATGGAACCACAAGCAATTGTTAAAAATTATTTCTCATACCCCGCAAGAGGTTGAATTGCTCAATTATTTTCAGCAATCGGGGGCATGGGTCGATGCCGTAAGGGTGGTTTATCCCGAGCCAGAAAAATTATATTCTTGGTGGTCTTATCGCTCCAAAGATTGGCGGGCATCTAACCGGGGGCGCCGGCTTGACCATATTTGGGTCACGCCCGATTTAGCGCCCCAAATACAATCGGCCGAGATTTTTGATATTGCACGCGATTGGGCAGTAACATCGGATCATTGCCCGATTAGTATTGTGTTAAAAGATGTTTAGATGGGTTATTGAACAATATTCATTTCAAATAACGGATATTTGAATATTTGGGGTTGGGGTAACAATCTAAAATCTTGCGGCTTAGCAAATATTTGTATGGGTTCTCTTTGGCCATAATGATAAAAATGCACGATATAATCATACCCTAAAAATGATGGTTTATCTTTTTTGGGGGCTGGTGGAATAGGGATTGTAACATCAATGGCTTCCATTGGCTTATTGTTAAATATATATTGCCCAATACCCAATATGTTAAATTGCCGCCATATCCAATAAAAATCACTGCCGCTATATGTCCCCTCACTAACAAAATCATGCATTAGCTGGTTAGGGTTATCATTTATATTTTCTAATAAAATATTTTTACTGGGTTGGCTTAACAATAAATTCTGATGGTAATACCAGCAATCATTCATGTTAGGAGCTTTTAAAGGCTCTTTATCTGCAATATGTAAATACAAATATTCTTGCCCCATATCATTAATAGCATGGGTAATGACAGATATTTTTTTATTACAAATTTCGGGCTGTACATAGATGTTTGATAACAGCTGCGTGCTCTGGGTATTTGCAGCCAACGCAAAAAGGAATAAAAAGATTTGTGCGATGATGATTATTATTTTTTGCTTCCCCATCATATAGCCATTTTACATTTTTTTATTTATATTGCAAATGTAATAATGCCGGATGCTGCGATAAAAAAGGAAAAACCACATAACCCGCCTTATTCATGATATTAGCGACCCAAGAGTTACATGTAAAGAAAAGATGATATTTGTAATCCGATGCAAAAAATGCACCATCGCCATAAAGGCTATGGCCAAGGGGTTGGGTTAAGGCATTTGGACTAAAACTTTGCTGAATATAGTTTATTATCTGGCTGCGCTGGCTGGGCGTAATGGAGTATTCGTTTAAATTTTCATCATCTTTAATCATATAGTTTATTACGTCATTGGTTAAGGGAACAATATGCATAACACCTGCCGATGGCAGGGCAATCGCCCGCAAAATACCTGTTGCACTATGGGCATCATACATATAATAGGCACGCTCGCCCCAGCCGATCTCTAACCATTCACCTTGCCCAACAGGTATCAAACCCATTTCTACTTCTAACCAATTGCGTGGGATAATAATGCCCTTATGCCAAGAATATGATAGGGCATAAAAACTAAGTGTGCCTTTATTATTTTTCTCATGAATAATATTATAAATACGGGCAAAACCAACTAAGCCCATGCAAAGCAAGCTAATAAATATAATAAAAAATCTTATCCATCGCATAACCATAAATCTATCATTACACGGTAATTATGGTTTTATGTTGATTGCAATATATCCCTTATTTAGATATGGCAGAGGCTGATTATGCCAATGCGCTTAAAGGTGCAGGGCTGCCCAAAGGCTTGGCATTAATACTCGCTAATTCCGATGCGGGTGCATCTAAAGGCGGTTTATTTGATGATAGCCAGACATTAAGCCAAATCATCGGCCACCCAACAACCCCTTTAAAAACAATGGTCAAAGCGGCTCTTTAAACCATTACTCATCTTGGCTATCATTACATATTCTGCCTGTAATGATAGCCAAATTAAAAAAATTGAAAAAAAAATCATCTAAAAGCTTGCGAATAGACTCATTTTACGCCTATATAAGCAACGTAAAACAAAACTTACAAATTTAATCCTTAAAGGGGCTTTAAAAATAAGTGCAGTGAAACATCTGGCTTAATAGAAAGTTCGCTTAAATGAAAGAGGTATAAAATGGGAAAAATTATAGGAATTGATTTAGGTACAACAAACTCTTGCGTTGCTGTTATGGACGGTAAAGATGCACGGGTGATTGAAAACTCCGAGGGTGCACGTACCACACCTTCTATGGTGGCATTTACCAATAATGACGAGCGTTTAGTCGGCCAGCCTGCCAAACGCCAAGCAGTAACCAACCCCACCAATACATTATATGCAATTAAACGCCTTATCGGCCGTAACTTTAGCGACCCGACGACTAAAAAAGATATGGAAATGGTTCCTTATAAAATTGTTGAGGGCGAAGGCGGTGCCGCTTGGGTAGAAGCCGATGGCAAAAAATATTCGCCATCGCAAGTATCGGCCTTTATTTTACAAAAAATGAAGGAAACTGCCGAAGCTTGGTTGGGTGAAAAAGTTACCGAAGCCGTAATTACCGTACCGGCCTACTTTAACGATGCCCAACGCCAAGCCACTAAAGATGCCGGTAAAATTGCTGGCCTTGATGTAAAACGGATTATCAACGAGCCTACAGCGGCTGCGCTGGCTTATGGCTTAGATAAAAATGAAGCCGGAACCATTGTTGTGTATGACCTTGGCGGTGGTACTTTTGATGTTTCGGTTTTAGAAATTGGCGATGGTGTCTTTGAAGTAAAATCGACCAATGGTGATACTTTCTTAGGTGGTGAAGATTTTGATAACAAAGTTATCCAATGGTTAGCTGATGAATTTAATAAAGAAAACGGTGTGGATTTGCGTAAAGATAATTTAGCAATGCAACGCCTTAAAGAAGCGGCCGAAAAAGCCAAAATTGAGCTTTCATCTTCTATGCAAACCGATATTAACTTACCTTATATCACTGCCGATGCATCGGGGCCTAAACATTTAAACTTAAAATTAAGCCGCGCAAAATTCGAAAGCATGGTGGATGAGCTTATCCAACGCACCATTGCCCCTTGTAAAGCAGCGCTTAAAGATGCCGGGCTTAAAGCCAATGATATTGACGAAATTATTTTGGTGGGCGGTATGAGCCGTATGCCTAAAGTTATTGAAACCGTTAAAGAATTTTTTGGTAAAGACCCGCACCGTGGTGTAAACCCCGATGAAGTTGTGGCCATGGGTGCCGCCATTCAAGGTGGTGTATTAGCGGGTGATGTGAAAGATGTGTTGTTATTAGATGTAACACCATTATCTTTGGGTATCGAAACTTTAGGTGGTGTGTTTACACGGCTTATTGATCGTAATACCACTATTCCGGCGAAAAAGAGCCAAGTATTCTCGACAGCCGAGGATAACCAAAATGCGGTAACCATTCGTGTATTCCAAGGTGAGCGCGAAATGGCGGCCGATAATAAATTGCTTGGTAATTTCGATTTAACCGAAATTCCGCCGGCACCCCGCGGCATGCCCCAAATTGAGGTAACTTTTGATATCGATGCTAATGGTATTGTTTCGGTTTCGGCTAAAGACAAAGCCACCAATAAACAGCAATCCATTCAAATTCAGGCTTCTTCTGGATTATCGGATGATGATATCGAACAAATGGTCAAAGATGCCGAGGCCAATGCCGAAGCCGATAAAAAACGCCGTGCCTTAGTTGAAGCCCAAAACCAACGGGAACAATTGGTCAATGAGATTGAAAAAAATCTTAAAGAACATGGCGATAAAGTATCGGCCGAAGAAAAAGCCAAGATTGAAGATGCCAAAACAGCATTAGAAGAAATGAAAGATTCGGACGATGCCGATGCGATTAAAGCCAAAATTGAAGAAGCAACCAATGCTTTAATGGCTTTGGGTCAAGCGATTTATCAGGCACAGCAAGCCGAAGAGCAAGCGGCATCTGCTGCGCCCGAGGGCGAAACAAAAGCAAGTGATGATGATATTATTGATGTGGATGTTGAAGAAGAAGAAAAATAATTCTTCAGTCTCTATGTGGGGTTATATATAACCCCACACATCATCGTTTTAAGCGAAAAAATAATCAAAAAATAGAATGAAGCTTTTGGGGTGATGATAATAACCACCCCAAATATTTATGTTAACCAATTGAAAATTCGTGCTTATTTAGATATAGTAACCCCAAATAAGCAGCTAGAGAGACAAAAGCGACAATGGCAAAAGATTATTATGAAATTTTAGGCGTAAGCAAAAATGCCGATGCAAAGGAGTTAAAATCGGCCTATCGTAAGCTTGCAATGAAGTATCATCCGGATCGTAATCCGGATGATAAAGTAGCCGAGGAAAAATTTCAGGAATTAAATAATGCTTATGACGTGTTAAAAGACGAGCAAAAACGTGCCGCATACGACCGTTTTGGCCATGCAGCCTTCGAGCAAGGCGGTATGGGCGGAGCCGGCGGTGGGCAAGGTCCCTTTGGTGCGGGTGGTTTTGGCCAAGGTGGTTTTAGTACCAGTGGTGGCTTTGGCGATATTTTTGAGGAAATGTTTGGCGATGTTTTTGGTGGTGCCCGCCGTGGTGGGGCACAGCAAGCCCAAGCCAATTTACGCGGTGGCGATTTACGTTACTCGGTGGATATGAGCTTAGAAGAAGCCTATAAGGGGCTTGAAAAAGAAATTCGCATCAATACCAATGTTACTTGCGATGTTTGCCATGGTACAGGTGGTAAAGATGGTGCCAAACCCCAAACTTGCCCCGATTGCCATGGCGCAGGGCGGATATTATCGCAACAAGGGCCGTTTACGGTTCAGCGCGAATGTCACCGTTGTTCGGGTACTGGCCAAATTATATCCGACCCATGCCCGTCATGTGCGGGTAATGGCCGTAAACATGGTAGCAAAAAAATTAAAATTAAAATCCCTGCCGGGGTAGAAGACGGCATGCGGGTTCGTGCTGCCGGCCAAGGCGAGGCTGGCTTACGCGGTGGGCCAAATGGCGATTTATATACGTTTATCCATATTAAACCCCATAAGCATTTTAAACGCGATGGTGCAAATTTGTACCTTAAAGCCGCCATACCCATGACGGTCGCTGCCTTAGGGGGCGAGATTGAAGTGCCGGTGATAGAAGGTGGCGATAAAAACATTAAAATTCAACCCGGTACACAATCCGAGGCCAAATATCGTTTGCGTGGCCAAGGTATGACGGTTCCGCACTCTTCTACCCGTGGTGATATGATTGTGGAGATTGACGTGCGCACCCCAACCAATCTTGATAAACGCCAAAAAGAATTGCTTAAAGAATTGGCAAGCTTAGAAGGCGAAAATGTGGGCGATGGATCGGAAGGATTTTTTAGTAAAGTGCGCCGTGTTTGGGACGATTTAAAGGATTAATCCGCCAAAATAATCCGTATATATCCATTGAATATATAATAAAAACCCTTAAAATTTTGGCTCATACCAAAAAAATTAAGGGTTTTTTTGTATAAAGAATATCATTTACTTGCTTATAAATGGATGTTCTTGGATATTTTAGGCTTTTATTTGCAAGTAAAATGTACCTGATAAGGGTGGCGTTTTGTCCCTTTAAGTACCATGCGTGTATTAATATGCACATTGCTAATGCTGGCTTTTTTACCCGATTGTGCACAATAGGCTTTGGCCCAACGGGTACAATCAGATTTCTCTAGGCAATATTTTGGCTTTTGCGATTTTGCCTCGGCCATAAACGGCATGGTAACAAGGGCAGCGGCGCTTAAGGCAATGAAGATTTTTTTCATGATTATTTCCTATCTTTTCCCAATCTGACACTATATAATTATCAATTACTAATTGCTATTATTTTAATATGAAAGCCTTGAAGTTGAAGCAAAATTTATTACTTTATCCCCTTGTTTTATATTCTTTTTTATCCTTTGCAGCCGATGAAACACCCCTTGCCTTGCCCGATATGGAGGCCGAAATTGAGCAATCGGTAGAGGTTGAGCCCATATTACTTGTGGGCAATATAGAGGCTTTTGATATTGATTTTACCCCCGCACTTGAGGCAATGTCGATTGCAAGCTACCAACAAACCCCTTATTACCCTATTTTGGCCAGTGCCATTAGCGGTAATTTGGCCGATTGGTGGCAAGAGGGCACAGTAGAAGAGTTGATCCGCCAATATAGTTGGTCGAAAATTTTGGTACAAGAGGCCGATGCCGTTGCGCGGAATGATATTTTACAATTTGAGGATAATTTTTATGCTTATGCCGAGCTTGCCCGCGAGCTTAAAAGCCAAATTTATCTGGTTGAGGGTGGAGATTTTAGCCAATATGATGTAGGCGATTTTGCTGCGCGCCAAGATGTTTTACTTAAGAATTATCAAGAGCTTAGTAATCTGACCGCAACAGAGCTTATCCCTTTGGCGCATTTGCTTGCACGTTTGCAATCTGAGGATAATATTATTATTGTGAATGAAGACGGAAATATGACCATAGAAGGTTCTTGGGCATCGGCGGCAATTACTTATATGGGGCTTTCGGGCGGCCGGCCGGCAAACCCCGATTTCTCGCGCCTTTACCCCGATTTACAAGAGCTGATAAAACCTTTTGCCGCAATTGAGCCGGAAACCCGTTTTGATATTATAGATGCCGCATGGAGCGAGTGGCAAAATTACCAACGTTTGGTTGCACGGTAAAGCTTATTGATTATCCCATAAAAATATTGTAACCTTTTACTTTATGAAAAATTTTATCTCATAAATACTCAATATTAATAATTTTAGGTGATAACATGAAGCTAAAATCAGTTTTAAAAATCGTACCAATAGCATCTATATTGGCAATGGGTGCTTCTGGAGAAACATGGAATATGGCAACGCCTTATCCCGATGCGACTTTTCATACGCAAAATATTTATCAGTTTGCCGATGAAGTTAAAAATTTAAGTGGCGATGAATTAGAGATTACCGTGCATTCGGCAGGCTCGCTATTTAAACATCCGGAGATTAAAAAGGCTGTACGCAGTGGGCAAGTACAAGCGGGAGAGTTCTTTTTATCGTTACTCAATAACGAAAACCAAGTTTTTGGTCTAGATTCATTGCCGTTTTTTGCCACCGATTACGACCAAGCGATGGCTTTATGGCAAGCCCAAAAACCGGTGGTAGAAAAGCTTTTAGATAAAGAAAATATCAAGGTTTTATATGCGGTTGCATGGCCGCCCCAAGGTTTATATACCAAAAAAGCCATCAATAGTGTGGATGACCTTAAGGGTATTAAATTCCGCTCTTATAACTCAACATTAGAGGCTTTTGCCACGGCCGTTGGTGCAACGCCTGTACTGATTGAAGTGCCGGATATTCCCCAAGCATTTTCCACCAATCGGGTAGAGGCCATGATTACCTCGCCTTCAACCGGTGTAAACTCAAAAGCTTGGGACTTTTTAACCAATTATACCGATATTCAGGCTTGGATACCCAAAAATATTGTGGTGGTGAATAAAAAAGCTTTTGACCGGTTGGACGAAAAAACCCAACAAGCCATTTTAACTGCGGCGGCCGATGCCGAAAAACGCGGTTGGGAAATGAGCAAGGCCGAAAATATCGACCAAGTGGCCAAATTAAAAGAAAACGGTATTATCGTCAGTGAACCAACAGCTGAATTAATGGCACAATTAAAGGCTGTGGGTGGTAAAATGCTGGATGATTGGAAAGCCAATATTGACGATAACGGCCAAGCTGTTTTAGATGCTTATACAAAATAAATAATAATTGATAACTTAAAGGGAGGCGAAACAATTGTCTCCCTTATTCTTATGCATATATTGGGGGAAAAATGCGAAAAATTTTAGACAAAATATATGATATGGGCGGATATATAGCCGCTTTTTGTATTTTTGCTATTTGTGCCATTGTTTTTGTGCAGGTAATGTTTAATATCATTGATAAAATATCGGTACGTTTTACCGGCAAAATCCTTGGGCTGGCCATACCATCTTATACCGAATTTGCAGGCTTTTTACTTACAGGGGCAAGCTTTTTGGCCTTGGCCTATACATTTAAACGTGCCGGGCATATCCGGGTAACACTTATTTTGCAGATACTCCCCCAGCGCATACAAAAAATTTGTAATATCTTTACGCTTATCTTATGTTTTGCCATTGCAGCCTATGCTAGCTATAACTGTATTTTACTTACCTATGAATCTTTTAGCTATAACGACCTTTCTGCAGGTTTAATTGCCATACCCCTTTGGATACCCCAAATGGTTATGACCTTAGGGCTTATGGTTTTTGCCTTGGCATTGCTCGATGATTTGATTTGCTTGCTATTCTTAAAACAAATACCCTATAGCATTAGCCATAATGCCGAGGAGGCCTAAAAATGTCCGAAATTTTTATGACCTTTCTGTTGATACTCGTGCTTTTAAGTCTATTGGGTTTTGGGGTATGGATTGCCTTTGCCTTACTTGCCATTGGCATGTTGGCCTTGCAAATATTTACCAGTAATAATATTGGGTTAAATTTGGCAACCAGCCTATGGTCAGAGAGCCATTCTTGGTCGTTAGTTGCTTTACCCTTATTTATTTGGATGGGCGAGATATTATATCGCTCGCGCATTGCAAGCGATATGTTTAAGGCCTTAGCCCCATGGGTACGGTTTTTACCGGGGCGATTATTGCATATTAATATTTTGGGTTGTGGCATATTTGCTGCAGTTTCTGGCTCTTCGGCCGCAACGGCGGCAACCATTGGGCGTATATCCATCCCCGAGCTTGAAAAACGCAATTACCCAAAACATATGACCATCGGTACATTGGCGGGCTCGGCGACTTTAGGCTTGTTGATACCGCCTTCGATTATATTGATTGTATATGGTGTAGCGACCGAGCAATCGATTGCCCGCTTATTTATGGCCGGGATTTTACCGGGTATATTATTGGCCGTTTTATTTGTAAGCTATGTGGTCATTTATGCCTTGCTTAACCCAAATAAAATCCCTAAAGAGACGGAAAAAGTACGAAAAAAAGATTTATTACAAATCGTGCGCCTAATACCCATGATTATATTAATTTTATGTATCATCGGCTCTATCTATGCCGGGCTGGCCTCGCCCATTGATGCCGCGGCCTTCGGGGTTGTGGTTTCCTTGATTATTGCATGGGCTTATGGGGCGCTTAATAAACAAATGTTTATTGATTCATTGATGGGCGCTACCGTAACATCATGCATGATTGCTTTTATTTTAGCGGGTGCAGCCTTTTTAACCTTAGCCATGGGCTTTACGGGAATACCCGCCACATTGGCCACATGGATTGCCACACTTAATTTATCGCCTTATATGCTCTTATTTGCGCTTACCTTATTTTTTATTGTTTTGGGCTGTTTTTTAGATGGTATCTCGATTGTGGTTTTAACCACATCTATCATTATGCCCATGATTGAACAAGCGGGCATTAGCCCTTTATGGTTTGGTATTTTTGTGGTGATTGTGGTGGAGATGTCGCAAATTACGCCCCCTGTTGGCTTTAATTTATTTGTGATACAATCGCTTACTAAAGATAATATTCTTAAAATTGCAGCTGCTGCTTTACCGTTTTTCTTTATTATGTGTGTGGCTTTAGCGCTGATTACGGTTTTTCCGGAAATTGTGACCTATTTACCCGAGAATATCAAAAGTAATTAAAAGGGGATAATATGAAAATTAATTGTGATATGGGCGAAAGCTTTGGCCTTTGGAAAATTGGGCAAGATAGCGAGATTATGCCCTTTATCGATATGACCAATATTGCATGTGGCATGCATGCGTCTGACCCATTAGTGATGCACCAAACTGTAGCTTTGGCCAAAAAATATGGGGTCGCTATTGGGGCGCACCCCGGTTATGCGGATTTACAAGGTTTTGGCCGCCGTGCCATGATATTGCCTGCCGATGAATTGCAAAGCCTGTTTATTTACCAAATTGGGGCATTGCGTGCAATTTGCCATATGCAAGAAACCGATATTGCCTATATAAAACCCCATGGCGCTTTATATAACAAAATGATGGACGATGTTTTTGTGTACGAAAATTTATTAATCGCCTTGCAAAAATATGATGCCCAAATTCCGTTGATGATTATGGCCACACCTCGGCGAGAGCAATATAAAAAATTGGCCGATCAATATGGGATTTCTTTAATTTTTGAGGCTTTTGTTGACCGTGCCTATGCACCCAATGGGCTATTAGAGCCCCGCAGTAAAAAAGGGGCGAGCCATAAAAGCTTAGATAAAATAAAAGCGCAAGCTTTAAGTCTTATCCGTGATGCTTCGGTAACAACATTGGATGGGCAAAAATTATCTGTAAAAGCGGATAGTTTATGCATTCATGGTGATGGTGTGCTGGCTTTAGATATTGCCCAATTTTTACATGGTGAGCTACATAAATAATGCAAATATCACCCCTGAATGAAAATAGCATAATGGTGGTTTTTGCACCGCAAGCAAGCGAACCGCTCACTTTACATATTACCCAGTTTAATGGGGCGGTTCGGGCGCATTTTAGTGGGGTAATTGTGGATACGATACCCTCTTACACCACTCTTTTTATCCGCTTTAACAATTTAAAAATTGGCTTAAGCGAAATGATACAAGGTTTAGAGCAATTGGCCAAAGATTTTAAACCCGATGTTCAAGCCATTCATCAGGGTAAACTGATTGAGATACCTGTTTATTATGGCCAAGAGGTTGCTTTAGATGCCAATGAAGTTTGTACCCATACCGGCTTAAATTTTGATGAGATCATAAAATTGCATACCGGGCAAACTTATATGGTTTATGCGGTTGGTTTTTCTATTGGTTTTGCTTTTTTGGGGCAAACCGATAAAAAATTAACTATCCCACGCAAACAATCACCACGGCGGGAAGTTGCAGCAAAATCGGTGGCATTGGCTGATAATCAAACAGCAGTTTACCCCAAAATATCCCCCGGCGGTTGGCAAATCATTGGGCGTACCCCCATAGAGCTCATTGATTTTAACCTTAAAGAGCTTTCTGTTTTTAATGTGGGCGATAAGGTGCGCTTTAGCCAAATATCTAAACAAGAATTTTTAGCGATGGGCGGGGTGCTATAAATGAGCTTAATTATTGAACAAGCAGATTTTTTAGCAACTATTCAAGACCTTGGGCGTATGGGTTATCAGCATGTGGGTGTTACCATGGGCGGACCCATGGATATGCATGCCTTTTTATGGAATAATCATTTACTCGGTAATATCCCCAATAAGGCGCAAATAGAAATTATGGTGGGGCAATTTAAATGTATGTTCCAACAACCCGCCATGGTTGCCCTTAGCGGTGCCGATATGAATGCTCAGTTGAATGGCCAAGCCATTAGCCCATGGCAAAGTTTTTATGTAAAGGCTGGCGATATTTTAACGCTGGGTATGATGCAACAAGGCTTATATAGCTATTTAGCGGTAAAAGATGGTTTTGATGTTATGCCTATATTGGGTAGCTGTACCACGGTTATGCGCGATGATTTAGGCGGGCTGGACGCTAAGGGGGGCAAACTTGGCAAAGGGGATAAGATTAATTATCAACCAAGCCAACCAAGCATTGCCCGCAATGTTGCCCCCCGTTTTATCCCGAGTTATGATAAAGAAATTGAGATTGGGGTGATAACTTCGGCACAATATAAGGATTTTTCGCCCCAAATGCAGGATTTATTTTTTAAATCCACCTACACGGTTTCCCAAGAGATTAACCGCATGGGCTATCGTATCAATGGCGCGGCGATTACATACAATAAAACCAATTTATATTCCGAGGGCATTGATGTTGGGGCAATACAAATACCCATGGGCGGCCAGCCGATTGTACTGATGGTTGACCGCCAAACTATTGGGGGTTACCCCAAAATTGGCTATATTTGTAAAAGTGATTTTGGCCGATTTGCCCAAGCGGCACCGGGGACAAAAATCCGTTTTTATCAAAAAGATATTATGGTTGCTGCCCAAGAATATCAGGAGCAATTATCCTTTTTTACCCATATATAAAAAAGCCGGCTCAATATGGAGCCGGCTTTTTATGAAGCGATACATCATTTAAGATGCACTATGATCCATTGATTTTTGCTTGGTTAAAAGCGGTGGTAAAATAAGTGCAAATATAATTACCCATAATATCCAGCTAACTGGACTATGAACGAAAATACCGTAATTACCGCCCGACATCGCTAAGGCTTGCGAAAAGCCGTTTTCGGCAATGGGGCCTAAAATCATGCCCAAAATAATCGCCGAGAGCGAAAAACCGGTTTTGCTTAAAATGAAACCAAAAAAAGCAAAGCCGAGCATGAGCCAAACATCAAAAACGCTATTATTCATGGCATATGCACCAATGATAGAGAACATACAAATAGCCGGAATTAAAATTTGTGCCGGAATATGAGAAATCCGCGCAAAATAAGGGGCAAAAAATAACCCGACAAGCAAAAATGATGCATTAGATACAAATAGCGAAATAATGAACGGATAAGTGACATCGGCATGGGTTGTAAATAGCTCTGGGCCGGGGATAAGACCGTGGATCATTAATCCGCCCATTAATGCCGCAGCCACCGTATTGCCCGGAATACCCAATGTAAGCAATGGCACAAGCGAGCCACCCACACAGGCGTTGTTTCCGCTTTCGGCTGCCGCAATGCCTTCTACCGAGCCTTTACCAAATAAATGCTTGAGCTTCGATTTTTGTTTGGCAAAGTTATAAGAGATAAAAGCCGCAACCGTTGCACCTTCACCCGGTAAAATACCCACAACCGTACCCGTAAGCGAGCCAATAGATATAAAGGGAAATAACCCTTTAGGGAATTTTTCGCGCTTAATGGTGGATATATCAATATCTTCGGCTGCTATTTTATCTTTACCCGTAAGCTCTAACATCGATGTTATCGAGAACATACCAATGAGTGCAGGCATAAAGGCAACACCTTCGTATAGGTCTAAAATACCACCGGTATAGCGGATAGAAGCCGTAATTGGGTCTTCGCCGATAACGGCAATCATCAGCCCGATAATACCCGAGATAAATCCTTTAACCAAATTACCGGCTGTAAGGGATATAATCCCTGCCAAACCCATAATAGCGAGCAAAAATTGCTCGGGCGGGCCAAATTTTAATGCCACTTTTGCCAATAACGGCGAAACCAGCAGTAAAATCATTATAGAGAACATACCCCCAATAAAACTGGCGACAACCGATACTGTAAGTGCCAAACCGCCATGCCCTTGCTGGGTGAGCGGATAGCCCTCAATAGCTGTAGCAGCCGCAGCGGGTGTGCCGGGGGTAGAAAGTAAAATAGCGGCAATAGAGCCACCATACATCGCCCCACAATAAACCCCACCCATTAAGGCTAAACCAATGAGGGGTTCAAAATTAAATGTAATCGGGATAAGCAAGGCAACCGCCATTGTTGCCGTAAGCCCCGGCATACCACCAATCACAATACCGGCGATTGTTCCTAAAAATATCGAAATCAGTACCGGATAAGAAAATACAATTTGTAAATATTCCATGATGATATCGCTCCTTTACATTAAAATTCCCTCGGGCAACGGCACCGAGAAAAATTGAACAAAAACCACATAAACAAGCGCCAATAAAAATATGGAGCTTAAAATGATGATTTTATAATTGCGATATCCCATTAAATACATTGTTATTGGCAGATAAAAAATTGTTGCAGCAAAAAAGCCCAAATAATTAAGGGCAATGGCATAAACAATTAATATCGCAACAAGGGTAAAGAATTTTTTAGGATTTTGGATGAATGTAAAATGGCTATTATCACGCAACCTTATTGTACGAATGGCTAATACGGCCGTACATACCATAAGCGAAACCGCTAAAAACCGCACATAAACGGCTGTTTTATCTTGAGTTTCTGCCGGAAAGAGCGGCCGACCATCAACCAAATAACCGAGCTGCGTTGTGTAATATAAAAAAATACCCAATGCCATAAACAATATGACATAGACGAAATTTAAGACTGTTTTATTCATTTTTGCCTCTTTGAATAAAGGCAGCAAAAGTAGGTTAAAAGCTTATACTTTTATTATTTTTATTCAGTATAAGCTTTTAACAAACTCACCTGCAATTAGCTTGATAGTTTACCAAGGGTTCTTTTCGTAAACGGCTTCAACTTCACCTTTAAGCTCTTCAAGATAGCTACGATAGTCTGCACCGCTCATGGGCGATAAGAAAATATAGCTTTGTGTGGCTTTTTCAACAAACTCAGGGTCAGCCAAAACATCGGCAACCAATTTTTCTAAAGTTTGTTTTACTTCATCGGGTGTATCGCTGCGGACAACAAATCCGCGGGTTGCAGCCATATAAAGATTAAGCCCTTGCTCTTCAGCTGTTGGGATATCTTTAGCATGGTCAGAGCGTTTTTTTGTTAAAATTGCTAAAATACGCGCTTGGCCCGATTGATGTTGCGAAAGCATTTGCGAAAGATTCATAAAGGCAACATCCACATGGTTACCTAAAATGGCTGTTTTTTGCTCGGTAGAACCTTTTGTGGGCACAAGGTTAAACTCGGTACCAACTTGGCGTTCAAAAGATTTAGCAGCTAAAAAGTCATCGGAACCAATACCGTTAACCGATGCTACCAATTTTTTTTCTTTCGATGCTGCAATAAGTTCATCTAATGTTTGAATGGGGCTTTCTGCACTCACAACAACAATACCCGGATCATCAGCCGCATTGCCTAAAATAGCAAAATCATCGAGCGTATATTTGGCTTTGCCGTCAACAATATGTGTTACAAGCTGTGGGGTGAATACAAGACCAACTGTATAGCCATCGGCTTTAGAGCGGGCAATATATTCAAAACCGCTTAATCCGCCAGCACCGGGTTTGTTAACGATTTGAGTTTTTAAACCATCTGTATGGTTTTTTGCAATCTCGGCAAAAAGACGGGCAGTTGTATCGGTAGAACCGCCGGCTTTAGATGGTACAACAAAATCAACCATTTTGCTTGGATAGTCTTTTGCAAAGGCAATAGTTGGTAAAACCATTGCAATAAGTGCAATTTTTTTAAGTGTTTTAAGCATATAAATCTCCCTTAATATACTTGCATGTTAGATTGTTGTTTAGTTTTCACTAAAACTGTATAAAACTATCGGGGGATATTGGCTTAGTCAATGTTTATTTCAATTTTTTTAAAAAACAATCTAAAAAAAATATTTAATTACAATAGTATAAATGTTTATTTATTATGGTTTTTCAAAGATAATTTTTTTATATATAAAATTTAAGATAGATAAATAAAATATTAAAAAATAATTATGAGCAAATACAAATAATAAATAATTTTTATTTAAATAAATGCAAATATACAAATGTTATTGTAAAAATTTAATTATAAAAGGGGGTATATTAAAGTGCCTTTTTATAGAAATTATACCGATTATTTTTTAAGCAAAGTTACTATATTATATTTGTATTAATGTTTGTAGTGCGGTTATTAACTTTTGACCATTTTTTTCTACATCGGAATGTATGCCATATCATTTGTGTAAATAAGGTCTTGCCAATCGAGTTTGCATAACATGGCTGTTTGGTGCAAAATCGGTCACGAGGGAAGATAATCACTAAATTATAAGCTGGCATTGGCCATAATGTAAAAATCCTCATGCCAATATTCTTCTTTTTTAGGGAGCTGAAAAAAATCTTTATCAAAGGCTTCAACCTCTTTGGGGTCGATAAGAAAAACCTCGCTCATATGGACTTGCCCACTTATATCTTGCTCTTTATTATCACTAAGGGGCAATATAAGTAACCCTGCCGGATAATGATCATCGCCCGCATGAACGCCAAAATGTTTGCCATTTTTAAAGCCGTATCTGGTATATACATTCGGGAAGCCAAAAATAGCGATAGCGGAATATTGTTTCTCTTTGGCAAGTTGAATGGTGTGGGTAATTAATTGATGCCCAATCCCTTGCTTTTGATAGGCAGGTTCCACACAAATAGGGCCAAATGTTGCAATTTTATGATGAATGCCGTTATTGCCTGTAATCATGCTTTGTGTATACATAATATGGCCAACAATTTTATCATCTTTAACTGCCACAAAAGATAAATCCTTCTCATAGTCTTTATGTTGGCGAATGATATGGGTGAGATAATGTTCATTACAACCCGGAACATACAAATTCCAAAAAGCGCGTTTGGTCATCTCTTCCACATAGCGATAATCTTGGGGTTGCTCATGGCGTAAAATAATGCTCATTTTCTTCTCTTATATCTTCGGTTGTATATCACGGAGCATAGCACGGATTTGCCGGCGGGAATGGGCAAAAGAAAGGCCGGTGTTAATAATATAATCTGCATAGAGTTTGCGTTGCTCATTGCTCCATTGATTATTGAGCAATACACGCATTTTCTCTACACTTATACCCCGTTTTAATATGCGTTGTTCTTGTAGCCAACGGGGGCAGTCCACAATGGCATTGGCATTACATTCTTTATAAAGCCCTGTTTCAAATAGCAAGGGCACATCAGCCACTACAAGCTTTTGTCCTTTAAGGGCTTGGTGATGGATAAAACGTGTGCGATCTTTACGAACTTCGGGGTGAATGATAGCCTCTAAAGTTTTAAGAAAATGCGGATCTTCTTTAATACGTGCCGAAAGGACTTTGCGGTCGATATTATCGCCCAATGCAGCCTTGGGGATAATGGATTTGAGCTTATTATAAACAGGCTCGCCTTTTTGCATCAGCCGATGCACCGCTGCATCGCTATCATGCACAGGGATATAGAGCGAGCGTAAATAATCGGTTGTTGCCGATTTACCCATGCCCATACCGCCCGATAGCCCTAAGATGAACATATTACATTTTCCCTAAAATAATTTGGGTCAGCTCATCATCAATTTCGGGCATTTTTTTATACCATGCGGCAAAACTTGGCCTTGCTTGTTGTAACAACATGCCTATGCCTGTTTGGGTGGGGTTACCTTGGGCTTTGGCTTGGATTAAAAGCTCGGTATGTAGCGGATTATACACAATATCGGTAACTAATGCCTTAGGGTTTAATAAGCTTAAATCAAAGTTTAACGGCGGTTGGCCTTCCATACCTAAAGAGGTACAATTGACAACTAAACTCGCCTTAGCCATTAAATTGGGGGTATCGTTAAATGGGGCAGCTTTACAATTAAATTCTTGCGCCAAATGCTCGGCACGCTCTATGGTGCGATTAACAATGGTAATTTTGCTAAAGCCCGCCATTTTTAAGGCAACAATAATCGCGCGGCTGGCACCGCCGGCACCAATGATTAAGGCATAAGATTTATCGGCTACTTTATCTTCAATATTTGCCCAAAAACCAATGGCATCGGTATTATCGCCGTAAAGCTTGCCGCCCCTTACCGCAACCATATTTACCGCACCAATCTGTTGGGCTAATGGGGTAAGATGTTCAATGCCAAAAGTTTCTAAAATATAATTATAAACATCAATTTTATAAGGGATTGTAATGTTAAACCCAGCCATTTGTGGGGCTTTATATTTTAAAAAACTCTCTAAATCTGCGGGTTCTATAGCCAATTTATCGTAAGAGCCGTGAATATGATATTTACTAAGCCAATAATTATGAATTGTTGGCGAAAGCGAGTGATGGAGTGGCCATCCGATAACTGCAGCTTGGTTCATTATAATATCCCCTTAAAGAATGTATAAAGTAGCAATATATAAGTAAATACCACAACACAGCCCGAAATCAAGAAACTTGTGGCCACACGTTTTTTATAAATATTATAGGTTTGTGCCAAAATATATGGGTTTGCCCCCACCGAAGCCGCCGCCATAATGGTGGTAACATGTATGCCCATAACATCGAGCTTAAACACAAAACGCCCCAAAATATAAACGAATATCGGGAAAATAAAACATTTGATAATCACAATGATAATGGGCTCAACTTTATTTTCATCAACCGAAAATTTGCTAATACTCACCCCAAGGGCAAATAATGTTAATGGTGCAGCCATACGCCCCGTAAAACTAAATAAATTATCTAAAGCCAAAGGTAAACTTAAGCCCATTAAGCGCCAAATACCGCCAATGGTTAAGGCGATTAAAATGGGGTTTTTTGCCAAATTTTTTAAAATGGTCATCATGCTTTTGGTGATATTGGCCGGGCTATCTTGGGCATTACCGACCTCTATAAGTATAAGGGTAATCCCCCATAAAATTGTGGCATGTATTGTTAATAAGGTAAAAAGCCGAACGGTAGCCTCTTCCCCCCATGCAAATTGTAAAACCGGAAAAGCGACCATCAGATTATTCGAAAAAGTTGCCGCCATGGCCATAACAGCGGCCTCGGAAATGCTCAATTTAAAGAAATGCCGCCCTAATAAAAAGGTAAGGCCGTAAAGAATAAGCACAGCCACATAGTAAGTTAAAAATAAACCCGATACATTAAAATTGACCCCCTCGCTCATCACGACTGAGCGAAATAACATGCTGGGTATCGCAATATAAAAGACGATTTTATTGATGTCGATAAGCCCGATATCGGATATCCAATTGCGCCTGCCCAATATCCAACCAATGAGAACAAGGGCAAAAACAGGGAATATGGTGGATAACACTTGAATGAACATCGGCAAGCCTTCTCTTTAAAAATAATATCTTAAACCGAAAATTGCTTTTCGCAAGGATAATATTTAGATGTGCCTGCTTGAGTTTTAGGGTCAATATGCTTTTTTATAAAAAAGCTTCGCAAGACCAATCTTTTTGTAAAAAGATTGGATTCAAAAACTTTTATTATTCGTAGCTATTAAGAAAAATATTAATGATTAGCTTAGGAAAACCAATGGGTTTTTCCTTTAGGTAAACACGTAGTGTTTTGGGGTATCTTGTCAGAGACAAACTAACTTATAGTAGGCATGCTTTCAGCATGACGAGCAAAGCCCCACGCATATTAAAGCGGGTTATTTAATAATGGTGCCGGTTGAGAGACTTGAACTCCCGACCCACTGATTACAAATCAGTTGCTCTACCAACTGAGCTAAACCGGCATTGGTTAAGATGAAAGCGTTTTTATCTGAAATTTAAATAAAGGTCAATAATTTTTTTATGGCTTTTGTATTTTTTTTCGTAATTCATAAAGGGCAATGGAGGCCGCCACCGACATATTAAGGCTTTCCATTTGTTTTTCCATGGGAATTTTTACTAAAAAGTCGCAAGATTCTTTGGTGAGGCGGCGCAGGCCATCGCCCTCGGAACCCATGATAATAACCGATTTTTCGGCTGGCTCAATATCATCAATGGCGGTTTCGGTATGGCCATCAAGACCAATGAACCAAAAACCGTTATCTTTAAGCTTGTCAACCGCATTTTTAAGGTTAGTCACCCGAATAATGGGTATATATTCCATGGCACCTACCGCGGCTTTGGCCATAAGCGGGGTCGATTCTGGGGTATTTTTATCGGTGACAATAAGGGCATCGGCACCAAAGGCGGCACAGCTACGCAAAATAGCACCAATATTGCGAGGGTCGCTGGGTTGGTCAAGCATCATCACCATGGCATGGGGTTTTTCGTATAAATCTTCAACTTCCCAAATGGGTAGGGGTTGGCTAAACATTATAATAGATTGATGCACGGCATCGCCCCCCGCTAATAAATCAAAATAGGGGCGCTCCATTTCAATCAAATCGAAATCATGGGGTGTGTTTTGGGCAAGTTTCTCGTAGAGTTCTTTAACCTTGCCTTGGGCATTGGGGTTAATGATAATGGCTTCTATTTCCCGTGCGGGGTTTTTAAGGGCGGCCTCCACAGCATGTAGGCCGTAAAGCATATCGAGCTTTTTATTATTTTTTAATTCTTGCAAATAAGGGTGTAAGGTTAGGTTGGGCGGGGTTGGCTCGGCCTTGCGGCGATGATGCCGCCCGCTTGTTTTCTCTTGCTGTTTTTGTAGGGTAACATGTTGTTTATGCTCTTTTTTTGCAAAATGAGGATTTTTAGAAGCCGTTTTTTTTGCCATAATATCTATACTCGAATCTAATCTTTATTTTCATTCTTACATGCTTATACAATGGGTTACGCCCAAAAAAAAGAAAAATAGTATTTTTTATATTGACAACGGCAAAGGAATTTTGCATATTCGCCCCATTACATCGAGGCTTACTCGACGTCGCACCCTTGGCGGGGTGGCAGAGCGGTCAAATGCAGCGGATTGTAAATCCGCCGCCTTCGGGCTACGTAGGTTCGAATCCTACCCCCGCCACCATTTAAATATCGATGATATTTAGATGAGAATGAGGGATGTTTTTGCTGTTTGCGGGTGTAGCTCAATGGTAGAGCAGAAGCCTTCCAAGCTTACGACGAGGGTTCGATTCCCTTCACCCGCTCCAATTAATCAAGAATTTAATGGTAAAAACTTTCTTTAGTCTCAGATGAATATCCCTTGATTTTATGACAGTTATCGCATTATATATGCATAGACAGATATATAATAATAGTAGAAGAAGAGATAAACTATGGCTAAAGAAAAGTTTGAACGTAATAAACCCCACGTGAACATCGGAACAATTGGTCACGTGGATCATGGAAAAACCACCTTAACGGCAGCGATTACGAAAGTAATGGCAGAAAAGAATGGTGGTTCAGCAGTAGATTTTGCAAATATTGATAAAGCGCCGGAAGAACGCGAGCGCGGTATTACAATTTCGACAGCGCACGTAGAATATGAAACCCCATTGCGGCACTATGCGCACGTAGATTGCCCTGGCCACGCGGACTATGTAAAGAACATGATTACCGGTGCGGCACAAATGGATGGTGCAATTTTAGTGGTATCGTCAGCCGATGGTGCTATGCCCCAAACCCGTGAGCATATTTTATTAGCCCGCCAAGTGGGTGTACCGGCAATGGTTGTATTTATGAACAAAGTGGACCAAGTTGAAGACGAAGAGTTACTTGAACTTGTAGAAATGGAACTTCGTGAATTATTATCGGATTATGAATTCCCAGGAGATGATATCCCATTTGTAAAAGGCTCGGCACTTGCAGCATTAGAAGGTCGTGATCCGGCAATTGGCGAAGATCGTATAGTAGAGCTTATGGATGCGGTAGATGCTTATATTCCTGAGCCAGAGCGCCCCAAAGATCGTCCGTTTTTGATGCCGATAGAAGATGTATTCTCAATTTCGGGTCGTGGAACAGTTGTAACGGGCCGTATTGAGCAAGGTATTGTAAAAGTGGGAGAAGAGATTGCGATTGTAGGAATACGAGCAACAGCAAAAACCACATGTACGGGTGTAGAAATGTTCCGTAAATTGCTTGACCAAGGTGAGGCCGGTGATAATGTTGGAATTTTACTTCGTGGAACAAAACGTGATGAAGTAGAACGTGGGCAAGTATTAGCGAAACCGGGTTCAATAACACCCCATACAAAATTTGAAGCCGAGGCTTATATTCTTACGAAAGAAGAAGGTGGACGCCATACGCCATTTTTTGCGAATTATCGTCCGCAGTTTTACTTCCGTACGACTGACGTAACAGGTTCGGTAGAATTACCTGCAGGAACAGAAATGGTAATGCCAGGCGATAACATTAACTTTAATGTAACATTGATAGCACCGATTGCGATGAATGAAGGTTTACGTTTTGCTATTCG
>JBKEAR010000035.1:0-3296 GCA_047972425.1 Alphaproteobacteria bacterium | reverse complement strand
TAACTCTTTAATAAAATCAGCAAATTCGCTCATCAGATCCTCCATTATTATTAATTTTTATACTATAAAGCGAGGAATATAAGTTTGTAAAGCCAAAACTCATAATCAGAAGCTTTAACTTGATAACTATAACTATTTAAGTTATACATAACTGAAAATTAAGATATTCACGGAGGCACGATTTTATGCCTAAAAATCAAAATATATACTCTTTTACAGATGATTTTGATGATTTAATTCATATAACAGAACCTTTTGAAGTTATCTCTTTTGATATCTTTGATACCCTTGTGTATCGTCCGATTGTAAACCCGAAATCGCTATTTGAACTTACTGAGCGAAACTTGGTTGTAACCTATGGTGGCCAATATGTAAATTTTGCTATTTATCGTATTTTAGCCGAAAATGAGGCCCGCCGAAAAGCATCTGTTTCTGGCTTTGAGGAAGTCACTTTAGATGAAATTTATCAGGAAGTTCAAAAATTATTTGAAGATGAAGGCCAAAAAAATCTTAATCTAGAGCTTGCAAAACAGCTTGAGCAAGAATTAGAAATTCAATATATTCAGCCTATTTCTAAAGCAAAAGATTTTGTGAACACACTCGTTGAAAATGGTAAAAAAGTTATTTTTATCTCCGATATGTATTTGCCTAAAGATACAATTATCAATATGCTTTTATCGGCCGGTTATGCGTTAGATAATATTGATATCTATGTTTCTTGCGATTATCGTTTATCCAAACATCACGGTAATTTATACAAATGGGTACTTGAGGTTAACAATTGGCATGCCGAAGCCCAAATCCATTTTGGCGATAATCACCATTCCGATATTCACCAAGCACAGCATGTGGGTATTCAGGCTGTTGCGCTTAAAACCCTTGCCTATGCCAATTACCAGCATTTTGGCCATGGCGCTACCATTGCTTACAAAACCGAACAGCTCCAGCAATCCGTTGGTTTAGGCCTATTACAATATCGAAGAGATTGTAAAATATTACCTACTTACACCGATAACCAAGATTATTATTGGTATTTGCTTGGTTATAACTTCATTGGTTCCATGATGGTCTCGCTCTCTTTATGGCTTAATGAGCAAGCCCAAGGGCATGAAAGCGAAAAAATTCTGTTTTTAGCCCGCGATGGCCAAATTGTTAAAGAGGTTTATGATATTTTATTTCGGCAACAAAATCATATTGCATCAGAATATTGTTATGGCTCTCGCCGCATGATATCTTTGCCATTTGCGGCGGTTAACCCATGGAATCTTTATTTATTTTATGAAGATATTATCAAAAACTCTAAAAATTTTAATGAGGCTCTTGCTAAAATTCCGGGTGGTGCGCAACTTGCAGAGATTATCTTAGAGCATACAACCTCTCTTACGGATACCTTGCGTAAAAACAAACCCAACCAGCTCATATTACAAAAAGCCATTATGGAAAATAGCCATATTGTTTTTAACTCTATGGCTGCAGAGAAAGAAAATGTTATTAATTATTTAAGAGAAATAATTGGTAACAATAAAAAAATATCCATATTTGATATTGGCTGGAAAGGGAGTTTGCAACGGGGTATTGAGCAAATATTACATGATGACCAAATGGATATTCAGGGGCTATACTTTGGGTTGCAAAAAGATGCCAAATTTAACGGTTCTTTAGAGCGTGCCAAGGGTTATTGCTTAAATTACGGTCATCCGCTTGCCCATACACTTATTATTCAGCAAAGTGTTGAGCTTTTCGAGCTATTCTTTTATGCAACCCATGCCAGTGTAGAAACCGTATTTAAAAATGAACATAATGAGTGGCAGGCCAAGCTCTTTGAGGTTGGAGTATCTGAGGAAAAACGCCTACATATTGCCAAAATTTTGCACCAAGCTGCACAGGATTTTACCGAAGATTTAAGCGATATTTATACCCTTAATGATATTGCACTTATCTGCCGCAAAGAGAATATTCTCGATAGTATCTTAAATTTTGCCTATGAACCATCGTCAAAGGACGCTAAACACTTTATTGGTATTGATTTTGCATCGGCCATTGGGGACGATAAAGGCAAACCACTGATTAGCCCGTTGGTACAATCGCGCTTTCATATTAACCCAAGCAAGCCGATATCGAAAAGCCGATGGAAAAACGGAGCCAAGGCCATTGTAAAACCCAAAAAGACACAAAAATCACATAATAATATTTACCAATGGCAAAAACAGTTTTTCAATAAATTGATTAAAACACTTAAAGGAAAGAGATGAATAATAAACTTCGTATTGCAATCGTTAGTAAAGCAGATTCTTATGGGGGGGGTGCCAGCCGTGTTGCCGAGGAGCTGGCTCAGGAATTCCTTAAAGATAACAATTTAGATGTTACCCATTTTGTTACATGGAGTGGTAAGGGCTTTAATGCTTTGCGCAAGCCCGCTTATGGTAGCAAAGCTAAGCTTATTCGTAGCCTTATGCGCAAACAAAAACGCCGCGGATATGTTGAATATTTGCCCTTTGAACTTTTGGGCTTACGGGAAAATTTAATTCATAAAAATTACGATATTGTCCATTTTCATGATATTGCCGAAAGCTATAGTATAAAAAGCCTTGATTGGTTGTCGACCCGCACCAAAGTTGCTTGGACATTTCATGATTGCTCACCCTTTACAGGGGGCTGTTTATACCCGGGCGATTGCGAAAGATATAAAGAAAATTGTGGGCAATGCCCCCAATTAGGTATTTGGCCGCTCAATACCAAAAAAGATAAAACACCTACTCTTTTAAAGATAAAAAGCGATATATTACATAAGGGTAACATTCATTGTATTGCACCATCTCATTGGATGGCCGATTTAGCCTTAGCATCGGGTAATTTAAAGGATCGCCCCCATGTTATACCAAACTCTGTTGATTTAAATATTTATCGGCCACAAAATAAAGCCGATATCAGAGAAAAACTTGGTCTCCCGCAAAATCGCCTTATTTTGCTCTATACTGCTGGTTGGCTTGGGGATGAACGCAAAGGAGCAAAAGATGTTGCTGAGCTTGCAAGGCGCTTAGCTGATTATAATCCGCTTATCTTAGCTGTTGGGCGATTTTCGTTTGAAGCAAAAAAGAATTTTAAAGATGTTGATGTCCATTTTTCCGGATTATTTGATAATAAGCAAGATTTAGCAAATCATTACGCCGCATGCGATTTAGCTTGTGTGTTATCAACTCAAGATAATTTACCCCTTACGGTTATTGAGGCAATGGGTACAGGCGTGCCTGTATTGGGCTTTAGAACCGGTGGCATACCCGAAATGATCATAGATG
>JBKEAR010000001.1:0-13160 GCA_047972425.1 Alphaproteobacteria bacterium | reverse complement strand
CGCGAGCTCCGCCAATTAGAGCTTAACGTCCTTAAAGCTCTTTATGGTGACCAAGCGGATCAGCGCTTGTTATTGGTTGAGGACCTCGATAGTAAAATCAAAGTTAATATTCACCAAATGCATGGTATCGAGATAGAGGAATTTCCGGCCGAGATTGCCAAGGCTGCCCTTTATTTGGTCGACCACCAAATGAACCGCAAGGTATCGGCTGCCTTTGGTGTCTTTTATGTCCATTTACCCTTGCCTACAGCCGCTAATATTGTGCATGGCAATGCTTTAACCATTGATTGGCAAAATATATTACCACCCCAAGAATGCACTTATATTATTGGTAATCCCCCTTTTATTGGCGATACTTACCAAAGCCCCGAGCAAAAGCAGGATAAAGACCGAATTCTAAAACCCTATATCAAAAATTATAAAGGGTTGGATTATGTAACCTGTTGGCATGTTAAAGCCGCACAATATATTAAAAATACCCCCATAGAAGTGGCCTTGGTTTCTACCAATTCCATTTGCCAAGGCGAGCAGGTTGATGCCCTATGGGGTTATTTAATGGGTAGAGCAGGGGTTAAAATTAATTTTGCCCATCAAAGTTTTAAATGGTCTAACGAGGCCACAGGCAATGCCCAAGTGATGTGCATTATTATTGGTTTTGCTTTATTTGAGCGTAGCGAAAAATATACTTTCACCTATGCCGATGTCCGTGGCGAGCCAACCGTGCAAGTAGCTAAAAATATTAATCCTTACCTGATTGATGCTCCCGATATTTGGGTAACACGCCAAAGGCGTGCTATTTGTAATATTCCTCTTATGGTAAAAGGTAATATGCCATATGATAGTGGAAATTATCTATTTTCTGAGGAAGAAAAAGATGCCTTTCTTCAGCAAGAGCCTAAAGCCACCCCTTATATCAAAAAATTTGTGGGTGCAAGGGAGTTTATTAATAATATCCCACGTTACTGCCTATGGTTGCTAGATGTTCCGCCCTCCGAGCTTCGCTCCATGCCCTATGTAATGCAACGAATTGAAGCGGTACGTAACTTTCGCTTAAATAGCTCAGATATCGGGGGACGCAAACTCGCTGAAAGACCCACACAATTTAGAGAGATGAATAACCCTAAAAGTTATTTGTTAATTCCAAGTGTGTCATCGGAACGTCGGGAATATATGCCGATTGGTTACTTAGATAAAGATACAATCGCATCTAATCTTGTTTTTATAGTACCCAATGCCACCCTTTACGAATTTGGGGTGATGACCTCGAATATGCATATGGCGTGGATGCGCATTACAGCAGGACGTTTAGAAACGCGTTATCGTTACTCAAAAGATTTAAATTATAATACATTCCCTTGGCCAAATCCCACAAAAGCCCAAAAGGATAAAATTATGGCTTGCGCCCAAGCGGTGCTCGATGCCCGTGCCGAATATCCCGATGAAACTTATGCCGATTTATACGATGCCACTTTAATGCCCCCCGATTTACGCAAAGCCCATAAAAATTTGGATAAAGCGGTAGAAGCTGCCTATCGCAAAGCGCCCTTTGCCGATGATAACGCCCGCATTGCCTATTTATTTAACGAATACGCCAAACTCACCGCCGATATGCTCACTCAAAAACCTAAACGCCGCAAAAAAACAAAATAAATCCCCTCTCAAAGAGGGGTGTCACGCAGTGACGGGGTGTGTTATTTCGGGTTTCATTATAGCAAACCTTCCACCCCCTCTATAAGAGGGGTGTCACGCAGTGACGGGGTGTGTTATTTCGGGTTTCATTATAACAAACCTTCCATCCCCTCTCAAAGAGGGAGGTCACGCAGTGACGGGGTGTGTTACAATAATAAATATCAACAAACATCACAAAAACAAACAAAGACATGACACATAAAATAATTATCCCTTATGATCCGATATTAAAAAATAGAGCCAGATATTTACGGAATAACAGTACAAGGGCAGAGGTAATATTATGGCGATATCTAAAAAACAAGCAAATGGGCGGTTACCGATTTATTCGCCAAAAACCATTGTTACATTACATTGTCGATTTTTACTGTGCGGAGCTTAAGTTAATATTGGAACTTGACGGATATTCTCATGATAATGCAAAAGCACAATTTACAGATAATAAGCGAAGGGTAGAATTAGAGGCTTATAATTTGTATATTTTGAGATTTTCTAATAATGAAATTTATAACAATATAGAGGCAGTATTAGATATGATAAAAGACTATATTGTTAAATATAAAGAATAAACACACCCCGAGTTGCTCCACATACGTGTTCGCAACCCACCCCTCTCATAGAGGGGATAGACTTTGGCAAGTGCCAGACCTTCCATCCCCTCTCAAAGAGGGTGGTCACGCAGTGACGGGGTGTGTTTAGTACCCAGCAAAAAATCTACTTAAGCTTGAAAATGTTTAAAAAATACGTTTTATACCTATAAATCCATTATAGATAAATCATAGCATAAAATACTTTTTTTGTAAAGAACAAAGAGTGAACATGCGCTTCATATGATTGAATATTAAGCCATCATTCTGATATTTTTTAACCGTCATTATCGGGCATGACGCCTAAAATTAAAAAGCGCACGTAAATTCAATCAGACGAAGTCTGTCACTTCCACCCTCTTTAGCCGTCATTCCGGACTTGATCCGGAATCTCGTCCAACCGCTCCTTATACCCCTCAATCCTTACAAAATGACGAATAGGGTTAAACAAGCAGGCAAAGCCAGTTAGGCGCCAAATAAAAAATCTTTAATCACCATGCGAATGCGCTGGTTATCGTTGGGTAGGTTTGAATTGGCAATGGCTATATTCACCATATCATCGCCGGCTTTGGGGCGAATACGCTCGCAAATCATGCTAAAAAGCTCGCCGTAAAACTCGGGGTGTGCCTGAATAGTCAGAATTTTATTCTGCTTGGTTGTTACAGCATTGGGGCAAAAATCGCAAGAGGCAATAACCTCAAACCCATGAGCTAAATGAAAAACTTGGTCCTGATGCATAGCCAAAATGCGGATTTCTTCATTTTCGTCTAAGGAGCAAAAAGACTTTTTCATCTTAATCGGGTAAGCACCCAAGCCCCAGCCTTGGTCGCATTTTTGTACCTTGCCACCCAAAGCCTCATGCACAATTTGATGGCCAAAACAAATACCCAACAATTTTTTATCGCTTAAATCAATTTGCCGAATAAAATCTTTAAGTGCGCCAATCCATGCATAGTCATCGTAAGCCGACCATTTAGAGCCGGAGACCAGCCAAATATCAGCCTCGTTTACAGCAGACGGTAATTCGCCATAATGGCAGTTCCATATGGCATATTGTTGCGGCGCATAACCAATGCTCTCAAACATTTTTATAAAGCTCACTTCGTGGGCGCCGTGCTTTTCTTGAATTTCGGGGTAAGCATCATCGCAAAGTAAGATACCGAGTTTTTTCATTATTTATTAACACCCAATCAATCTCCATATTGCGTGAATTATATCGCAAAAAAGTTAAAAAGTTATTCTTTTATTTTAAAATTTTTGGTAAAAAAGTTTGTGCAATATCTTTTAATTTGGGTTTTTCGCTTTCTAAATAGGGCATGGGGCGGCAATGGTCGAGCGCCACTAAACCCACACGGCAAGTTAAAAGCCCATTCACCACACCTTCACCCAAGCGGGTAGAAAGCTTAGCGGCCATGCCTTGGCCAAAGATAGAACCCAAAACATCTTCGCCCGCGGCCATACCGCCCGATATTATAAGATGCGTAAATATTTGCCCCAAAAGTCGCCATAAGCTTAAATTCGATGGCCGTAAGCCATAAAGCTCGGCCAAGCGGCGGATCATTCGCCAGCAGGAATAAAATACAATCACGACATCCAACACTATAATACGCGATAATGCTGTCGATACAGCCACTTGCTGCCCGGCTTGTTGGATAATCTTTTTAGCCTCCTTATCAAGCGGGGTAAGCAAATATTCCTCGGTTAGGGTGAGTATGGCATGGGCATCGAGCTGTTGTTTGCTTTCCTCGGTAAGCTGTTTTTGTGCTTGGTGTAAACTTTGGTTATGATTATATAAATGGCTAATTTGGGTCATAGCCGAAATTGCGGTATCGCGGCGATTATTGGCTAAAGCATCTGCCGATTTTTGCCGTATTTTCTTTACAGAACGTAGTTGGAAAAAACCATAAAGCTCGCGGAAAGTGAGCAGCAATAAAATAACAATGGCCAATATAGAAAGCCCCAATGTTACCCAACCGAGCCAAGGGTTGAGCTCTTTGGCGCGGCCGTATAGTCCGTAAATCCATAAGCTAAAAGCAATGCCTAAGATACCCGAAAGTAATGAGAGGAAAAACCCGAATAAAGCAAAACCCCGGGATTTTTTAGCGGTTTCTTGTAAGTTTTCGGCTAAATTTTCTTGGGCGAGTTTTTCGGAGCCAAAAATATAATCATCATCTTGCAAATTGGGGTCGTTGATATCAAAAATTTCGGGATTACTCATCGGATTAAATCCTTTAATAAAAAGTCCAAGGCTTGGTCAAGCCGAATATGATCTAAGCCCGCATTATCATCGGTAATAATGGGTGGGGCAAAATCGGCAAAGCTATATTGGTGATGCATGGCTTGTCGCATATTGGGTGGAACCTCGCCCGGATAAATCGCTTTCACTTCACCATCGCTCATACGCCCCGATATCAGTTTGCGGCCATCTTTATGCACAAGCTCGGTTGATGCCCTAAGGGATGCAATGGCAAGGGTATCCATGTTCGATGACGCAAAGCTTGTGTTGCGGTAGGCACCCGGGATAAGGGATTGGGTGAGTTTAAGCAGATTTTCATGCTGGCTATGATGCACATGATCAGCCTTTGTTGCCGCAAATAAAATATGGCTTAATGGCCGCCCTAAAAGCATACGATATAACCATGTATGGGGTTTGGGTTTTAATATGCTTAAAATGGATTCCATCGATGCCGAAAGGTCAGCTAAGGCTTCAGGGCCATAATTAAGGGCTGAAAGTGGGTCTATAAGGACAATTTGTCGGTCAATTTTTGCAAAATATTGCTCAAAAAATGGTTTTACCACCAATTTTTTATAACTTTCAAACCGCCGTTGCATCACATGCGCATAAGAGTTCTTGGAATAAAATTTATTTTCTATCGGTAATGGGCAAAAGGTGAGAACTGGGGCATTTTTCAGGTCTCCGGGTAGTAAAAATCGCCCCGGTGGTAGATCAAAATGCCCTTTATGTTTGCGGCGTAATATATTCAAAAATTCAGTATATAGCTTAGAGATTTCACTCAATTTGCGCTCATCGGCTGTATCGGCAGGGTCTATGGCGGTTACGGCATCTAGCCATGCTTGGGCATAGGGCTTGCGAATGCTATCTTGCGCGATTTTAAAGGAGCGCTCGCCCCATGTAAAAAAGCTTTGTTCTAATAAGGGTAAGTCCAATAACCATTCACCGGGGTAATCGATGATATCAAGGGTGAGTACACGGCTTTGGTCGATTTGGCGCGAAAATATATTTTGCGGGCGATATTTTATCGACAGACGAATTTGGCTAATATTCGTTGTGCTTTTTGGCCATGTTGGATTGTTTGAGAGCAAATTATCCAAATGTTCTTCATAGGCAAATCGGGGGAGAGCATCGTTAGGCTGGTGCTGTAAAATAACCGAATCAATAATGCCGTCGCGTAAAGGGGTAAATAATGGCAGCTTTTTCATTGTAAGCAAATTATGAATAAGGCTTGTTAAAAAAACAGTTTTGCCTGCTTGGCTTAAACCAGTTAATCCTATGCGGATATGCTGGCTAAATGGATTGAGATTATTAAACATTTTATCCCTAAATATCAATTTACTATATAAAGATAAGCCGAAATTTAAAAAAAAGCAAAAAAGAAACCGTTTTAATGATAAAACGGTTCTTAGGGTTGTTGAAAAAAGATTGAGAGAAGCTTAAAATTCGCGACCAATCATGCGATCAACCGAGAATTTTTCTCCACCACGGATAACAAAGAGCAGGGTGGCAAACATCCATAACATCGCATATTCATATCCGCCATTACCGGCAAAGAAGCCATTTTGTAAATGTGTTGTAACAATGGCGACAAAAAGTAAAAAGCTCGCAGCAGCAGCAGCCGGGCGGGTGAATAGGCCTAAGGCCAGGAGTAGCCCACCAAAAAACTCTACCGAGCCTGCCCCAATTGCAGCCAATGTGGGCACAGGTAAACCGATATCTGCAAAAAACTGGGCTGTACCCGATATTCCACCGCCACCAAATAATCCAAAAAGCTTTTGCGCACCATGGGGCATTAAAAACAAGCCGACTATAAGCCGAAAGATAGCTAAAGAAGGTGTTGATAATCCACGGTAAATTGGGGCTAAAAATGGAATAATATATTTTTGTTCACTCATTATCTGTTCCTTTTAAATTTAAAGTGTTAGGCAAATATAATGAGTGAGTTTAAAATTACAAGTATTATTTTTAATTTTTTAGGGATTGCATTTTTTCTAAACCATAAACAAAAGTAAAACCGATAATCATAAGGGCAAGGGTAAGCCAAAATTGACTATCGAAATTTTGTGGCAATTGGGGGGTAGAGCTAATAAGCCGTTGTTTTTCGCGGACTATAACATAAATACGATCCTGAAACGGCCAAATACGATACAAACTACCGATTAAGATACCGCAAATGAGATAAGCCATTTTATGGGGAAAGTGACTAATTAAATGATGCAAGATACGCGAAAGAGAAATAAGCCCGCAAAATGCGCCTAAAATAAAGGGGAGCAAAAAGATGATGTTAAAACTTGCAATTGCATTAATCACAACGGCATATTGCCCCAAAATTAGCAAAACAAAGGAGCCGGATATACCCGGTAGCATCATGGCCGAGATTGCTAAAAAACCGCAGATAAATAAATAAATTGGTGTTGCGGCTGCCTCTTGCGGGGCAAGCAAAGATACAGCTAAGCCAAAAGCAATGCCTAAAGCAAGAAATAGCATATTTTTTGCTGAAAATTGATGCCCCTTGAGCAAAAAGGGTAAAGAACCAACAATCAGCCCAAAAAATAAACCATAAATCGGCTCGGGGTGGATTTGTAAAAGTTGAGGGATTGGGATAATTTTGGCAAATATAATGAAACCGCAAACCATACCTATAAGTAGCGGTATTGCAATGCCCCAATGGGGGCGCATGATGGCTGCTTTAATATGGCCTTTAAGGGCAAGTTTAATGACATTAACATCAAAGCTTTTTATGGTTTTTAAAAAATCTTGGTAAAAACCCAAAATATAAGCAATGGTTGCACCACTTACGCCGGGTATAACATCGGCCATGCCCATTAATGTGCCATAAAGAACAGTTTGTAATTTTTGTTTCATTTATCACCTTTTCTGATTTTGGTTATCTTAGCCCAAAATAATTAATAAATCTTTGCTTAATCGATTTTTATGTTTTAATCTAGGCAAAAATGGAGGAGATGATGGATATGCTACCTAAAAAAATGATTTTTACAGACCTTGATGGCACTTTGCTTGGGGCAGACAGAACGGTTAGTACGCTGAACCGCAGTTTGATTGCAGAGCTTAAGGATCAAGATATTTGGGTGCTACCAGCAACGGGGCGTAGTTATAATGTCAGCCGCCATGTTTTGCCGGGGTTAGATTTTCCTTATTATATCTGTTTTAATGGTTGTGTGATTACTGACCAATATGGAAAAATTTTATTTGAAGACGCCTTGAAACCAGATTTGGTATGGCAGATTATCAAGTTTTGCACGGAGCATAATATTGCTATAACGGCTTATCAGGGTGAGGATGTTTTTTATAATATCGATAAACCCAGTATGGCGGGCTATTTGGAGCGCACAGGTTTAGATGTTACGCATAAATTTGATCACCCCACATATAAAGCGACCCAATGTTATAAAATGCTCATTCCCGAAACTCCCGATGTGATAGATGATATTGAAAAGCAAATTCTGGGTCATTTTGGCGAGGGTTTATTTAATTTATCTGGCTCCGGTGGGGGGCGCTTAGAGATTTATGCGCTCAGCAGTAATAAGGGCCAAGCGGTAAAATGGCTTTGTGATTATTTGAATATTGATATTAATGATGCCGTTGCGATTGGGGATGCTGATAATGATGTGGAAATGCTTAAATCCGTTGGTTATTCTATTGCCATGGGGCAAAGTAGTGACCAAGCCGAAGTTGTGGCTCAATACCAAACCGATAATAATGCCGATAACGGCTGGTATAACGCCTTAGTACCGTTTTTAGCCGATTAAATTATAAATCTTTAAGCCGTAATAAATTTTGCAAACAGGTAATTTTTTGAGGGTTCTCAGAATTTTCACTTGTAAAGCCTGTTGGCCAATTTTGCGGGGTTAAAACTTTTTTATGGTAAAAAGGCAAAGGCTTTTTGCGCCAATAGAATATGGCGTTATTATTATTGCTATTATAGCTTAATATCATATTATAATCGGGGGTGCCAATGGGCTTAATATCATAACCCTCTTGGGCATAACAAATGGGTTTTTCGTAAGTATCAAATGGCGCGCCGGTAAAGCTAATGCCGATAAATCCAAAGAAGATAAAAAAGATAAAATAGATTGACCATCGGATAATAGGCGTGCGGATAAATGCGACTGAGATAAATAATCCAATGCCGTAAAACAATAAAATTGAAATTTTATTGATAACACCACCCTCTAAATAAATATAGAGGGTAAGGGGCATAACAATGAGATACAGCCAAATTAATGACCATAAAAACCCCCATATCATTGCCCCCACAAGGCGTGTTAATCCATTATTGAACATTGCAACCCTTAAATTGAAATTCCGCTAATTTTGCGATACAGGTTTACCGCATGTTGGTCGGTCATACCAGAAATAAAATCGCAAATTTGTAACAATGCATGCTCTCGGCTCTCTAAACCACTGAGCGGATGATCTAAAATTTTAAGTAACTGTGCCGATTTGGGTGCGGCATTTTGAGCCGTATTTTGTGAAATATCGACAAATGCCCGACAAAAGGCGTTAAGTAATCCGCCTAAAATGTCCGAAGCCGCAATTTCTACCTCTAATTTTTGCGGCGATAAAAATACATTACGATAAGCATAATTTTTAGCAGTAGTTATATCTTTGCCAAATATGGTTTCGCCCAAAAGCTCATTATTAAACTGGCCCGCTAAAATTTGGGCCTCGTTTTTGGTGAATATATATACAACCTCATCAATTAAGTTGCCAATGGCTTTACCGCGCAAAAAATCGAGTTTTTCTGCTGTAGTCATGCGTTTATACCAGCTTTCGCCTTGTAAATTTTGCAACCGTTTTGTTTTGCCGTATTTTGTAGGGTGGCGGGCAATGGGAACAAGCAATTTTTCGGCCTCGGCAAAGGAAATTGCACCCACATTCACACCATCTTCTAAATCAATAACCGAATAACAAATATCATCGGCTGCCTCGACCAAAAAGGCAAAAGGATGCCTTGCCCATAAATTAATATTATCATAACGTTTAATAAGGCCAAGCTCTTGGGTAACCTCATGCCATATAGCGCTTTCGCTATCATAAATACCACATTTTCTATCGCCCACCCATGTGCCGATTTTATATTTTTTTTCTAAAATGGCTTGTCTCGGATATTTACAAAATGTACCTAATGTAGAATATGTTAGGCGTAAGCCACCTTGGTCGCGCCAACTTGTAGAGTTATTCAGTATGCGAAAACCTTGGGCATTGCCCTCGAAATGTTCGAGATTATTACGAATTTCTGAGGATACGCTCTCATCAAAAATCCAATCGGCATTGGCTCTAAAAAAATAACCAATGGCATCTTCACCTGCATGACCAAAGGGTGGGTTACCGATATCATGGGCAAGGCAGGCCACTTGCACAATGTAACCAAAATCATCTTCGCTAATGCCGTTTTTTTTCAGCTTATATTTGGGGACGATATCTTGCCCAATGCGGTATCCGAGCGAGCGCCCAACCGATGCAACCTCAAAAGAATGGGTAAGGCGGGTACGTACTTGGGCATGTTGATCGAGCGGATGTACTTGGGTTTTCCCCTGCAGGCGGCGAAAGTTAGATGAAAATGTCACCCTATCTAAATCCACCAGCCAAGGGCTGCGGCTTGCATCTTTATCGCTGGTATCGCCGCTCACATTAAAGCGTTTTTTCGAGAGCAGTTTTTGCCATTTCATCTTACGCAAACTCCATAAATTATCCGCATAAATACAATATCCTAAAAAAGAGCTGGTTGCAAAAAATATTGAAGGCACTATATTATTCGTGGTAATTTCTTGCCATATAAATAATGTTTGGGGAAAGAAAAAATGAAAAAAGCAATTTTATGGGATATGGATGGCACATTGGTTGATAGTGAGCCGGCGCACCATGAGGCATTTAACGATGTAGCCGCCGAGGTTGGTGTTGTGGTTCCCCTAAAATTTCATTTGGAGAATACCGGTACAACATTAGAGAATGTTTATCATCGTTTTGCCGAATTTTCGGGTACTGATATGGATTATAATAGTTGGCGGACAAAAAAGATTGAGGCCTTTAAACATCATGGCCAAGATATTACCCGCTGCGAGCCATTGGCTTCATTAGCCGAAAATTTAAGCAAACGCAATATCCCCATGTGCATTGTATCGAACTCTAGCCGCGAAGAATTAGAGTTTAGCCTTGTAACCACCGGCTTAGATAAAGTGATACCCAATTATGTATGCCGCAATGATGTTAAAAATCCTAAACCCGACCCCGAAATTTATTTATTGGGTGCAGCAAAATTGGGTGTAAAACCCGCCGATTGTTTGGTGGTAGAAGATAGTTTGCCCGGTGCCAAAGCAGGCATTAACGCCAAAATGCACGTGCTTTATCATCCGCAACATGATATTGCCGATGAAAGCCAACTTCCTAAAGGGTTACATTATATCCCCCATAATCAATCCCCTGTGGCGTATATTAAAAATTTTCTTGAAAAAGGGTGATAATAAAAATAATCGTTATATTTTTAGTGCTGAAATAGCGCATATCGAATTTGAAAAAATAGGGAAACGTTTTCGGATAAGGCCGAGTATTTAAATGTTTCATTTAATATATTTTAGGAATTTTTTTAGATTTAAATAAGAAGTAATTGCGAAATAATTAAGAATTACATATTATAAACCATGTCACGGCTTGAATGATTATCTCTTTTGGATAGTGCCTACCTTTAAAATCTTTTTCTGATTGACGTATATATTTATTTTTGAGCTTGGATGATAACACGAAAAAAACCTATCTTTTCATTTAAATGATAGATATTTAAGCCCATATTTGATAATTTTTAATTAACAAACAAAATTTGCAACAAGCCCAGGTTGCGAATAGCATTCGTATCAAAAATTACTTTATACATTATATCCCTCTAAAATATTTATTCGCTCTCGAAATAATCATTATTGATGGTTTTTATTTGGTAAGTTTGGGCAGGCTCAACGCCGACGTTAAGTTCGATCATATATTCCGCGAGTTTCTGACCATCGATGAGAATAATTTTTGAGCTTACGGTTTTTACATATTCCATGGCTTCATGAGTAAAGTTAGAGGTTGTAATAAAAATTCCTTTATTAGCTTGCTTACCCATTAGAGCGCCAGCAAAGTTCTGAACATCTGGTCGGCCAACTTTTGTATCACCCCATCTTTTAGCCTGTAAGTATATGACATCTAAACCAAGCCTGTCTTCATTAATAAAACCATCAATACCACCATCGGCTGTTTTTTGTGTTACTTCGCGGATTTCCTGCTTAGAGCCGCCATAGCCCATGGCTACAATCGAATCCACCACAATTTGCTCAAAATAGTAGGGATCCATTTTTTTGAGTGTATCTAATAACTCTGCCGCTAAAGCTTGATTAATTTTGTTAAATTCTTCTTCTATGATAGCTTCGGGTGTTTGCGAGCTTTCTTCTGTAAAAACTTTATTTTCTTGTTTTTGTTGAGTGTTATTGGAATATCGACTTTTCATATAAGCTCTATTTTTAGCGGTAATGGGCAAATCTTTATGGGTAAACGTTGAATGCGCCTGATTAAAGCTCATACCATTATCCGTAATTTGGCATACGCCCCGCCTAGGACGCATAACTAAATCGGCACCCACTAAATAAGTTAAAGCCCATGCAATGCGATCATTATAAGCAAGCTTGCCGGATTGGAGCTTTTGCTTTAAGTCCTCAGGACTAAGATTTTGCTGTTGGGCAATCGCGGAGCGAATTTGCGCATTTGTGTATGCTTTACCATCGCTTAATAAAAGCAATATGGGCTTCATATATTCATAATAGGCTTTTAGAGCCATTTGCTATCCCCTTAATTTTCTGGCACTTAGTATTTTACACGAATCTTGGGCTTGTTGCAAATTTTGTTTGTTAATTAAAAATTATCAAATATGGGCTTAAATATCTATCATTTAAATGAAAAGATAGGTTTTTTTCGTGTTATCATCCAAGCTCAAAAATAAATATATACGTCAATCATAAAAAGATTTTAAAGGTAGGCACTATCCAAAAGAGATAATCATTCAAGCCGTGACATGGTATTTGCGCTATGCTTTAAGCTATCGGGATATAGAAGAAATGTTTTTATCTCAAGGAATAGAGGTGGATCATAGCACAGTTAATCGTTGGGTAATGAAATACGCTCCCTTAATGGGAAAACGCCTAAAATCCATGAGAAAGCTCCATAATGGACGTATTCGAGTTGATGAAACCTATATTCGTATTGGTAAGAAATGGCACTACTTATATAGAGCTATTGACAGCCAAGGAAGCCCCGTTGATTTCATGCTCTCTAAAAAACGAGACACGAAGGCTGCAAAGAAGTTTTTCAAGAAGTCCTTGGGTAATGATGGTTTATTTTCAGCGAATGAAATAGGTACAGACTGTGCTGCTGCTTTAATACGTGCAGTTACAGACTTACGGGGTGATCGGCTTAAGTTCAAACATCAAAAATCTAAGCATCTTCAACAGGGAATTGAAAGCGATCATTATAGGCTCAAGCGTAATATGCATAGGAATGGTGTTTTTCAAAGCTTGAATACAGCTCGAAAAACCATTTCTGGATACGAGGCTATGCTTTGGCTACGGAAGTCGATGGGCTTTGTCAAAAAATGGGATGTT
>JBKEAR010000021.1:0-11890 GCA_047972425.1 Alphaproteobacteria bacterium | reverse complement strand
TTGAGAGATGAGTGCTTGAATGGTGAGGTCTTTCATACACTTAAGGAAGCGCAAGTTATTATCGGTGATTGGCGCAATCATTATAATCATATACGGCCACATAGCTCGTTAGGTTATAAACCGCCAATGCCGATGATGCACGTAATGGGAGAAGCTTGCTCAGCTACGCTTCACAATCATCTCCCATTACATCAGAACAAATATGAAACATTACGAACTTAAAACTGGACTATATTTTGGGGGTTGACCACTTCTACTTGACGCAGACTTAAGGGATATCGAACATAATACATTATCGCTAAACGGGTGATTTTTTCACTCGTTTTGAAATATTTAAAGGGATTTTTCTTCATCATTTCAATACTATATCAAAATATCAAACCATCCTCAAATTTAATCAGACAATTCCATAATACATTACCAATCCATAGAAAAGCCAACATTGTAGCTTCGCCCCTCGGCAGCCATTCCAGCAAATATAGTTTCGTATTCTTTGTCGAAAATATTATCGATCGATGCACTGACTTTTAGATTGTTGAGATGCTCCGGTTGCCAATTAATAAAGACACCATGTACACCATAGCCGGGCATTTCGTCTGCGATATCATTCACTTCATCAAAGCGAAGTGCATATGTAGATTCGACACCAAAGCTTAAGTCGTAACGTGGGACATTAGCACCGATAACAGTTTTAAATGTATGAGGTTGCATAGCGATTGAACTTAAATAGTCGCCTGTTTCATCATCTTCGCCGGTTACATAACTATAATTTGCATCAAAGAAAAAATATTTACTATCGTATGAAACTGAGGCATCGAAACCGTAAATGGTTGCTGATGGAACATTAACATATTGATAAGTAAAATATGGACCCATTTGACTAATTAAATTTGTTGTAATTTTATTATCACTTTTTGTGTAAAAGCCCGATGCTCTAAAGTTTAAGCTATCATTGGCGACAAAAGCATCATGTGTATCGATACCAAAACCAAGCTCAAATGTGTCATTTGTTTCTGGTTTAAGATTATAGTTTGGTAAAAGTGTCATCACAATAAACGGTACAGGTTGGTGGGTACCCCCAAAAATTTCAACTAAACCGGGAGTTCCGAAGCCATGGGCATAATTACCGTAAAGAGATAACCATTCTGTTGGTTGATAGGTTAACCCCAATTTTGGTGAAAAATGGTCTTGGGAGAATGTATCGGAGCTATTGCCTTTTTCGATATCATAATAATCGTAACGAATACCTGGGGTTATGATCAGCCGACCGGCTTGGGCGAGGTCAAAAGTGATTTCATCTTGCAAATAAACCCCGATATTGGTTGTTGTTGCATCGGGTACAAGGCTACGCTCTTGGGTAACACCACCTAAAACATAGCTGGCATCTTGCTCGTCTTTAGTTATATCGCCACCAAAGAGTAAACGGTGATTACTTAAACCTAAATCGAATTCGCTTAAGTTATTAAAATTAAAGCCATAAGTGTTATATTCTAAATCGGCTGTATCACCTGTTGAATAAGTTGCGGATGCCGAAGCAATATATTCTTCATCGATAGTTTTGTGATCCCAAAAGATTTTACTTTTAAAGTTTACCCAATCATTGCTCGGGCTATCGTAATCGAAACCAAGATAGCTTGTTATCGTACGGATATTTCTATCGGTAATTGTGCGGGCACTGGTATCATTAGAATCTACAGTGGGTGCCGAAGGTTCTTCAAAATCACCGTTACTACCAATCACGCCTAAATGTAGGGTTGCGGCATCGTTAATATAGTAATTAAACTTGGCTAAACCGTTTAAAATATTTTCGTCAGTCAAAATAGTTGTATCATCGCTCAAATCGATATCTTCAGATTTTCTCCATGTAAGTCCAACAACGCCGTCGTAACTATCGCCTCTAAAGCCGGCAAGACTCCCCATATAAACCTCTTTATTGGCTGAGCGAAAACCGCCATAGGAGCGAACACCAAATTTATCGCCTTCAGCAACAATATCATCAGCTTCTACTGTTCTGTAAGAAACCAGCCCCCCAAGTGAACCACTACCGTAAATTGTTGAACCAGGACCTTTAACAACTTCAACACGGCTTAAAAGAGTGGGGTCAATAAAAATACCCGAGATATAACTAGAGTTTAAACGTTGAGGCACACCATCAATCGTGATGTTAATGGAATCTTCACTATAACCACGCATAGATATATATTGGCCATTTGTTCTATCACCACCGCCAATCTCAACACCGCTAACATTATCAAACAGATCACTTACATCCGAAACCACGGCCTTGTGGCTTTCAGCTGGCTCAATAAGAGCTGTAGACGAGGGCAAATCTTTTGGGGCATTTTCTGTTTGAGTTGCAGAAACAATAACTTCTTGCGTATAATAACTATCTTGTGCAGCATCGACCGCATAAAGTTCTTCTTCGGCAAATGACGAATTAAATATGAACGGCAATATTGAAACCGTATATGTTAAAACTTTTTTCATTATAACCACCTTTTTTACAAATTTTTAAATGATGGTAATTATCATCTATTAACCTACTATATTAGTCAAATATTCTAGTTTAGAACCTCTATAAATTGTTGTTTTTTATGTATTTTAGAAGGATTATAAACAATCTTGTAAATATATAAAATAAAAGCATAATTCATTAAATTATGCTTTTATTTTATATTTTAGGTAGATAATATAACTTATAATTATTTTTAAATATGTAACAAAATTACAACAGATTTTGCAACTGGTTCTAGTAAAAAGCTTGCTCGCCTTTTTCTTCTATTTTGCCATAACTATTTTCTATCAGAGTCTCTAAAATATCTTTTGCGATATTATTGCCCCAAAAAACGCCATTACGGGTTAAGTAATAATTGTTATCATCTTCTTTAATATAATGATACTGTTTAAACCATTCGATTTTCTGTGCAAAAATATCTTTTTCACTTGCTAAAAGTAACGGATGGATTTTTGCTTTAGATATTGTTGTATACTGAAATTGGCTACCTATACGATTATAGCGTAAATGCTCTGGTGAAGATTGTACATAAAAGGACATTCCTGGCTTCATGGTAAATGTTCCGATATCACCAATGTTCCCGCCTGATCCTACACCAATAGGCAAGGTATCACCACCGCTATTACGTATGGTAATATAGCGGTAGCGATCGCTATTTTTTTTGGCAACTTTTGTGAGCTCTAAAATATAATATTCATCATTTTTAAGAACTTCATCTAAAAAAGCATTATAGAGCTTTTTTTCTTTTGTAATATCACCAGGCCTTTGGCTTGTTTGCGCTATTGATGAGCCTTGGTGGATCATCAAAGAATAATAGCTAGAACTACTGATACCTAAATTTTTTATTAACTTCGCATCTTCTATAACCGACTCAAGAGTTTGGTTAGGATAATTATAAATAATATCCGTACAAATAAAACCACCAAAATTATCTTTGAGGTTATGGATACGATCTAAAACTTTTTGTTTATTATAAGTACGATTATAAAATTGCCGCCCATCATCTGAAAATGATTGAATACCAATACTAATACGATTGACCCCATATTCTTTCATCACCTCTAATTTAGGTTTTTTTAGGTTATGCAATGTTGTTTCCATGGTGAGCTCATAATCATGGGTAAGTTTGTAATTTTTACGTAATGATTTTAGTATTTTTTCTAAATGCTTCGCTTTAAAAACCGTTGGGGTTCCGCCACCAAAATAAACAGCTCCAAACTCACTTTCTCTCACATAAGCGGTAGAAGCATATTTCTCTAAATCTTTGATTACATAATCAGCATAACTATCTAATTCATCATCAAGTTTGCTACGGTTAAGATTGCAAAAAGAGCATATTTTATCGCAATAAGGCACATGCACATAAATTGTTTTTTGATTATTGTTGCTTTGTGATAAAACCTGCTGCAATTCTTGCTCAGTAACATTTTTTCTGGGAATATATTTTTCTAACAGCCCACTTGAATCATGATGAGATTTTAGCCGAACGTCAAATAAATCTTTTGTTGTTGTCTCTGCCATTATTCATGCATCCTTTATTAAACTTTAAGGCCAATATGATATTGCTCGCCATCTTGTAGAATATTAAGTGGAATGCGATAAATATCTTCTAATATTGGTTTAATCTCATATGCATTATTATCACCATGATGAATAATTTTTCCCTTATCTAAAATGGCAACCTTATCAGCAAATAACAAAGCTAAGTTGACATCATGTAAAATAGCAAAAATACTATGATTAGCTTGCTTTTGATATTTCTTTAGTAAGTTAAGCATACTAAGCTGATAACTAATATCTAAAGCTGTTGTTGGCTCGTCAACAAAAATAATACGGTTTTTTTCACCATGAAGCTGGCATAAAATACGGGCAATATGTACACGTTGTTGTTGCCCACCAGAAAGATTTTGAATAAACTCATCTTGGTATTCCTCTAACCCTACCATTTGTAAGTAAGAAAGAGCAATTGTTTGTTTTTTTTGTTCTGATAAAGGGTTATTAAATAAACCAAGCTGCACAATATTAATGACAGAAAATGGAAAAGTAACCGAAATCGATTGCGACAAAACAGTGCGTTGTTTTGCAAGGGCAAACTTAGAACTTTGAGTAATGTTTTTGTCATGATATGTTATTTGGCCGTCTTGTATAGGTAATGCACCAGAAAAACATTTAAGCATAGTGGACTTACCCGAGCCATTACGCCCTAAAAGAACGGTGAAATCTCCTTGCGCCATATCAAAATTTAACTGATTTAATATATTCTTTTTTCCAAAGGAAAAAGATACGTTATGCATTTTATACATTGAAACTTTGCTTTCTAATATTATAAACCAACAATAAAAAGAAAAAAGGTGCCCCTAAAAGGCTAGTTAAAATACCAATAGGCACTACTTGGGGCGGTGCGATAACTCTAGATGCGATATCGGCTAATAGTAAAAGCATGCTACCCCAAATAGCCGAAAGAAGAAGCATAGAGCGATGGTCTGATGTTATACATATGCGAACCAAGTGAGGAATAACTAACCCCACAAACCCCACCATACCTGCAGCTGCTACTGAAGCCCCAACCATAAGAGATGATGCAATGAATATTAGCAAATATAATTTTTGGCTATTTAACCCTACATAATCGGCTTCTTCTGCCCCTAACATTAATAAGTTAAGGGCTTTACGTAAGCGATATATGATAACAAAACCCAGAATTGTAAAAATAATTGTAGCAATAAGCTCTGGCCAAGTAACGCCATTTAAGCTACCTAATGTCCAAAAGGTAAGAGCTCGTAATGTTTGGTCATCACTTAAATAATTAATTAGGCCTAATATCGTGCCTGCAATCGCATTAAGTGCAACACCAATAAGTAACATATAAGTAATAATAATTTTACCCGAAATTTGCGCAAAATATGTAACCAAAAAACATGTTAATATACCCCCAGCAAAAGCAGCAATATTAATGCCATACATATTTAAAAAATGATTATCTATTGTACTAAAACATAAAATATAAATAGCAGCAAAAACGGCAGAGCCACTTGATATACCAATTAAACCAGGGTCGGCCAATGGGTTGCGGAACACAGCTTGCAACCCCGCACCAGAAATTGCTAAACTTGTACCCACACATAATGCTAATAAGGCTCTGGGGATACGTAGATTTAAAAGAATCTTCATATCCATCGATTGCATATTGAACGTAAATACATTCTTCCATGTAAAGTCAAAAGTACCAATAACCATATTAAGGATCATCAGTAAAACCAAAACTAAAAAAGAAGAAATAATAACACCCGTTTTCATAGCTTTATTGCCGCTCTAAATAAATATCAACAATTTCTTCGGCCGTTGTTAAGCTACGCACGCCAATATTAAATAAAATAAGAGGATCATACATAATAATTTGATCTTCTGTAAAATTATCACCAACAACAGGTGTACTTAAAAATTGTTTTTTAGCAGCATCGATATTTTTTTCGTTAATTTGCCCAATAAAAATATAATCAGGGTTTGCTTGTAACATTCCTTCGGCATCAATATTTTTATAACCTTGTTGATCTTCAAAAATATTTTTGGCGCCTGTTAAATTTATCATAAGTTGAATACCTGTGCTTCCCCCTGCTACACGATAATTACCAGGGCTTGTAGAAAGTAATCCTATAACACGAGGTTTTTGTGTTAAGTTCTGCTTTTTTACCTCTAAATTTTCACTTTGTATTTTGAGTTTCTTATTTAGTTCCGTAGCAGCCTCTTGGCTTTCTAATAACGCACCCAATTGAGTAATTTGTGCATAAAGCGCATCGACTGATTTAACTGTTGGCATAATCTCTATATTAACGCCTAATGCTTTTATCTGATCTAAAACAGAGGCTGGGCCACTTCCTTCTTTGGCTAAAATAAGGTCAGGATTCATAGCTACTATTGGCTCCGCATCGAGCATACGCATATAACCAACATCGGGGAGCTCATTTACACTTTCGGGGTAGTAACTTGTACCATCACGTGCAATAATTTTATCTTGCGCCCCAATAGCAAAAATTGCTTCAGTTAAGCCACCACCAATCGAAACGATACGCTCATAAGCAAAAGCGTAACTCGCCAGTAAACTATATAAGATAATGCATAATTTAATTAGTCGATGTTTCCTCATCATTTTTTGGCTCCAGTAAAATTTCATTTTTAATTTTTTGCTCACTTAAAAAAGTAAGAATATCAATAAAGGGTTGCACGGTTGCATCTTGTTGTGGTGCAATCAATAGGCGATAATTAGGATATTGAGAAACAAGATTATTAATCTCTGCTTTTGCCGCTTCTAAATTATCCATTATTATTTCATTAATGCTATATTTATCATTTTGTATTTCAACAATAATTTTAAAGTTTCCATCATCTTCAAATGTGGTTTCTGTATGTTTATTCTCAGGGATATCAACAACCAATGCTTGTAGTTGTGACCCAATTGTGAGCATGAAAAAGATGATAAGGATAAATAAAATATCAATCATCGGGGTTAAATCTAACGATGCCCCATATTCTGCATCATTATGTTGTTTATTTTGGAATCTCATATTGTTGAATATCCTTATTTAAATAAAACTGATGCACACGAATATTTACACGCTGATACCAACCATTTAAGAATAAATGAGTAATAAAGCTAAAAATTTGGCAAAAACAAGAGATGGATAATCCAACTGCTGTGGTCAACATGGCTTCCCACAGCCCCCCAGCTACCAAGTTGGGCGTTACAGCGCCTGTATGTACCGATATTGCCTGAAAAGCCTTAATAATACCCAAAATTGTTCCTAATAACCCAAATGTTGGGGCAAGGGAGCTTATAAGGCGCAGCCCTCCCATGCCCCAAATGGTTTTTTGTCTTATGCGTTCTAAATGAATAGAGATTTTTTCATTGATTAAACTATCGGGTAAATTTTTATATTTTGCCATATCCTTTTGGATACGCTTTAATGGGCGACTAAGAAAGGAAAGGAAAATTAAAAATAGTCTTTCTAAAATAATCAAAGATGCAAATAACAAACAACAAATCAGTGGTATAGCCATTACACCAAGTTGCCCATATATTTTTTGATAAATCTCTAAAATTTGTGCATAAGTTATCATTATATTTTACCTATTTATCTTCATAACGGGGTAAATTAAAAGCAATATCACGCCATGCATCTAGCTCGGCTGTTTTCTCTCGCCTTTTTCCAAATATTGTTAAAATAATTTGCCCATCTTTATCAAAACAATCCACGCATGTTACATATTCGCACTTATGTTTAAATGGTCTTTTACTTACCCAAACATCGGTAATTTCTCGGTGCTTAATATGGGCTGTATTGCCTTCATCTAACACATTAAGCCATTCACCCATTTTAACGATATTATGTACCGTATCTGTATTAATTTGAATGCATCCATGATTACCTGCAAACATCATAATCGGAGTTTGTGTTTCGGCAGCACGTTCTAGGCATAACCGTAACGATTTATGTGTAACACGATAGGCCCATTCATCACTCATATTACGGTAAGAGGTCAAACGATCTGTTTTATATTTACGAAGTAAGGGATGATACTGATGCACATCTCCCATGGCGGCATAATCAACCTCAAAGGCCTGCCAATCAATAGCTGCCTCATCCACATACTCAGGGCAAGATTTCTCGCCAGCAGGGGTAAAAGCCGTATTTTGATCAGCCGCAGTATATTTACGAATAAGGTTATTATAAGCGTCTTTATCTGTATCTTCTATTTCATAAATTTTATGAATAGCAATACCTTCTTCATCATAAAACTGAATAGAACGGCGGTTATTACTCTCCACCACATAAGCATGATGCCAATGATTTAAAAATACACGCAAATCAATATCCCAACTGACTAAAGCACCCATATGTACAGCCCCATGATTATGATACTGCCCCTCTGGATAAGCCCCTTTACGCTCTAATACACAGGCATAGTTACGTGTAATAGCTAAAACCTTACCGACTTTTGTCATATCTTTTAAAATATCTTCGGCTTTACAATCTAAGATAATACTATTCATACCTGCCTGTGCATGCACAAGCTCAGCCTCTGACATACCCAATATTTTTGCAATATCAACAGGGTAAATATGATTATTATGTTGGGCTTTAATTTCTTCTATTTTTTTTAATATTTCTGTATTCATTGTTACCTTCTCTTTAAACTAAATGTAAACGGAATAGTGACGGAGCTTGGGTTGCCTCTTGTGAATGTCCATCTTCTCGCTGCTGTAACGGCTGCATTATCTAATAATGATGAGCCTGAGGAGCGTTGGATACGTGCTGAAGTTACACGGCCATCACTATTCACTTTAACCCGAACATGCGCTGTACCTTGTATTCCTTTTGATTTTGCCCTTGCCGGGTAGTTAGGGCGAATAGAGCGAAGAACTTTAGGTTTTGCAGATGTTTTACTACTTTTTTTACTAATGTTAGACTTCTTTTGGGTCGATTTTTTTTGTATCTTTTTTTGTGTTTTTTTAGGCTTAGCCTTTGGCTGTAAGCTTGGCTCTTCCTTTAGCTTGGCTTCTGTTTCTTGTTTTTCTTCTACTTTTGGTTCTTCTTCTGGCTCGGGCTCGGGCTCAGGTTCTGGTGGTGGAGGATGAACAACCGTAAATTGCATTGTTACTCTTTGTGCTTCAACGGGCGCAATCTCTAAATGTGCGGTTTCTGGCACAACTTTCGCCAAGCCAGAAACTGCAAACATTAAGATTAAAAAGTAAATAAGTAATCTTACAATTTTCACTTAAACTTTTACCAATTCATAGAAAAGTTTACATTAAAACTACGACCTTCTGCAGGTACTCCTGCAAATATTGTTTCATATTCCTTATCAAAAATATTATCAATAGAGGCACTTAACTCCATACCCTTGTAATAATCAGGAGACCAATTAACAAATACACCATGCACACCATAACCAGGGCGTTCGTCCCCTGCATTATTGACTCGGTCAAATCGTGCTGCAAATTCTGCTTCCCAACCAAAGCGTAAGTCATATTTATCTAACTTACCGCCTAATATTGTTTTAATTGTATGGGGCGTGATAGATGTTAAATATTCATCTGTGTCGTCATTTTTACCTGTAACATAGCTATAATTTAACGCTGCAAACATATATTTATTTTCATAGTCGAGCGAAGCATCGAAACCATGTAGAGTAGCAGAGTCAATATTTACTGCTCGTGTTGTTCCACAACAAACAGGAAAGAACTCAAAATTTACTTCGGTATCAACAAAGTCCTTACTTTTTGTGTAAAACCCCGATGCACGAATGCTCAAATTATCATTAGCCATATAAACATCTTGGAAGTCAAACCCAACCCCCAGCTCGAAACTATCATTTGTTTCTGGTTTTAGATCGTAATTTGGTACAAAGATATTATCCCCCATAAAAGGAATACTAAAATGTGTACCACTTGCGTAAACTTCCCCTAAGCTTGGCGCTCTAAAGCCATGGGCATAATTACCATAGAGAGACAACCATTCTGTTGGTTGATAAGTTAAACCAAATTTAGGCGATAATTCACCTTCAGATATATCACGAGAAAAATCATCTGCTTCTGATTTATAATAATCATAACGTAAACCTGGGGTTAAGATAAACCGACCAATTTGTGAGTCGAATGATATTTCATCTTGCACATAAATTCCTGCATAAGTAGCTTTAGCATCAGGGAACGCTGCTCTTGCACCCGCCCCATTATTATCCGATGTCTGATCATCAATAGAAAAGTCTCCACCAACCAAAAGGCGATGCTCGGTTGTACCTAAGTTAAAAAGGCTCACATTGTTGAATGAAAAACCATAGGTATCTGTTTTTTGGCTTAAATTATCACCAATATTATGTGTCGTTGAACCAATAACAAAATCTTGATCTATTTTTGTTTGTTGCCAATAAATTTGCGAGCTAAAGTCAATCCAATCATTGGTTAAGCTATCATAGTCAAAACCAACATAACCAGAAAGAGAACGTACTTCTCTATCAACAATATCCGTTGTACTAATGCTTTGAGGATTATTGGGTTCTTCCGCATCACCGTTATAACCAACAAAACCAAAACGCAACATAGCTTCATCGCTTAAAACAAAATTCACTTTAGCTAAACCGCTTAATACTTCATCATCAGAGTTTAATACAGAACCATCAGATAAATCTATATCACCACCATCACGCCAAGTAATACCTGCAACGGCATCATAATTCTCACCTCTTAAACCAGCAATTGTGCCTAAATGATATTCTTCATTGACTGAGGAATATCCCCCAAAGAATTTACCGCCAATATTATCACCAGCTTGTAAAACATCTTCAGCTTCAACTGTTAAAAATGCAATAGAACCCCCAAGAGAACGACTACCATAAATGGCTGAATTTGGCCCCCTAACAACTTCTACTTTGCTTAATAATTCGGGCTCAATATAAAAGCTCGACGTATGCCCTGTTTCAATCCGTTGCGGAATACCATCAATTGTGATATTAATCGCCTCTTCACCATACCCGCGCATAAAAACTTGCTGGCTATTACGGCGAGGTGTACCAGACATTTCTAAACCACCAGCATATTTAAGTACATCACCTACGTCCGATAGTCCTGCTTGATTCATTTCTGCTATATCTATAGCTGTTGTCGAGACAGGAAGATCTTTTTGAATATTCTCTGTTTGTGTAGCGGTTACAACAACCTCTTGCGTATAATAACTATCTGATGATGATGTTGCTTCTAAGGAAACTTCTTCAGCGTAGGCGTAAGAGAGTAAAACAAGTGGCGATAACGCCATTGTATATTTGCGTAAAAAATTCATATTCTTACCTTTAAGATTTTGCAATTAATAATCAATATCAATCAATTAAATATCTTGATAAATTTTGTCAATTATTATCTTTTAGTATTATTATAAATTACAGCATACAAAATATTATATATTATTTATCAGTTATATATATAATTTTTCTATATTGTATTGATTATAAAGAATACAACTTTTTTAGCCGTAATAATAAAGATGAGTGAAGTTATATAGCCTATCTCGAATAAAATGATTCGATATTAAAAAGCTCGTCAATTGAACATTGTATTTTTCTGGTGTTGTCAGACGAACTCTAACTCGTCTCAAAACTCCTAAATTGCGTAGTTATCTTAAGAAATAGAAAGTTCACGCCACTCGGTAAGCGCCGCTTCTCTCTTTTTTTTAAATTCTTCTCGTGTGTAGTAATGTCGCTCCTTGTTAAAATGGTTGTAAACTGCGCCTTGAATAGAGGTAAATCTCTGCAAACTTTCCTCTTTTCTAAAGTACTTCATTGCTCGCTCTCGCCTTCGAAAGACAAGATGCGAATTCTCTGCTC
>JBKEAR010000048.1:0-10694 GCA_047972425.1 Alphaproteobacteria bacterium | reverse complement strand
TTTGGCGGCAAAAACAATACCGATAACGGTAAATATAGCGAGCCATAAAGTATCTTTCCATAAGTCGGATAAATCGGCAGCTCGCAGCACGATACCCCGGATAATGCGCATAAAATGGGTAGCGGGTAAGGCTTGGGCAATCCATTGGGCAGGGGCCGGCATGCCCTCAAAGGGAAACATAAACCCCGAAAGCAAAATGGCCGGTAACAAAATAAACAAGGTAAGCTGCATGGCTTGCAATTGGTTTTTCGCAATGGTAGAGATAATGAGCCCTAAAGTTAAATTAGCGGCAATATATAAAAGCGTACCTAAAAATATTTGCAAAACCGAGCCGTTAATCGGCACCTTAAATACAAAATGCCCCAAGCCTAAAATAATCACCGTTTGGATAAGCCCAACGAATATATAGGGGATAATTTTAGCAATCATCAGCTCTATGGAGCGTATGGGGGTGGTTATTAACAACTCCATATTGCCTTGCTCACGCTCGCGCACAATGGCAATAGAGGTAAATAACACCATGGTCATGGATAATATTATCCCCAATAATCCGGGTACGATATTAACGGCGGAGCGCCGAGACGGATTATAATAAAGGGCAATCTCAAAGCTTTTATTCGCCTTATGAATACCTGCCGGCAGATTAACCGTTTTGTCGATAGCATTAAAAGGCATATTTTGTAAGGCCAACATGGCGGCACTAATCATACTATCGGAGCCATCAACCAGCCATTGCCCTAAAGTTCGGTTTTGCTCTATGCGGGCATTAACATCGGAAGGAATAACCAGTACCGCCCGTACCTCGCCCGATTGTATGGCATATTGCCCTTGCTCGGCCGTTTGGTAAACATGTTTAATATCCACAACTTGGCTGGCTTTTACGGCCTCGGTAATAAAACGCCCCGTTTGGCTTTGGCTCTGATCCACCAACCCTACGGGTATATGGCGGATATCGGTATTAATGGCATAACCAAATAAAGTAAGCTGTACAAGGGGAATCATGACAATCATACCGAAGGTAAGGCGGTCGCGCATAAGCTGCAAAAACTCTTTATAAATAATGGCTTTAATACGTAACCAGCTTCTCATTGCCGCCCCGCACCATCGTTCGTTACGCTTACAAAAACATCTTCTAAGGTGGGGCGCACCAAATTAAGCTCGGCATCGGCAAGTTGCGGAAAGCTTTGTTTTAGCCAATTTACGGGGTTTTGCACATGCTGATAAACCAATACCCTTAAGCGCACCCCCAATTGGGCGGCCGAGCGTATTTCGGCCTTACGCTCTATAAGCTGTGTTTTTAACTGCCTTAAACCCGTGGTTTTAATTTCTACAATATTCACACCCATTTGTTTCATCAGGTTTTCGGGGGTATCATCGGCACGCAAAATACCGGATTCTAAAATAGCTAAGCGGTGGCAACGCTCGGCTTCGTCCATATAATGGGTGGTAACCAAAATAGTGGTGCCGGCCTCCGATAAATCAAAGAGCTTCTCCCAAAAATCGCGGCGATTTTCGGGGTCAACGGCTGATGTCGGCTCGTCTAAAAATAAAAGTTCGGGTTTGTTCATGGTGGCTGCAGCTAAAGATAATCGCTGTTTTTGCCCGCCACTCATACCCCGCACCCGTTGTTTATGTAATGCGTTAAGCTCATATTGATGCATCTGTTCATCACAACGCTGTTTAATATGGGCTTGGTCGATGCCGAAAATCGTCCCGATAAATATTAAATTTTCTTCAACGGTTAAATCTTCATATAACGAAAATTTTTGGGTCATATAGCCGATTTTTAGGCGGAGCTTATCGGCATCTTGCGGGATATTTAAGCCCAAAACCTCCACATGCCCCGATGTGGGCGTAAGCAAGCCGGTAAACATGCGTATCATCGTAGATTTCCCGCTGCCGTTCGGGCCTAAAAACCCGTAAATACTGCCTTTAGGAACGCTCAGAGAAATATCGTCAATGGCAGTAAAATCGCCGAATTTTTTAACCAAATGCGCGGCTTTGATGGCAATATCAACCATGATTATTCCATATCCACCTGTACAGGGATTCCGGCGGGTATCCGTTGGGTATCATCCAATAAATCAATCTCGGCCAAATAGACAAATCGGCTGCGGTCTTCCTCGCTCATATTGCTATAGGGGGTAAAACTGGGCTCTACCGATATCCAACGGATTACCCCTTTAAAGGGCCGCTCTATACCATCAATATGCACCGTAACTTCGCTGCCTTTGGTGTATTTGGCCACATAAGGCTCGGGGATATACACACGGGCATAAGGTGCGGTTGCGGCCTCGATAATCGCAACCACAGCATTTGTCGGCACACGTTCACCTGCATTATAAGGTAGGCTATCCAATATGCCGTCCCTTGTGGCTTTAACGGTTAAATCGTCTAAAATCTTTTGCTGCAAGGCAACATCGGCAATGGTGGCATCAAAAGTCGCTTGGGCGGCATCAATATCCTCTTGGCGATAACCTTGCGAAAGCTTCTTCCAATTTTGGTTGGCGGCATCAAATGCGGCTTGGGCGGCATCTTTTTGGGTTAAGGCATTATCGGCACTGGCTTGCGATACATATTTTTGTGCCACCAGTTCTACCATGCGTTCATAATTTTTTTGGGCATCAATTAACTGGGCTTGGGCGCTATCTAAATTGGCTTTAGCGGCGGCAATATCCTCGGTACGTTCGCCACTTTGCATTTTATCTAAATTGGCTTTAGCTTGGGCTTGCTGGGCAATGGCTTTGGCCAATATGGCCTTTTGCTGAATATCATCGAGCTTAACTAAAATATCGCCTTTTTTTATTTGGCTGCCCTCAGCGATGGGTAAATCGGTGATTATTTGGTTAGAGGTGGCAATTAAAGCCACACGGTCACGCTCTAACGTGCCTTTGGCCTGATTTTTCTCTTTGATGATACAACCACTTAATAAGATGATAGTAAAGACCGTAAAAATACGAAAAGCTATTTTTATTTGATATTTCATAATGCCAACTTTAATAATAAGGACACAATAATTTAAATTGAATTTAAATTTAAATTATTCTATAACAGAAAAAACGTCAAGTCAAAATCATGAGGACAAATGGCAAAACGTAAAGCAACAACCCGAACCGACGGGCAAGAAACCCGCAGGCGTATTATCGAGGCCGCCGCGCAGCATTATGCCCAAACGGGCTTTGCCGAAACCACCAATAAAATCATTGCTGCAACTGCCGATGTGGATTTGGCTTCAATAAATTATCATTTCGGCTCTCGCTCCGGTTTGTATCAGGCTGTACTAGTCGAGGCGCATCGTCAGTTGGTCAGTTTAGAAAAACTCGCCGAAATCCAAGCGCAAACCAAAACTGCCGAAGAAAAACTATATGCTTTTATCAAAATGGCATGCACCACCCCCACCACAGAGAAAAATTATTATGCCCAAATTTTAGCCCGCGAAGTTGCCGCCCAAACCACTTATTTTGATATTTTATTCGATAAAGAAATTATCCCGAAAATGAATATCATTCGCTCTATTATCAGCGAGATTACGCAAATACCTGCCGACTCGCCCGAAATATTACCATGCCTCATAAACATTTTTGCCCCTTGCCTCATGTATATGTTGCGCAAAAGCAATAAAGTAAGCCTTATACTCAATATCCCACAAGAGGATTTTATTGAGCAACATTATCGGTTTACCATCGCCGGCCTTAAAGCTATTGCCCAATATTCTCTTTAATTTGCGCAGAAATCTGTTGCCAATGGTGGCAAGCAACTTGATGCTGGGGTTGTTCCTCGGTCAAAATAGGTTTTTCCTGCGCACATAAATCGGTAGCATAAGCACAACGAGTACGAAAGTAACAGCCCGATGGCGGATTAATAGGGCTGGGTAACTCGCCCTCTAACTTAATACGTTTTTTCTTACGTGCCAATTCGGGGTCGGGTATCGGCGCGGCCGAAAGCAGCGATTGCGAATAAGGATGTAACGGATTGTGATAAAGCGTATCTTTAGCTGCATATTCTATCACTTTGCCCAAATAAAGCACCGCAATATAAGTAGAAATATGATAGACAACCGATAAATCGTGAGAGATAAACATAAGCGCCAGATTGCGTTTTTGTTGTAAATCTTGCAACAAATTAATAATTTGCGCTTGAATGGAAACATCTAAGGCCGATACCGGCTCATCGCAAATAATCAGCTTAGGCTCGGTAATCAATGCCCGTGCAATGCCAATGCGTTGCGCTTGCCCACCCGAAAACTCGTGGGGGTAACGGTTGAGCATCTCGGGCAACAACCCAACTTCCGCCATTAATTCCAACACCCGAAGGGTGCGTTGTTCTTTATTGAGTTCGGGCGCAAAACTTTTAAGGGGTTCGGATATTATTTGGCCAACGGTCATGCGCGGGTCGAGCGATGCGAGTGGGTCTTGAAAAATCACTTGCATATCTTTACGGGCTTTTTGTAGCTCTTTATGGGGTAAGGATTTTAAATTGCGACCTTCAAACACCACCGCCCCTTTATAATCATGTAAAAGCTGCAATACGGCACGGCCTAAGGTGGATTTTCCGCAGCCGCTCTCGCCCACAATGCCTAAAGTCTCGCCCGCATTTAAGGTAAAAGAAACATCGGAAACCGCTTTTAAAATACCGGTTTTACCAAATAAACCATCGCCAACGGGCACTTTAAACTCCACAGTTAAATCCGTAACATCTAATAAAACATCACTCATTATATCGCCTCCATTTTAGAAAATTCATGGGCCATATCAACGGTAATATCATCGCGGATACAAGCCTTTTTTCGTCCGTCTTCAAACGTAACTAATGGGGGTATGGCTTGGGTGCAAGCATCGATTTTAAACGGGCAACGGGGTGCAAAAGCACAGCCCTTGGGTAGATTTTGCAAATTGGGCGGTGCACCCGCAATGGCCTCTAACTTCTGATGATCTTCTTCGATATTCGGGGTAGAATGGAGCAGACCGATAGTATAAGGATGTTTGGGACTTTTAAAGACCTCCATCACATTGCCCATTTCCATTACACGCCCGCCGTAAAGCACCATCATTTCATCGCATAAGCCAGCCACCACGCCTAAATCGTGGGTTATCATAATAAGCGCCGTATTAAACTCATCTTTAAGTGCCACAAATAAATCCAATATTTGCGCTTGGATGGTGACATCTAAGGCGGTTGTGGGTTCATCGGCAATGAGTAATTCGGGGTCGCATAATAATGCCATGGCAATCATTATGCGTTGGCGCATACCGCCCGATAGCTGGTGCGGGTAAGACTTCATGCGTTTTTGCGGCTCGGGGATACCCACTTTAATCAGCATTTCTAACGCTTTTTCTTTAGCCTCTTTTTTACTCATATTTTTATGGGTCACCAAAACTTCTATCAGTTGGCGTTCAATCGTGAGTGACGGATTAAGGGATGTCATCGGGTCCTGAAAAATCATCGCCATGCGATCGCCCCGAATTTTATCGAGCTCCTTTTGCGAAAGCGATAATAGATTCACACCATCAATAATCGCTTCGCCTTGGGCATAGCCGTTTTTAGCCAGCAAGCCCATCATGGAAAGGAAAGATTGCGATTTGCCCGAGCCGCTCTCGCCCACTACAGCCAAAGATTGCCCCGCTTTTAAGGTAAAGCTTAAATCATTCACCGCACGCACATCGCCCTCTGGCGTGGTAAAAATAACCGATAAATCATTCACTGTTAAAATATCATCTGCCATATTATCCTCCTAACGATCTTTGGGGTCAAAGGCATCGCGTAGGCCTTCGCCAATGAAAATGAGCGAAAATAACAAGGTGATTAATATCCCCGCCGGAAAGAAGAACATCCACCAGTAAACACCAATTTTATCGGCACCTTCGTTAATCAGCGTGCCTAAAGATGCACCATCGCTTTCTTGCACACCAAAACCGATGAATGAAAGGAAACTTTCGGTCAAAATAATCTCGGGGATAGTCAATGTGGCATAAATCACCACAGGGCCAATCAAGTTAGGTACAATATGCTGAAACACAATTTGCATGGGCGAACGACCGGCAGCCTTTGCGGCCTCGATAAATTCTTTTTCTTTAATGGTTAATGTTTGCCCACGCACGATACGTGCCATGGTTATCCATTCTAACAAACCAATACCAATGAACAGCAAAAACAAGCTACGCCCAAAAATTACCTGCAACAAAATGATAAATAAAATATAGGGCAATGCGTACATTACATCAACAAAGCGCATCATCATTTCATCTATACGGCCACCCAAATAGCCTGAAATTGCCCCATAACTTACCCCCACCACAATAGAAACCGATGTGGCAATAGAAGCCACAATGAGTGACGTGCCAAGGCCAGAGATACAACGTGCAATCATATCGCGCCCATTGACATCAAAACCAAAATAATGCATGCCCTCACCTTTAGGGGCGGCACTAATGGAATCCCAAAAGACTTCATCGAACCCATAAGGCCAAACAAAAGGCCCAATAATGGCGATAAGTAGTAAGAATAAGAATACATAAACCGAGCCCATCGCAAGCTTATTGCGGCGAAAGCGCCGTATGGCATCTTGGGTGAGTGAACGCCCTTGGGCGGCTTGTTTGGCTTTTTCTAATGCGTTATTCACGCTTGCATTTTTATCGTAAGTGAGTGCCATTAGCTTAACCTCACTTTCGGGTCGAGATAGGCATATAAAATATCCACTATTAAATTGAGTAAGGTAATGAGCAACATATAAAATATCACCGTGCCCAGCACCATGCCGTAATCGCGCGAAAGCGCACTATCAATAAAGAATTTACCAATGCCCGGTAAACCAAATATCATCTCCACCACCAAGGAGCCAGTTAATAAATAACCTGCAGCCGGGCCTAAGTAAGATAATACTGGCACAAAGGCAGGGCGCAATGCATGGCGGGTAATGGTTAAACGTTCACCAATCCCTTTGGCTTTTGCCGTGCGGATATAGTTTGTACCTAAAACTTCTATCATGGATGCCCGCATTAGGCGTGATATCCGCCCAATATGGGTAAGGGATAAAATAAGAACAGGTATGGCAATATTTTTAAAGCCGCCACTGCCCCAACCGCTCATGGCAAATATTTGGGTGCGTTGCCCGCCATTTAAATAGGTGGCAAAGGCATTAACGGGTTTAATTAAATATTCTTGCATAACAGGCGCCATAACAAAATTGGGTATAACAATACCAATAAGCACAATGAAGGCAATAAAATAATCCAGCGATGTATTTTGCCTGAGCGCCCCAATAACACCTGCAAATGTACCCACAACCACCGCAAGCAATAAGGCCAAACCGCCAAGGCGCAATGTATAGGGTAAACCTTGGGCTATTTTTTCATTGACCGAATAAGTACGGTCGGTAAATGAGGGCCCGAGCTCGCCATGGAGCACATTGGTCATATAAATACGATATTGCGTGAATAACGGTTTATCGAGATGATAATAAGCCTCGAGATTGGCTTTAATTTCAGGGTGCATGGGGCGTTCGCCATCAAAGGGCCCACCGGGGGCAAGGCGCAACACAAAAAATGCAAAGGTAACGGCAATAAATAACACAGGCAATGCCAAAAGCAACCTGCGCAAAGCAAAGCGAAACATAGAATTCTCCTAAAGATTACAAATATCAACCCCCAAAGCTTTCATAACTCTAGGGGTTATAACAATATGATATTATTCGTCTTTAGAGATCCAACGTGTGCGGTGGATATCAAAATTATTATTTTCCCAACCATGAATTTTGGTAGAAAGAAGGTTTTCGGTTACATAATAGTAAATGGGGATAGCCGCACTATCATTTAAGGCTATTTGCTCGGCTTCTACTAAAATTTCTGCCCGCTTGCTAAGGTCAATCTCTTTACCTGCCTGATTAAGCAAAGCATCATAATCAGGGTTGGCATAACGACCATAGTTATTACCGTATCCACCTTGTAATAAAGCTAAAAAGTTAATGGGATCGTTATAATCGGCTAACCAACCGGCACGGCCGACTTCAAAATCGCCTTCTTCTAAATCGGCATAATGCACTTTGGTTTCGTTATTAAATAGCTCAACCTCTGCCCCAATGGCCTTCCACATAGCAGCAACCGCAATAGCAATGCGCTTATGGTTCTCGTTAGTGTTATAACGAAGGGTAAATTTAAGCGGGTTCTTTTTATTATAACCATTGGCCTCTAAAATTTCTTTGGCCATTTTGACACGCTCGCCATAAGGAAGTGCCGCCCATTCCACTTGTGCAGGCTCGCCGTAATTATCCATCCCGGGTGGAACCCAAGAAAATGCAGGTACTTCGCCCGAGCCAATAATATCATCGGCAATGGCTTTACGATTTATTGACATAGAAAGGGCTTTGCGGATATCGGGGTTGGTAAAAGGCTCTTTTTCGTTATTAATCACATAATAATATAAGCCCGCCATGGGCTCTACCCGTAAAACCTCGGGGGTTTCTTTAAGTAGCCGCTTAAATTGATCTTTTGGGTAAACGGTTACCCAATCAAAATCGCCGGCTTCAAAGGTACGTAAAGCTGTACTTTCATCTTCTAATGTGGTGTAAATGACATCGTCAATTTTTAGGCTGGGTACATCGTACCACTCCGCATTAATCACCGATTTCACATGAGAACCCGGTACCCACTCAACGGGTTTATATGGGCCATTGACCACAATATTTTCTAACTTCACCCAAGCATCGCCATATTGCTCTACCACTTTTTGTGGTACCGGATAAGCGGTATAGTGAGTTAAGGCACCTAAAAAGTAAGGTGTGGGTTCTTTAAGGGTAAATTCTAACGTTAAATCATCTAAAGCTTTAACCCCAACATCGTCTGCTGTGGCTTTACCTGTGGCATATTCCTCGGCATTTTTAACAGAAAATTGCAACCATGCGTAAGATGCCGCCGTTGCCGGATTAAACAACCGTTTAAAAGCATATTCGTAATCACCTGCGGTTAAGAGCGAACCATCGGACCATTTTAAACCTTCTTTAAGTTTAAATATATAAGTTAAACCATCTTCTGATTGCTCAAACGACTGAGCTGTACCAAGCATTGGTTTGCCGTAAACATCTTCGGTCATTAAGCCTTCAAACATATCACCAACCGGGCGGTTTTCCCAATCGCCCGAAATTTTATGGGGATCTAAAGAGGTAACATCGCCACCATTATGAATGTTAAATGTTACAGCGTGAGATGGTAAACTTAAAGCCGATGTAGCGGCCAGAATTAAAGCAAATTTTGATAGTTTTATCACTGGATTGCCCTTTCATTTCTATTGATTAATCATAACTATTTAAATGAAAGTATAATCAAATATAAAAATATAAGCAAATCGAAAGTGATGCGTTGAGTTGCACAAATATTAATCAGACTACTTTAAATATTCGGCAATAGCCGCTTCTATCTTACGCTTAAGCGCGGTTTTTTCTATATCCGTTAAAGGTAATTTATCGGCATCTATGGGGGTAATTAAAGTACAATCAGGATTAGCCGCACATGTTTCAATTTGCGAAGGTGCCGTATTTGCCCATGCAATAATGCCTGCAATATCATCAACTGTTAAATTATTCCATGCAGTGGCCTCGGCTTTTTCATCCCACACATCATTGAGCGAAGCCGGATAAAAATCGGCTAAATAATTCAGGCTATCGGCTTGCCATAAGCCTGATTGAAAGCGGAAATTGGTGGTCATCCATATGGCTTTGTCGATATGATTATAAAGGGCATACCAAATAGCCGGAATATCTTTTTCGCCATGATAATAAAGGGGGCTTAAGCAGGCATCGAAACTTTCGGCCTCGCTCGCTTTGACCTCCTGCCACGAAAACGATTGCTCACCCGCTATATTTTCCCAACCCGGCTGCCACCAATAACCTGCCATAAAGGTAAGCTCGCGATAATTTTTAGGGAACAGCTCCCAAATTTTTTGCGCCAATTGTTTATTGGATGGTTCTTTTAAAAACGGCTCTATTAGCACCAATAATTGTGAGGCTCTAATGGCTAAATCTTGGGGTGCGCGGCAGTTTTCGCTGCCATCGGTGGCAATAAACGAATCTAAAAACATCGGTGGGCGCAATACACCCACATCGCAAGCTTGCTCTTGGATTTGATTATCAATATCCGGATAAAAACCCGAAAATACAATGGCATTTTCGCCAATTTCAAGCTGGGTGGGTTTTATGGGCTCGGGGCATCGGGCATCGGGGTCTTGGTCGGCCACAACCTCGGTTAAAATTTGCGCCCGTTCTTCATCTAACAAACTAAACCAAACGGCATTTACTGGGATAGAGCGGCCATCTTTAAGCCAATTATGAATATAAGTTTCTGTTTCGCCCAAAACCTCATTAGGGCATTGATATTCAAGATTATATTGCAGTGATGTTATATCCTCTGGCCCCAAATTAACCCGTTTTAATACATTGAGATTACAAGCCTTGCTTTCATATTCGTATAGGCCTTCTAGGGTTTTACATTGTGCGGTAGCCACTTGTTTTTGAGGCTCGCTCGCAAAACCCGATAATTCATCGCAACTAAAAGGAGAAGTCGTATCTTGCGCATTTGCAATAATCGGTAATAAAATTGCTAAATACCCATATTTGTATTTCATTAAGTGCCCTCTTATTTCGTGCAACCCATTTTAATATTACCTATTTAATAAAATATTTTATGGCGAATATAAAGTTAATATTT
>JBKEAR010000025.1:0-4701 GCA_047972425.1 Alphaproteobacteria bacterium | reverse complement strand
TGAGGCAATGTCGATTGCAAGCTACCAACAAACCCCTTATTACCCTATTTTGGCCAGTGCCATTAGCGGTAATTTGGCCGATTGGTGGCAAGAGGGCACAGTAGAAGAGTTGATCCGCCAATATAGTTGGTCGAAAATTTTGGTACAAGAGGCCGATGCCGTTGCGCGGAATGATATTTTACAATTTGAGGATAATTTTTATGCTTATGCCGAGCTTGCCCGAGAGCTTAAAAGCCAAATTTATCTGGTTGAGGGTGGAGATTTTAGCCAATATGATGTAAGCGATTTTGCTGCGCGGCAAGATGTTTTACTTAAGAATTATCAAGAGCTTAGTAATCTGACTGTAACAGAGCTTATCCCTTTGGCGCATTTGCTTGCACGTTTGCAATCTGAGGATAATATTATTATTGTGAATGAAGACGGAAATATGACCATAGAAGGTGCTTGGGCATCGGCGGCAATTACTTATATGGGGCTTTCGGGCGGCCGGCCGGCAAACCCCGATTTTTCGCGCCTTTACCCCGATTTACAAGAGCTGATAAAACCTTTTGCCGCCATAGAAGTTGAAACCCGTTTTGATATTATAGATGCCGCATGGAGCGAGTGGCAAAATTACCAACGTTTAGTAGCGAATTAATATGGCTGATAGGAAAGAGCAGGCTCGTTGATAAGTTGCTTAATCCTCTGAATAAACTCTGCCTCTGCATCTATAATATTTTTTCTCTCATTGGTCTTAGATAAATCAATGCCGTCGATAATGAATCTTGTTCTATCATTACTAAACCAGTTACTATGGGTATTTACTTGCTCAAATGGTTTTTCTATCGGGTATAAAAGCCCGCCAGCCTGCACAAAATTACCCATTTGTTGATAATAGCTCATATAGGTATTTATTTGGAAAAAGTCGGTACGGTCAACATCGCCGGCATTATCCGAGTTACGTCCCCGAAAATGCATACGTTTATATTTTGTATCAAAAACCATGACCTTATTATCTTTTTTCATCACAATATCGGGGATGATTTTACGCTGATAAAACATATCCTTATAAAGCTCAATTTTTGGGCTATCTATCGACCAATCAGGGAATTGTTTTTGTAAGAGTTTGCTTATATAAATCTCAAAAAGTTCGGCAATATTCAAAATAAAACCATAACTATTTTGTTGGCTATTTTCTTTTTGTTCAAGATTATCCCCGTTGATAATCATTTGCGCATATTCTAATAATTTTTTATAGGGTGTAAAAAGCGGGTTTTGCAATGCTTTTGATTTTTTAGCCTGTTGGATGATATGATTGGATAGATAACTTCGGCTATGGTGTTGTTTTAAATGATTTTTAGTATGGCCGATATTATTCATAAAGCTTTTGTTGTTTTTTTCTATAATCGTCATAGCCTTATAGAGAATATCAATAATCTCCTGCACTTCTTTTTGCTCTCGGCTTTGGCTTGAAACCTTACCCTTAAAAGGAATATCGTGATTAATAAAACGATTAATATCAATCCGACCCTTAACCGTCATTTCATGATGATTGATTGTTCGGTAGGCTTTGGGTAAACCCAATAAATAGGCTTTTTCGAGATTTTGGACAAATATATAATAGATAATATATTTAGAAATATCAAAATCATCTTTTACTTTTTCGCCCGTTATGGAGACGTCGTCCATAAAAATATTATTGGCAAAATTGAGCATGCGTTCTAAAAAAAGATGAGAAAAACGAGAGCGGATGTTTACCTTTAGTCCCTTCCATACAAATTGCCCCACATAATTGCCCGTTTGGGCTAAATAATTATTTTCACCGTCTTTACGGATAGAAAGGATGAGGTCATCTTCATTCTTTTGTGCCTGTTTATCAGCATCGGTAAAAAAGGAATAGAATATATTATTCGGGTATTTTTCATCCCGATAATCTTTTAAGCAAATGTGAAGCTGTTCGCCGATCATATTGCTTTCCGATCTACTTAGCTTTTTAATCGGATTAATCTTTTTTGTCTTTGCGGTTTCCTTTTTAAACTCGATAGGTTTTTTAGGGTTATAATTGTGACTATTAAAATTATCCGTAAGGTCAATGCTAAGCAATTTTAAAGCTCTCTTTTAGGGTTTTTAATTTTTGGTCAATCTCATTCGGGCTAAATTCCGCCCGTAAATATTCTCTTATTAAGGGTTCAAGATGATTGTTCCATAGCTTTTCTATTTGGGTCTTATTGATATTATCTATCTTCATAAAATAGGCATGGCCAAGCTCGTAAGAACTCCCTAAATTAAGCTTATCTGTAATCTGGTTATTGAGTTTTTTGCATATTTCAATATATTCATCAACATTTTTTCCCCAACCAAAATGCGCACCAATAACATCATAATCACAGCTATAATGCTTCCATGTAAATCTGCGGCGTAAAGCCATATCAAAACTATCCACACTGCGGTCAATATCGTTCATGGTGCCAATGAAATACAAGTTTTCGGGTACACCAAAATAGCCTTCGTCCTTTTCAACAATTACCGCATGTTTACTATTATTCCAAAGGCCGGAATTTTGCGTTTTCACTTTGGTGCCACTCCATTTTTTCCCGTCATAATTTAACCTTTTATCTTCCTCTAAACATAAGAGTAACTCGCCGAATACCCGCGATAATTCGGCCCGATTAATTTCATCGGCAACAAAATAGAAATTTTTAGGGTTTTCAGAATTTTTTTCCAGCTCTTTGGCAGCATCAATGCACATTTGTTTAAATACGCCGTTAACAAGCTCAAATTTCATATTGCCGTTATCGTTAATGCCTGCGGGTTTAATGCCATCAATAAAATCCTCGTAACTATAAGAAGGATGAAATTGCACGAGCTTATATTGTTTTGCGGCATTTTGACCCGCTAAAAATTCGAGCCGTTTTTGGATGGAAGCTTGTGTCTGAAAGGTTTTACCCGTTCCCGGCGCACCATGAAGAATTAGGTTTTTTGCATCACCGAGCCCGATTTCATTTGCCCAGAGTTCTTGGATACCGGGGAGATAAAAATGGAAGTTTTCTGCGCTATATTCTTTACTTACTTTTTTAAGTCTATCGATTGTTTCTTTATCTTCGGTACATTTTTTTCTTATTTCTTTTAATTTATCGTCAGTATTCGCATCGTTATCTAAATCAAGATCAATCTGCGATTCAAAAAATGCGACAATCTTTTCTTTATGGCCATAGCTAGCAATGGCTTCATATTTATCAGGAGCAAAAAGATGCAATAATATATTATACATGGAATGTTGGTTTGTTTTAAAGGCATCACTTTCAAGGTGTTTAACTAATAAGATATAATCTTTCTTTTCCTCATTCTTTTTTGGGATGCTATATAAAAAATCAATAATATATTGTATAGCCCTTTGCTTTTGTAAGCTTCCAGAACCAATTGAACCTAGGCCATCATTAAACGAAAGTTTAGAATTTTCATTATTTTTATCTATTTTATTTCCTTCAAGATAATTATTAATTTCCTTTATTTTTGTATCTTGTTTGATATTGCTTGCGAAAATATAGTAAAGCCATATGATATGAGCATATAATTCTTTTGGCTCTCCTGTTAATTGACTTGGGTCTTTCTCATTATAGATTTTATCTAGGTTATCTGATGTCAATATTTCTTTTGTATCATTCTTATCTTGAAATATCGACTTTTTCCCCTCAAGAAAATGCTTCTTAAAATATTGAAAAGCATCATAAATAGGTTTAATATCCTTTTTTTCCATTTTTTGTTCGTTCATTGTTTATCTCTATTTTATGGGTTTATCGGTACATAAATTTATATAATAATATTATTATTTAAACAGATAGTTGTAAAAATATCAATAAGGCATAAAAAACAAGCAAAGATCTACCGGATTTTTGCTTAACTTAAAACAGTAAAGTGGGTAAAATCGGGGTTTCTAACCATAACCTTGATGAAATTAAACTCGCCAACGCAATCTTAGCGAAAGAGGGGTTAAAAGTTTCGGCGATACAAAATCATTATAGTCTTTTGCATCGTTTGTCTGAAGATGCCGCTTTTACATCAAAAATTATACTCGGTAGCGATGAAATTGCGAAAATTGAACAAACGGCCAGAGATACCGATATTTCAACAACCCGCGAATGGGAAAAAGATATGGTATAAGTTTTTATTCATCAATTATAGTGTAACCGTTTCTGGTTGGTTATACTATATAGTCTAACCAACGAATTTTAGTTATTATATCTATAAATCTTTTTTTGTAAGGGGCTGTGCCCCTTAAGAACCCCCCACATTTGGCTGCGCAAATGAAAACTGCTCCGCATCTTTATAGTATAACCAATTTTGATTGGTTACACTATATATGCATATGCCATTATTCGATTATAAAGTGATAAAAATGCATATCTCCATTGTAAAATATACCGAAATAATAATATTGTTAATCGCATAAAAATATAGTAATATTTTTCTTTATGAAAAAAATTATCTCATAAATACTCAATATTAATAATTTTAGGTGATAACATGAAGCTAAAATCAGTTTTAAAAATCGTACCAATAGCATCTATATTGGCAATGGGTGCTTCTGGAGAAACATGGAATATGGCAACGCCTTATCCCGATGCGACTTTTCATACGCAAAATATTTATCAGTTTGCCGATGAAGTTAAAAATTTAAGTGGCGATGAATTAGAGATTACCGTGCATTCGGCAGGCTCGCTA
>JBKEAR010000020.1:0-52450 GCA_047972425.1 Alphaproteobacteria bacterium | reverse complement strand
GTTCTACTTCCGTACAACAGACGTAACAGGTTCGGTAGAATTACCGGCTGGTACAGAGATGGTAATGCCCGGCGATAACATAAGCTTTAACGTTACATTGATTGCACCGATTGCGATGGATGAAGGTTTACGTTTTGCTATTCGCGAAGGTGGCCGTACAGTGGGTGCGGGTGTTGTATCTAAAGTTATTGAATAATAGCTTTAACATAACCACTAAAATGAAAGCCCCTCAATTTCTGAGGGGCTTTTTTATGTTAGGCAAAATATTCTTTAAATATTGCCACAAAACATTGGTGAAGTTTATAAATATCTTCCACCAATACATGCTCGTCAATTTGGTGATTGGTTGCGGCCACAATACCAAACTCCGCCACAGGGCATAGGTTTTTAATAAAGCGACCGTCCGATGTTCCGCCGCCGGTATCGGCCTTGGGTGCATGACCCAGTATTTTTTTAGCGCCGGCCTCCAAAGCTTTAACAAGGGGGCTATCTTTGGGGGCAATAAATGGGTCGCCATTGGCATTAAAGGATATTTTATAATCTTTGGCATATTTCGCCACAATACCGCTAATCCACTCTTGCAGACTTTTGGCGGTATGTTCGGTATTATAACGAATATTAAACATAATCCGTGCCGATGATGGTATCACATTCTCGGCCTTATTATCCGTATAAAAACCCGTAACTTCTAAATTAGATGGTGGAAAAAAAGCATTACCATCATCTAACTTGGTTTCCTTAAGCTCTTTAACAATATTGACTAAGCGCGTGATGGGATTATCGGTTTTATCAGGGTAAGCAATATGCCCTTGTATACCGTTTACAGTCAAGTGGGTGGTTAATGTGCCACGGCGGCCAATGCGGTAAAGCTCGCCAAAAACATCGGGGTTCGATGGCTCCGAAAGTAAACAAGCATCGGGCTTTTTACCATGTTCGCTCATCCATTTAAGCATTTTGGGTATACCGTTTACAGCCGGGCCTTCTTCATCCATGGTGACTAAAAAGCTCAATGTACCATTAAATGGATTTTGCAAAAACTCATAAGCGGCCGAAACAAAAGTGGCAATGCCGGTTTTCATATCCGCAGCACCGCGGCCATATAATTTATCGGCCACAATTTCGGCAGAAAAAGGCGGGTGTGACCATAAGTTTTCATCGCCAGTGGGCACAACATCTAAATGACCGGCAAGGCATAAATGGGGGCTGCCGCTACCAATCTCGGCATAGATATTTTGCACATCCTCATAACCCGGCTCGCTAAATGTCATGCGATGCACCTTAAAACCCATGTCGGTTAAATAATCTTGTAATATATCTAAAGCGCCGGCCTCGGTGGGTGTTACGGAGGGGCAACGGATAAACTCTTGCGAAATTTTAACAGGATCTAACATTTTTTTCTCTTAATTTGGATTGATTTACAGCTATCTTAATCTGAGCTTTATTAAAAATTCAACAAAATTTTTCAATGAATATTCATTCTACTTGATATAGGTCAATTCCTGACTAGCCGAACTTCGCTATACTGTTCGATAAAAATAAAAAAGGAAGAGGCAATGGTGACAAAAACCGATCAGCTACGGGCGCTGAGCGCAAGTACATTATCATTTACCGTATGTTTTGCGGTATGGACAATATTTTCCATCATCGGCGTAAGTATTAAAGAAGAATTAGGGCTTAACAGTACCCAATTCGCAACATTGGCGGCTACACCCGTATTAACCGGGGCATTAAGCCGCATATTTTTAGGTATATGGACCGACCAATATGGCGGCCGCCGTATATTCACACTTGTTATGTTATTTGCAGCCACAGCAACATTTGCTATCCGCTTTGGCTCAACCTATACCCATTATATTATTGCCGCCTTGGGCATTGGCTTGGCTGGGGGCTCTTTTGCCGTTGGTGTGGCCTATGTTTCTAAATGGTACGAAAAAGAAAAACAAGGCACGGCTTTAGGTATTTTTGGCATGGGCAATGTGGGCGCGGCGATTACCAATTTTGGCGCGCCGTTATTGTTATTAGCCGTGGGCGGTGTATGGCAAAATGTAGCAACGATTTATGCAATTGTTTTAGCAGCAACTGCTATTTTATTTTTTATATTCACCAAAGAAGACCCTGTTACCTTAAAGCGCCGCCAAGAAGGCAAAGCCCCCCCAAGTGTATTTGAGCAATTAAAACCGTTAAAAGATTTACGTGTATGGCGTTTCTCTCTTTATTACTTTTTTGTTTTTGGGGCATTTGTCTCTTTGGCAATTTGGTTACCGCAATATTATAAAAATGTTTATGGGCTTAGCCTTGCTGTTGCAGGCTCACTTGCCTTTTGGTACTCCATGCCGGGTTCGGTTTTTCGGGCATTGGGCGGATATTTATCCGATAAATTCGGCGCACGGGCAGTAATGTATTGGACATTTATTGGGTCATTAATCTGCCTATTCTTTTTGGCTTATCCCGCAACCGATTACACGGTTTACGGCGTAAATGGCCCAATGTCCTTTCATTTTGAGGTTGGTTTAAAATTCTTTTTGGTTTTAACCATTGCCTTAGGATTTTTTATGTCCTTAGGTAAGGCCGCTGTTTATAAGCATATTCCGTTTTATTATCCCGACCAAGTGGGGGCTGTAGGTGGCATGGTTGGCCTTGTTGGTGGTTTGGGTGGTTTTTGTTTGCCTATTTTATACGGCTATTTAAACGATAAAACTGGTATTTGGACAAGTTGCTTTATGGCCTTGTTTATTTTGGTGGCTATTGCCCTTACATGGATGCATTTCACCATTCGCCGGCTTGACCGCCAACGTCACCCCAAATTATTGGAGGAAACCGATTTACCAGAGATGGTTCAGAATTCATAAAAATAAGGAAGAGGAAGAAAAATGGCAAAAGATATTTACGAGTGGCACCCCGAAGACGAACAGTTTTGGGAAAGCCAAGGCAAAAAGATTGCAACACGCAATTTATGGATATCCATACCTTGTTTGTTAGTGGCCTTTGCAACATGGATGTATTGGTCGGTTGTAACCGTACAAATGATTAATCTGGGTTTCGATTTTAATCAGGCCGATTTGTTTAGCTTGGTATCTATTGCCGGGCTAGCGGGTGCAACTTTGCGCATACCCAGCACATTTTTTATCCGTATAGCCGGTGGGCGTAATACATTATTTTTAACCACAGCAATGTTGATTATACCGGCGGTATTTACCGGTTTTGCCCTAAATAACCCCACAACACCTTTGTGGCAGTTTCAGTTTTATGCGCTGCTTTGTGGTATCGGCGGGGGTAATTTTGCATCTTCTATGTCCAATATTTCCTTTTTCTATCCCAAAAAATTGCAAGGTTACGCGCTGGGTATGAATGCCGGTTTGGGTAATTTTGGTGTAACAACTGCCCAACTACTCATTCCCCTTGTTATGACATTTTCGGTTTATGGTGCGAGCCGTACCTTAAAATTTACCTCTGGCACACTTATTGGTAAAATTCCGGCAGGTACCGAGATTTGGATTCAAAATAGTGCCTATGTCTGGGTATTAATTTTAATTCCGCTAAGTATTGTTACATGGTTTGGTACCAATAATATTCGCGATGAGCGTGTATCGCCTAATATCGGCGGTACCGATATTGCCTTTTTAAAAATCATCGGCATGTTATGTATCGGCTTATTTACCGCAGCCTTAGGCATGTGGCTCATGTTACCAAGTTCGGCCAATGGTTCAGGTTTAGAGCTTTCTATGTGGATTGTTGTGCCATTTGTTATTGCCCTTACTGTTTTATTGCTCCGCTTAATTCCGGGGCCAATCGGTAAAAGTTTAGGCCATCAGTATCAAATTTTTAAAAATCATCATACATGGGTAATGACGATTATTTATACCATGACATTTGGGTCATTCATTGGTTTTTCTGCCGCATTTGGCCTTGCAATTAAAATTATTTTTGGCTTTCAACATACATTGGTTGATGGCGTATGGGATCACTCAGTTGCAAACCCTAACGGGCCATCGGCTTTAACTTATGTTTGGATGGGGGCATTTATCGGCTCACTCATCCGCCCTGTGGGTGGTATTTTGGCCGATAAAATGGGTGGAGCCCGCGTCACTCAAATCATCTCCTTCACCATGGTGGGCTCTGCTCTGGGTGTGGCTTATTTTATGAAACAAGCTTATCAATCTGCAACACCCGAGCAATATTTTGTTCCGTTTTTACTCCTATTCCTCTTGTTATTCTTTGCAACAGGTATTGGTAACGGTTCTACCTTCCGCAGTATTGCAACCATTTTTCAACGCGAGCAACGCGGCCCTGCCCTTGGGTGGACATCGGCCGTTGCGGCTTATGGGTCTTTTATTATTCCCAAGTTAATCGGCGAGCAAATCAATTTGGGCACACCTGAATATGCCATGTATGGCTTAGCAGCGTTTTATGTACTCTGCATTTTACTCAATTGGTGGTTCTATTTGCGTGCCGGTGCCGAGTTTAGAAACCCATAAAAAGATAAAGAGAAAGATACGATTATGAGCAAATTTTTAAAAAACTTAACCTTTTTTAAGCAAAAAAAAGAAGATTTCTCCAAAGGCCATGGGCAAACAGTCGAGGAAAGCCGCGGTTGGGAGCAAGCCTATAGGCAAAGATGGCAACATGATAAAATTGTGCGCTCTACCCATGGGGTAAACTGTACAGGCTCTTGTAGTTGGAAGATTTACGTGAAAAACGGCCTTGTTACGTGGGAGACCCAACAAACCGATTACCCGCGCACCCGCGATGATTTACCCAATCACGAACCCCGTGGTTGCCCCCGTGGTGCAAGTTATAGCTGGTATTTATATAGTGCCAACCGTTTAAAATATCCGCTTATTCGGGCGCAATTATTAAAATCTTGGCGGGCAACCAAAGCTGTAGCCAAAGACCCTGTAGAGGCATGGGGTCAATTGATGGCGCAATCAGACAAAGTGCGTGAATATCAAAAAGCCCGTGGTAAGGGCGATTTTGTCCGTGTGGAATGGGATGAAGCTTTAGAGATTATTGCAGCATCCAACATTCATACCGCCAAAACTTGGGGGCCGGATCGGGTGATTGGATTTTCCCCCATCCCTGCAATGTCCATGATTTCTTATGCAGCCGGTACCCGTTATCTTTCGCTTTTGGGCGGTACATGTATGTCGTTTTACGATTGGTATTGCGACCTGCCACCATCATCACCACAAACATGGGGTGAGCAAACCGATGTGCCAGAATCGGCCGATTGGTATAACTCGGACTATATTATGCTTTGGGGCTCTAATGTGCCGCAAACCCGTACGCCCGATGCCCATTTTATGGCAGAGGCGCGTTATAAAGGTACAAAAACCGTTGTGGTAACCCCCGATTATTCCGAGGCCTCTAAATTTGCCGATATTTGGATGAACCCCAAACAGGGTACCGATGCCGCAATGGCCATGGCCATGGGGCATGTGATTTTAAAAGAGTTCCATTTAAATGATAACCCTTCGGCTTATTTTATGGATTATTGCCGCCAATATACCGATATGCCTTTTTTGGTGGTTTTAGAGCCAAGCGATAAGGGTGGTTATGTGCCCGGCCGTATGGTGCGTGCCAGCGATTTTGAGGGCGATTTAAACCAAGAGAATAACCCCGATTGGAAACCCGTACTGATTGATGAAAGTAAAAATGAAATTATTGTGCCTAACGGGACAATTGGTTCTCGCTGGGGCGAAAAAGGCAAATGGAATTTAGAGCAAAAAAATCTTAATGACGGTAGCGATGTGCAAGCCAAGCTTTCACTAATTGATGAAGGCGGGGTCGATGATGTTTTATTCCCTTATTTTGGTAATCAGATTCATGAGCATCAATATTTTAAAAATACCGAGCATGACTCGATTATTAGCCATAAAGTCCCCACCAAAACGATTAAAACGAAAGAGGGCGATATTAAAGTTGCCACTGTTTATGATTTATTCATTGCCAATTATGGTGTGGATCGAGGCTTGGGCGATGAAAATGTGGCTGCCGATTATATGGATAACGCACCTTATACACCAAAATGGCAAGAAAGCGTTACGGGTGTTGATGCCAAACTTGTTATTAAAATTGCCAAAGAATTTGCCGAAAACGCCCATAAAACCAATGGTCGCTCTATGGTCATTGTGGGTGCGGGTATTAACCACTGGTACCATATGGATATGATTTATCGTAGCATTATTAATATGCTCGTTATGTGTGGTTGTGTGGGGCAATCGGGTGGCGGCTGGGCCCATTATGTGGGGCAAGAGAAATTGCGCCCGCAAACTGGTTGGATACCTTTGGCATTTGCCACCGATTGGAGCCGCCCACCACGGCAAATGAACTCTACCTCATTCTTTTATGCCCATACCGACCAATGGCGCTATGAGACTTTAGAGATGAATGATATTTTATCGCCCTTGGCCGATAAAAATGCATGGAATGGCGCATCATTCATCGATTGCAATGCCCGTTCTGAGCGTATGGGCTGGCTACCATCGGCACCGCAGCTACAAGAGAATCCTCTCAGTTTAGCAAAAGAAGCGGCCGCCGCAGGCGAAGAAATCCCTGCTTATATCACTAAGCGCCTTAAAGATGGTAGCCTTAATTTTTCATGCGAAGACCCCGATAACCCCAAAAACTGGCCACGCAATATGTTTGTTTGGCGCTCTAATATTTTGGGTTCATCGGGTAAAGGGCATGAATATTTCTTAAAACATCTTTTAGGTACCGATAACGGCGTGCAAGGGGAAGAAACAAGTAACAGGCCATCGGAAGTTAAATGGCGTGACGATGCCCCCCAAGGCAAGTTGGATTTATTGGTTACGCTCGATTTCAGAATGTCCACCACATGTGTTTATTCCGATATCGTATTGCCAACGGCTTCTTGGTACGAGAAAAACGATTTAAATACATCGGATATGCATCCGTTTATTCACCCGCTTTCCACGGCGATTGACCCTGTATGGGAAAGCCGCTCGGATTGGGAAATTTTTAAATCCGTTGCCAAAAGAGTATCGGAGCTTGCCGTTGGGCATCTTGAATTAGAAACCGATATTGTCACTTTACCGATACAGCATGATACCGCAACCGAGCTTGCCCAAGGCGCAAGTGAAAAAGATTGGAAAAAAGGCGAGGTGGAAGCCATACCCGGCAAAACCATGCCATCCATTGTTGCGGTAGAGCGCGACTATACCAAAATCTATCAAAAATTTACCTCTTTAGGCCCACTTTTAGATAAGTTAGGCAATGGTGGTAAAGGTATTGGTTGGAACACCCAACATGAGGTCGATGGTTTACGTTCGCTGAATGGGGCAACAAAATCAGAAATTGAGGCTTTAAATAATCGCCCCAAAATTGATACCGATATTGATGCCACCGAGGTTGTTTTATCCCTTGCGCCCGAAACCAATGGCCATGTGGCGGTTAAAGCATGGCAAGCATTATCGGAAGTTACAGGGCGCGACCATGTGCATTTAGCGGCAGGGCGTAAAGAGGAGCATCATCATTTTCGCGATCTCCAAGCGCAACCGCGCAAAATTATCTCTTCGCCCACATGGTCGGGTATTGAATCTGAGGATGTTTCTTATACCGCATGTTATACCAATGTGCATGAGCTTATTCCGTGGCGTACATTAACCGGCCGCCAGCAGCTTTATCAGGATCACCGTTGGATGCGCGATTTTGGCGAGGCTCTATGTGTATATAAGCCGCCGGTGAATTTGGCAACCATTGATGATAAAATTCATAATAAAGCCGATGGTAAACAAATTACCCTTAACTTTATTACACCACACCAAAAATGGGGTATTCACTCAACCTATTCCGATAACCTCTTAATGCTTACCCTTAATCGGGGTGGGCCATGTATTTGGATGAGCGAAACCGATGCCCAAAAAGCCGATATTCGTGATAATGATTGGGTAGAATGTTGGAACAAAAATGGGGCATTGGTTGCCCGTGCTGTGGTTTCGCAACGGGTGCCCGAAGGCATGAGCATGATGTATCATGCCCAAGAAAAAATCGTAAACACACCCATGAGCGGCGTTACAGGCACAAGGGGCGGTATCCATAACTCGGTAACCCGTGCGGTGCTTAAACCCACCCATATGATTGGCGGTTATGCCCAGCTTTCTTACGGCTTTAACTATTATGGAACCGTGGGCTGTAACCGCGATGAATTTATCGTTGTGCGTAAAATGGACGATAGCGAAGTGACATGGGGGGATGAAGAATATGCACCCGCCGATAATCAAGTTGCAAAGGAGGTATAGACAATGAAAGTACGTGCACAGATCGGAATGGTCTTAAACTTAGATAAATGTATTGGTTGTCATACTTGCTCGGTGACTTGTAAAAATGTATGGACATCGCGTGAAGGCGTAGAATATGCATGGTTTAACAATGTGGAATCTAAGCCGGGTATTGGCTTTCCGGATAATTGGGAAGACCAAGAAAAATGGAATGGTGGCTGGGTATTAGACGGTAAAGGCAAATTAAAGCTTAAAGCCGGTAATAAATTCTCGCTCCTTGCCCAAATTTTTGCCAACCCCAACTTACCGGAGGTTAAAGATTATTACGAACCCTTTACCTTCGATTACCAAGAGTTACACACAGCCAAAAACCGTAAAGCTTTCCCAACGGCTCGTCCACGCTCTATCATTAGCGGCGAGCGTATGGAAAAAATTAATAAAGGCCCCAACTGGGAGGAAATCTTAGGTGGTGAGTTTGAAAAACGCAAAGCCGATAAAAACTTTGAGAATATTCAAAAAGATATTTACGGCCAGTTTGAAAACACCTTTATGATGTATTTACCCCGCCTTTGCGAACATTGTTTGAACCCCGCTTGTGTGGCCTCTTGCCCATCGGGTGCGATTTACAAACGGGAAGAAGACGGTATTGTGCTGATTGACCAAGATAAATGCCGCGGTTGGCGCATGTGTATCTCGGGCTGCCCTTATAAAAAAATTTATTATAACTGGAAGTCCGGAAAGTCGGAAAAATGTACGTTCTGCTACCCGCGTATCGAGGCCGGGCAACCAACGGTATGTTCCGAAACTTGTGTGGGGCGTATCCGTTATTTGGGTGTGATGCTATATGATGCCGACCGTATTTCAGAAGCAGCAAGTGCAAAGGACGAAAAAGATTTATATCAATCGCAACTGGATATCTTTTTAGACCCTAATGACCCAGAAGTTGCAAAAGCTGCCCGTGAGGCAGGTGTGCCCGATGCTTGGATAGAATCGGCCAAAAAATCGCCCGTTTATAAAATGGCAATCGATTGGAAGGTCGCTTTACCGCTCCACCCCGAATATCGCACATTGCCAATGGTTTGGTATGTACCGCCCTTAAGTCCTATCCAAGGGGCAGCCCAAGCGGGTGAGGTGGAGATGAAAGGGCGTATCCCCGATATTCGCTCACTCCGTATTCCGGTGCAATATTTGGCCAATATGCTAACGGCTGGCGATGAAGCCCCGATTATTTCGGCTTTAGAGCGTATGGCCGCCATGCGGAGCTATATGCGCTCTAAAAATGTAGAAGGTTATGAGGATATCGAGCTTCTTAAACAAGTGGGCTTAACCCAAGATTTGGTCGAAGATATGTATAAAATCATGGCTTTAGCCAATTATGAGGATCGGTTTGTTATCCCAAGTGCCCATCGCGAATATGCCGAAAATGCCTTTGATATGCGCTCGGGTGCGGGTTTCGAGGGTACATGCTCTATTAGCCAAGATGCCTTTGGCGGCAGCGGCGGTAGCCTTGGTGGTTGCGGCGGTTGTGGCGAAAGCACCACCAAACCAAAATCATTATTTGGGGGGAATTAATCATGGCTAAGCAAACTTATAAAGCTTTAGCGGCTTTGTTGCTCTATCCGAGTATAGAGCAGCAACAAGCAGCCGATGAATTATTGAATGTGATTAAAGATGAAGCTTTGTTGAATGATGCGCAAATAGCGGCAATTGGGCAACTGACAAACCATATTGCATCATCGGATATTTATGAACTGCAATCGGCCTATATTAATTTATTCGATCGCGGGCGGAGTTACTCGTTACATTTATTTGAGCATATCCACGGCGAAAGTCGCGACCGCGGCCAAGCCATGGTGGATTTAGCGGCCACTTATCAAGAGGCTGGCTTAGAGATTAATAGTAACGAGTTACCCGATTTTTTACCGTTATTTTTAGAGTATTTATCGGTAGCGGATGATGAAATTGTCGCCGAGCATTTGGCCGATGCTATTAACATCATTGGTGTGATTGGTGCCCGTTTAGATGAAGCCGAAAGTCCTTATGGGGCCATATTTTCGGCACTGATTGCACTTTCGCCCAAAAATCCAAATGTAGCCGAAATTAAAAAAGCCATAGCGGTAAAAGAAGAACAAAGCCTAGAATATTTAGACGACCAATGGGAAGAAAAACCAGCCTTTGGCGATGCAGCCGATTGTAATAGCTGCGATATTGCCGTGCAAACAACATTTTTGACCCCAGAAGAAGTAGGAGCACGTAATGAGTAATTATATCAACACTTTATTATTTGGCATTTATCCGTATATTGCCATTGCCGTATTTATTTTGGGTTCGCTGTTGCGTTACGAGCATTTACCCTATGGTTGGCGCTCGGGCTCTAGCCAGTTTTTATCTAAACAAAAAATGGGTTGGGCTTCCAACTTGTTCCATGTAGGGATTATCCTTATTTTAGGTGGGCATTTGGTGGGGCTACTCACACCAGAGGCTGTTTATCATCATTTTATCACATCATCGCAAAAACAAATTTTGGCTATGACTGTGGGCGGGCTTGCAGGTATTGCCTGTTTTATCGGCCTTGCTATGTTGCTTCAGCGCCGTTTTACCGACCCATTGGTTAAAGCAAACTCATCTTTTAGCGATAATCTGGTTTTGATTCTACTTATGGCACAGCTTATATTGGGCTTAATGACTATTTTTGTCTCCATGGGGCATTTAGACGGTAAAGTGATGACCCAGCTTGCCCATTGGGCGCAAAGTATTGTTACCTTTCGGGGTGATGCGGCATCTTATATGGCGGGGCAGAATATCATCTTTAAACTCCATATCTTTTTGGGTTTAACAATACTCTTAATCTTTCCGTTTACACGCTTGGTGCATATATGGTCGGTACCGATTTCGTACATCACCACACGCAAGGGCTACCAAATTGTGCGTAGAAAAAATAAATAACAAAGTAAACAAGTAAGCTATTTTCAAAATAGCTTACTTCTGTTATGATATTTAATATGCAAAATTAATGGAGATTAAAAATGAGTATCCCGCAAAATCCTGCCGAGTTGACCGGTTATATCGTTAAAACTTACCATGATAAACATCGGGTTGACTTGCCGGTTATGTTGCAAGCGAGTCGCGATTTAGAAAAAACCGAGGGTTTCCCGGCCAATTTAACCGAGCAACTTGATGAGCTTTATTTTATTGTGGAAAGCCATTTGGCGAAGGAAGAAAATATTTTATTCCCGATGATAGAGCAAGGGACTCGGGGCATGATGTTGCAAGGGCCAATTTCGGTGATGATGAGTGAGCATGAAATTTTGGATCGGATATTAGATGATATTCAGGAAAACACTCAAAATTTCCAATCATCCAATGCAGATTTGCAAGCTTTATACAGCCAAATTTTACAGTTTAAAAATGAATTGACCGAACATGCGGAATTAGAGGATAATACCTTATTCCCAGCCGTTTTAAAATAGGGTATTAACACTCTATTATGAGGGTGAACTCATGGTAACAATGACATATGATAAGGAAAATATTTTATTTGAGTTAAATAACGAGCCCGTATTTAACTGTTTGTCGATACAGCAAAAAAAACTGCTATCGGAGAATATTCATGTGAATTTGTGGCAAAAGGGCGAAACCATTTTTACCCAAGGCAGCGAGGCCGATTATTTATATTTATGGCTCGATGGCATGGCGCAACATTTTATCCAAACACCATCGGGCCTTGATGTTTTTATCGCGGTGATTAGCCGCCATGGTTCTGTGGTGGGTATTTCCACCATTTTAGAGCAGCCTTATTATATTTATTCGCTCTTTGCTTTAACCGAGGTTAAAGCAGCGAAAATTCATAAAAGCTTACTTAATCAGCTGCGTAAGGAAAATCCGAAATTTTCTCAAGAGCTCCTTTCTATTGCGGCACAATCTATTTATCGTTTATCGGTACAGGTAGAGCAATCGGCCACTTTTACGGCCTCGCAAAAAGTGATTTGTTATGTTTTGCGCAATATTGCCGATTTAAAGGGTACCAAAGATATAAAAATTGACTTCGTGCTTGAAAAAAAGACGCTTGCATCTCTATTGCAAGTAACCCCCGAAACCTTATCGCGTACGCTTAATTATCTTAAAGAGCTCGGGTTGCATGTGTATAAGGATTACGTACAGATTGACGATTTAGCCATATTACAACGCATATCATGCTCAAATTGCTCGCAAATCACTATCGGTTCCGAGGGTCATTGTGTGGGGCGATAACAAAGGCAATACCATAATGAAAAGTATCCCCTCCAGCGGAAGGGTGGCAGGCATAGCCTGATGGGGTGGGTTAAGTGTTTCAATTTTTACCATTTTCATAAGTTAAATTTATAAGCAAACACACCCCGTCACTTCGTGACACCCCTCTAAAAAAGAGGGGATATTCCTACGCTTATATTACAGAATAGAGCATAGAAAAGCCTAATAGGCTTTTCCTTTAGGTCAACGCTTGCGTTGCGGGGTATAGGGGCAGAGCCCCATACATAAAGGGAGCCCGTCCCCTTACCAACAAAAACATGATTAGGGCAGAGCCCCATTTATTATTTGACTCTCCCACCTAAATATATATAATAACCATTCCTTTAAATAATAAAGGTTTATATATACGCAGTTTGAGGCTCGGAATAAGTGGTTTTGGTATATAACCAAACCCGCCGCAGAACGCGAGAATTTGGAGTATAAAATATGTTTGCTGTTGTAAAAACAGGCGGTAAGCAATACCGTGTGGAAAAAGGCAACGTTATTAAAGTTGAAAAATTAGCAGGCGAAGCTGGCGATAAAATTACTTTCGAAGAAATTTTAATGGCTGGTGAAGGTGCTAAAGTTACTGTTGGTAGCCCTACAGTGAAGGGCGCTAAAGTAACAGCCGAAATTTTAGAACAAACACGTGCCGATAAAATTATTGTGTTTAAAAAGAAACGCCGTCAAAATTATCGTCGCAAAAAAGGTCATCGCCAACACCAAACCGTGTTACGTGTGACTGGCATTACAGCTAAATAAAGGAGTATAAGATATGGCTCATAAGAAAGCGGGTGGTAGTTCTCGTAACGGGCGCGACTCAGCAGGTCGTCGTTTAGGTATTAAAAAATTCGGTGGCGAAGCCGTTGTTTCCGGTAACATTATTTGTCGTCAACGCGGCACAAAATGGCACCCGGGTAACAATGTGGGTATTGGTAAAGATCATACAATCTTTGCAACATCCGAAGGCCATGTGAAGTTCGAGAAAAAAGAAAAAGGTCGTATTTACATCTCTGTGGTGTAATTAATCTTTTTACCCAAGTTTAAAAGGTCTCGCCTTGGTGTGAGGCCTTTTTTCGTGCAAACATCATTGCCTAAAAACGGCGAATTTGTTAGCATAAATAAAAAATAAATCGAGAAGAAAAAATGAAATTTTTAGACGAAGCCAAAATATATGTTAAATCGGGCGATGGCGGCGGTGGTGCGGTATCTTTTCGCCGCGAGAAATATGTTGAGTTCGGCGGCCCTAACGGGGGCGATGGCGGGCGCGGCGGTAATGTATATGTGGAGGCCGTAGAGGGCTTAAATACACTTATTGATTATCGTTATAAACAGCATTTTAAAGCCCAACGTGGGCATCATGGTATGGGTAAAGACCGCTATGGCGCTGCAGGCGATGATGTTACCTTAGCCGTACCTGTTGGCACAATCATTTTAGAAGAAGATAAAGAGACCGTGATTGCGGACCTCAGCGAAGTTGGGCAAAAAGTCATATTGTGTAAAGGTGGCGATGGTGGGCGCGGTAATGCCCATTTTAAAACATCGACTAATCGCGCACCAAGGCAGTTTGAAGAAGGCTGGCCGGGGCAAGAACGTTGGGTGTGGTTACGCCTTAAACTCTTGGCCGATGTTGGCTTGGTTGGCTTGCCTAATGCGGGTAAATCGACATTTTTATCCGTTGTATCCGCAGCTAAGCCCAAAATTGCCGATTATCCCTTTACAACCCTGCACCCCCAATTGGGTATGGTGCAATTGGGCGTTAAAAGCTTTGTTTTGGCAGATATTCCCGGGTTAATTGAGGGCGCAAGCGAGGGTGTTGGCTTAGGGACTCGGTTTTTAGGCCATGTGGAACGTTGCGGTGTGTTAATTCACCTGATAGACGGTACCGAAAAAGATGTGGTGGCATCTTACCGCACTATTCGTAATGAGCTTGAGGAATATTCGCCTATTTTGGCCGCAAAAAATGAAATTGTCGTGCTTAATAAAGAAGATAGTATCGAAAAAGCCGAGCTTACAAAAAAACGCAAAGCCCTTAAAAAAGAATCCGGTCAAGAGCCTTTTGTTATCTCCGGCGCACTCAATTTGGGCGTGGATAAAGTGCTTTATAAAGCCCTTGAAATGGTCGAGGAATATCGCCAAGCGGAAAAAGAGGATAGCGGCGGGGAATCCGAATGGAGTCCTATCTAATAAGGATTTTATCCTTATTAGATAGTTTATATGTGTGGGGCTTTGCCCGTCATGCTGAAAGCATGCCTACTAAAGAGTTGGCTTGTCTCCGACAAGACAGGGAAAACCCATTGGTTTTCCTAGGCTAATCATTGATATTTGAGAATTATATTCGCCCACTTCATCGTCACTCCTGCCTTGAGCAGGAGTCTGAATACAAGGCTTGCGCCACTAGATTCCTGATTAAATCAGGAATGACGATTATATAAAGATATGTCTTTATTATTTTCTCTAAACTAATTTTTAAAATTTTAAATATGGGGCTAGCCCCATACCCTAGTTAAGGCAAGCCTTAACAATCCAGAATTGGGCATTGGTGTTTGTAACTGCCCTTTTGTCATAGTTACGAGCTTTGCTCGCACGCAGTTACTTATCGATATAAAAAATAAAAATTTTTGGTTAAGCTTTTTATAAAAAGCTTAGAGAATCAACTTATTATTTATCCTGATTAAGCCGATATTTTACAATGCCGCGTACTTTATGATAATCGGTAACAACCTCGCCTTTACGCACCCAATGGATTTGCCCGTTACGGGCTAAATATAGGGCTTGTTGTTTAACGGCGGGTAGGTATTTGCGCCATAAATCTTCCTCGTCTTTGGGTTTGCGTTTAATATCGGCAATCATATTGGCAATTTCTTGGGCATTATGGTCTTGGCCGTCTTCGAGCACGGCTAAAATTGCCAAAGCAATCGGATCCAGTTTTTGTTCAGACAATTTTTTCTCCTTGATTTTTTCTCCTAAAAGTTAGATGTTTTATAACATTATGGCAAGTAAAACCGACTTTACCCTTTATTGGGATGCAAATTTTGTAAGCTCGCAGCAAATTTGGCTGATGATGCAGGTTGCCCAGATAGATGCGTATTTTATACAGCGAGCCATTTTAAGCGGTGATGTCTTAACGGCGCAAGATGATGATTTACCCAAAGGCTTATGGTTGCCAGTATTGCGCGATGGTGAGCGGGCATCGGAAGGGGCGGAGCGTTGTTTTTTGCGTTTAATGGACGATGATGCCATTAAAAAGCTCCGTGGGCCGGCATGGTTAGATGGCCGAGCATATGGGCTATGTAAAAACGCCCTTGCTTGTGAAAATCACTTATTATTGATTGAGGGGGAATTTTTATATCGTCCGCAAATGCGTAGTCTAAAAAAAATAGCCCCTTATTATGGCGAGAATATCCATGATGAAGTAAAAGCCAAACTTTTATATAATATTATTTTGGGTAAAATTTCGGCTAAGGCTTTGAGGTTAAGTTTAGAATTTATCCATGAGAATTTGGTACGGATTAACAATCACTTGGGTTTTCAGCTTTGTTTAAATGCCGATGATTTTGGCCTTGCGGATATTTTATGGCTACCCATTATTCGCCGCCTTGATTATATGGGGTGGCCTTTGCAAAATTATAGCGAGATTTACCCTTGGTATCGGGGGGCTTGTGCGTATTTTCCTCAAAGTAGAGAGTTTGATATATTCGAAAATTTACCTTCAAAAACCCAATATAATCTTTGGCAAAAAATCAGTTGGTTGGGTAGCCGCGATTTATTATCGAGTTTAAAATTAATGGGTATAAATAAAAAAGCCGATTGAATTAGTGGGTTAATATCGCTATATCTTAAAGAACAAAAAATGAAGGATTTATGATGCCGGATGTGATTGACCTTATTATGAACCACCGCTCCATTCGGGCTTATGATAACGAGCGCAATGTGAGCGATGCGGATTTAAAGCGTATACTCAAAGCGGGGCAAATGGCGCCCAATTCCATTCATGGCCAGCAGGTTTCGGTAATTGTGGTTAGGGACAAAGAACGCAAAAAATATTTAGCCGAGCTTGCCGGCAACCAACCTTGGATTAAACATGCGCCTGTTTTTTTAATCTTTGTTATGGATTATTATCGGGCTTATTTGGCGGCACAAAAATGGAAGCGCCCCTTTGATTTTGTTAATTCTTCTACCGCCTTATTAACCGGTGCGCTCGATGTTGGGTTGTTTATGCAAAATGTAATAAATGCAGCCGAAAGTATTGGGTTAGGCACCGTACCCATTGGGGGGATTCAGCCAACGGTAGACCAAGTCACTGCATATTTAGAACTCCCCCAATATGTTTTCCCTTTAGCTGGGTTATGTGTGGGTTACCCAGCCCATCCATCGGGGCGTAAACCGCGCCTACCTTATAATGCGGTTGTGCATTACGAGGCTTACGATATTAGTGATACTCAAGAACATATTGATGATTATGACGAAGAATTTGCGGCTTATTTAGGCGGTATTGGTCGGGGTGATTTAGAGGTAAGCTGGAGCCATAATACATCCAATTATTATCAGAGCAATTATGCCCCCCAAGAAACTCCAACCCTTAAAAAACAGGGCTTTAAGTTAGAGGATTAGTTATATAGGGGGTGCTACCCCCTAAATTATGCCGTCATCTCAAAGGCATTTTGCTCGGATGATGCTTTTAATAACCCCGCTTGAATAACATCTAATTGGCTTTGGGATTGTATGGGCAAGCCCGATTGATCTTTCACATAAAAAATATCCACAACTTTTTCGCCGTAAGTGGCAATACGTGCGGTAGTGATTTGCAGGTTAAAATGCAAAATGGCTTTGGCGATATCGAACAGAAAACCCGGGCGGTCGCGGCCGGTAACTTCTATCACGGTGGCGCTTGATGATGCATTTTTTGGGATAATCACCCGGGCATAATCATCAAAATATTCGTATTTTCGGCCATTTTGTGTGGGTATCGTTGCCGCAAATTTTTTGGCTTCTTTTGCCCAATCCACTCCGCCCGATAAAGCTTTGGTGACGGTATTTTTAATGCGTTCAATTTTATGTTCGTCTTCAATGATACCCCCCATTAAATCGGTAAAGGTAAAGGCATCTAAAACAAGGCTGTTATTTAATGTAACCGCGCGTACATCCACAATATTGGTATTTGACATTGCAAGGGCGCCGGAAATTTTGGTAAATAGACCTTTTTGGTCAGGCGCAATCACAATCATCTCATTTACCCCTAATGTAGGATTTGCCCGAATTTGCACCTTAATCTCTTGGCCGTCGTGGTTGTGCAGTAATTTAGAGTGAAAATATTGGGCACGGCCGTTAAAGCCCAACCACCAAGATGGTGTTGTAATTTCGGCCAGTTTTTGAATTTCTTCTTCTGCCCAACCATCTTCGATAAGTTTATTATGGAGCTGATACTGTGCCACAGCAATTTCCTCGCGCTGTAGAGAGCGATGGCTTTGCCCGCTAATACGTGCAGAGGCACGCACAAATAATTTACGTAATAAGCCGCTTTTCCAATCGGTCCAAGCGGTGGGGGATACGGCGCGGATATCACAAACGGTAAGCAAGGTGAGGTAGCGGAGTTGCTCGGGGGTAGAAACATGGCTAATAAATTCATCAATGGTGCGTTCGTCATCTAAATCGCGGCGCGAGCTCACATCGCTCATATATAAATGATAACGCACCAACCAGCTTACAAGTTGGGTTTGCTCGTTATTCAAACCAAGGCGCGGGCAGATATCTAAGGCCATTTCGGCCCCTAAAATCGAGTGATCCTCTTTGCGGCCTTTCGCAATATCGTGAAGCAAAATGGCAATGGGCATAATTTTCGATTCAGGGTCTATTTGTTGGGTGAGCTCATAGACCCAAGGCATGTTGTTGCGATATTCGCCCATGCGTATTTTATGATACTCCGAAAGAGCAATAATCGTATGTTCATCGGTGGTATAATGATGATACATATTATATTGCATTTGGCATTTAATGGGCCCCCAAGCCGGAATAAAGCGCGAAAGCACACCCAATATACCCATGGTGCGTACGATATTGGCGCCATTGGGCGCACGCAAAATATCCCAAAAAATATCAATGGCTTTTGGGTTATTTTGTAATTGGGTCATGCGTGCCGAATTTTGGCGAATTTCGCGGAGTAAGTCGGGGTGGATAAAGCGGTTTGATATTTGGGCTTCTTTAAAAATTTGCATGATATTAATCGGGTCTTCGGTTATCCATGCGCCGCCATCTTGGTGTGAGAGCCGCCCATTTTTAAGGGTAAAACCCATAGCTTGCTGGGTTTTCGATAGCAAATGCCCGCCTTCTTCTACCGATTTTTTCTGATTAGTTTCTTCGAGCTGTGAGCATACAACGGTGGTTAGCCAGCCCACCTCGGAAAAACGTAAAAATAAATGGCGCATTAGGCGCTCTACCCCTAATAGCCGCGGTGTATCCCAATAGCCCATTTCCGATGCCAATTGTTTTTGCAAGTCAAAGGTGAGTTGCTCATTGGCTCGTTTAGAGTCTAAATGCATCCAAAAACGTATTGTCCAAATAAAACGATAGCTGCGTTGGTAGCGGCGTTTATCTTTACTGCTTAAAATACCGGCTTCTTCCATTTGATCCACATTTTTATAGCCGTAAGTAAATTTATTAAGCCAAATGAGCGTTTGCATATCGCGCAGGCCGCCTTTACCTTCTTTGATGTTGGGCTCGAGCAAAAAGCGAGAATCCCCCAAGCGTTGGTGGCGGTTATCCCGCTCCTCTAATTTATCGGCAATAAAAATACGGGCATGCTTTTTGCGGACTTTTTCGTCATATTGCGCCTCGAATTTTGTGTAAATTTTGGTGCAGCCAGTAATTAGGCGGGCATCTAAAAGGGCAGTACATATGGTATTATCGGTCAGGCTAAGTTGCACACATTCATTGATGTTACGCACCGATTGCCCAACCTTTAAATTTAAATCCCAAAGGATAAGCAGCATATAACGGATAATTTCCTGATGATGTTTCTTTTCAGAACGCGGAATGAGAAACAACAAATCAATATCCGAATATGGTGCCATCTCCCCACGGCCATAACCCCCTAGGGCGACCAAAGATAAATCGGCCTTTTTATCATCATAACCCAAATGGGCTAATGTTACCCGATAAATGCTTTTAACGATAATATCGGTATAATCCGCCATAAGCTTGGCAAAAACATCACCGGAAAAATAAGGGGTTTTTTGCAGGCGCAATTTTAAATCGGCCATTGCATCGGTTCTATTTTGCTTAAATAGGGCAATTAAAGCATTTTTATCAACTTCCTTCCCTTTAATCAGCCCATCAATTTCGCGGTTGAGTTGGGCTTCATTGGTTAAGGGCGATGCATCGATATGTTTCATTTATCATCAATCCTTTTGGCTTAATTTTTTAAGCTCGTAAAGCGCTTCTAATGCTTGGCGCGGGGTAAGCTCATCGGGCATCATATCGCTTAAATAATCCATAGCAGGGCTTGGTTTTTGGGGTTGCTTTTCGCTGCTCATATCGACCAAATCGGCAAATAAGGGCAGTTGAGATAAATTATCTAATACCACTTTTTGCCTTGTGCCTTCTAATGTGCCCAAAACTTGCTCGGCACGTTCAATCACGGGCGATGGTAAACCGGCCAATCGGCCAACATGAATACCATAGGATCGATCTGCACTGCCACGGCCGACCTCGTGCAAAAATATCACCTTACCGTCCCATTCTTGCACTTTAAGCGACCAACAAGATAAATGCTCTAATGTATTTTCCAGCTGGGTGAGCTCGTGATAATGGGTGGCAAATAAAGCACGGGCATGGTTGACCTCGTGCAAATGCTCCACCACCGCCCAAGCGATAGAAAGCCCGTCAAAGGTGGCGGTGCCACGGCCAATTTCATCTAAAATAACCAGTGAACGCTCGGTGGCTTGGTTTAAAATGGTGGCGGTTTCGACCATCTCGACCATAAAGGTGGATTGCCCACGGGCTAAATCGTCCGCTGCGCCCACCCGCGAAAATAGCCTATCCACAATGCCAATAGTTGCCGAAGCCGCCGGGATATAACAACCCATTTGTGCCAATATCACAATAAGGGCATTTTGGCGTAAATAGGTGGATTTACCCGCCATATTCGGCCCTGTTAATAACCAAACATGGCTTTGGCTGCTTAAGTAACAATCATTGGCCACAAAATTCTCATTGCCTTGGCGCAATAACGCATCTTCTACCACCGGGTGGCGGCCTTGGTGAATTTCTAAATTGCGGCTTTCGTCTAGTTGGGGGCGGCACCAATTTTTCTCTTGGGCAAGCATGGCCAAACAAATAGAGACATCAAAGATAGAAAGTCCGTGGGCAGCTTGTTCTAAATCGGCCGCTATGGCTAATATTTGGGTAACAAGTGCGTTAAAAAGCTCGGTTTCTAAAAGTAAGGCTTGCTCGGACGCTTTGGCAATTTGCCCTTCTAGCTCAATCAGCTCATCGGTTAAATAGCGTATGGCATTGGCCATGGTTTGGCGATGGGTAAATATGCCTTCGGGCTTGAGCTTGATATTCTCGCTTTGGCGCGCCGGAACCTCGATATAATAACCTAACAAGTTATTATGTTTGATTTTTAGGGTGGTAATGCCGGTTTCTTTAATATATTTCTCTTGTATTTGGGCTAAATGGCGGCGGCTATGGTCGCGCAATTCCCGTAAATTATCAAGCTCCGGCTGGTAGCCTTTTTTAATTGCCCCGCCATCGCGGATAAGCAAAGGCGGCTCATCCACCAAAGCCTCATTAAGCTGCCCGGTGAGGGCACCAAATTGTCCCAAATATTCTGCCGATTGGCTAAGCTCTTGGGGTAGCGGTTGCTGATCGACCAAATGGCGAATATGGGCTGCACCTTCTAAAGCGGTAATGATTGCCCGTAAATCCCGTGGCCCGCCACGCCCTGCCGAAAGACGGCTAACCGCACGTTCAATATCGGGGCATTGCTTTAAAATATCTTTAATTTCCATAGCGCGGGGCATATTTTGCAGCCAATATTCTATGGTATCAAAACGCTGATTAATCGTTGCAATATCCGTAAGTGGCATGGCTAAACGCTCAAACAATAACCTTGCACCTGCAGCGGTTTGGGTATGGTCAATCAGCGCAAGTAACGAGCCTTTGCGGCTACCTTGTAAGGTACGGTTAAGCTCTAAATTGCGGCGGGTGGCGGCATCAATTTCTAAAAACTCACCATTTTGTATACTGCGCATGGGGGTAATGCGGGGCAAGCTCCCTTTTTGGGTGATGTCGATATAATGGATTAAAGCGCCTGCAGCGGCAATCTCGGCGGTGGTAAATTCGCCATAAGATTGTAAGGCGCTGACATTCCATAGGGTTTTTAACCGTGTTTCGGCATTTTTAACATCAAAGCGCACCAAAGGCAGGGGCGAAAGCCGGGCATCGGGGTAGCTTGTAATAAAATGATAGGGATGCTCCGGATTATACCAGCTATCGGGCAGTAAAATTTCTTTAGAGTTTAGGCGGGTTAAGGCGGCCTCGAGCTGATTTTTATGGATATTTTGCGTACGAAAAATACCCGTAGAAATATCCAACCATGCAATGGCCAGCTGATTTTTAATGGCACAAATAGCGGTTAAATAATTGTTGGAGCGGGCATCTAATAAATTATCCTCGGTTAACGTACCCGGGGTGATAATGCGCACAATCTCGCGCTTAACCACGGCTTTATACCCGCGTTTTTTGGCCTCGGCAGGGTCTTCGGTTTGTTCGCATACCGCAACTTTAAAACCTTTTTTAATCAGGCGGTTTAAATAAACCTCATGGCTATGCACCGGCACACCTGCCATGGGTATGGGTTTGCCTTGATAAGTGCCACGCTTGGTTAAGGTAATATCTAGGGCTTGGGAGGCCTTTACGGCATCATCAAAAAAAAGCTCATAAAAATCGCCCATGCGATAAAAAAGCAAGCCATCACTAAACTCGCTCTTTATCTCTAAATATTGCACCATCATGGGTGTGGCTTGGTCATCAATTTTTTTGCTCATAGCCCGAAATATAGCAATTTTTTTGATAGGGATAAAGAGCAAACTTTGTTGAGTGTATTTCATTTATTTATACTTATAATCCCGAACGGGATTATTTTGTAATAAAATAGTACTCATTAACCTTAATAATCCCGAACGGGTTGTTTTTATTGTTTTTCGGTTATTTTATGATATAATCACCCCGAAAGGGTTGATTTAAAATGGAAAATAAAGTGCAAAAACTCGGTATCATTATAAAAAAAAGCCGTAAAGAGCAAGGTTTAACTCAAGAGCAACTGGCGGCGATTACAGGTGTGGGTATTCGTTTTATTCGTGAGCTTGAGCAAGGTAAAGAATCTTGCCATATTGGTAAGGTTTTTATGGTGTTATCTATGTTAGGCATTGATACCATTATCAATGGTGAAAAATTATGAGCCATATTTTAGATGTTTATTTACAAAAAGATACATTGGTTGGTACCCTTGAGCAAATTGAAAATGGTGCGCTTATATTTACTTATGATGCAAATTATTTAAATACGGCTTTATATGGAATATCTATTTCGCTTCCTTTACAAGAAGAACCTTATACAGGTTCTGTGGTTAAAGCTTATTTTTCGGGGCTTTTACCTGATGATAATATACGCAAAAGATTGGCACAAAATTTAGGCATTTCGGATACAAATACTTTTGCTTTGCTTGAGGCTGTGGGTGGCGATTGCGCAGGTGCATTGGCGCTTTATCCGCACGGGGACAAACCATCGGAAGTTTCGCAAGATGTTGAGCTATTGGATGATAAACGATTATTGGAAGTTTTAGACCTTATTAAGCGCCGCCCAATGATGGCCGGAGATAATGGTTATCGGCTATCGCTTGCGGGTGCGCAAAATAAGCTTGCGGTTGGTTTTCGTAATGGCCATGTAGAACTTATAAAAGGAGGCGCGCCAACAACCCATATATTAAAACCGATTATTGAGCATAGTGCTATTAAAGATAGCGCCCATAATGAGCTATTTTGTATGCGTTTGGCAAAAAAAATTGCTATTGATGTGCCAAATACAGAATTACATTTTGTGGGTGATATTCCCTATTATCTTATTGAGCGTTATGACCGCCATATAGATAAAAATGGTATGGTTACACGTATTCACCAAGAGGATTTTTGCCAAGCGATGGGGTTTATGCCTGAAATGAAATACGAAAATGAGGGTGGGCCAAATATTGACCAGTGCCAGCAACTTATTAACCAATATACGATTCATCCTGCACGCGCACAACTTAAATTCTTAGATATGATTATTTTTAATTATCTCATTGGTAATAATGATGCCCACGGGAAAAATTTCTCTTTGCTTTATAAGAGCAACAAGCCAGAGCTTGCACCTGCATATGATTTACTAAGTACGGCTGTTTATCCGAGTTTATCAAGCAAAATGGCAATGAAAATTGGAGGAAAATATAAACCAAGTGAGGTTTGCTTGCGTTATTTTTATAAACTGACCAAAGATACCCAAACGGCAAAATCTGCAATGGATAAGCAGATAAAAGCGATGGGTGACAAAATTGTGGATAAAGCCATAACTTTGCGAACAACTTTAAAATCAGATGGTATCCAATCAGAGATATTTGCCGATATTATCAACCTCATTGAAGATAGGTTGAGGTTCTTAAAAGGCTAAAAAATAGAGATTTAGAATGTATGCGCTGTAAAAGTAACTGAAAAACACTTCTACAGCGCATATAAAGTAAGCTCTAACGCAGTTAGTGGCGGAAGTGGCGCATTTTGGTAATAAGCATGGCCATATCATATTCGTTTGCGGCTTCAATCACGGCTTCATCTTTTATTGAGCCACCCGGTTGAATGGCGGCTGTGATGCCGGCTTTGGCGGCGGCAATAAGGCCATCGGGGAAGGGATAAAAAGCATCGGAGGCCACAACGCCACCACGCATATCATTTTTTGTTTCTGTCGCCTTGCGTATGGCATTCAGCGTGGCATCCACACGGCTCATTTGCCCTGCACCGGTACCGATAATCATTTGATTTTTAGCAAAAAGAATAGCGTTCGATTTCACATATTTGCTAATAATCCAAGCGAAATGTAGGTCTTTCAGCTCTTGGGCGGTGGGCGCACGTTTGGTTACGCATTGGGGTTCGCCCTCAAATAAATCATTATCTTGCGATTGTACCAATAAGCCACCTTTTACCGAGCGGTAAGTATAAGTTTCTTTAAGCTCGCTCATATAAGGAAACTCAAGCAATCGCAGATTGTTTTTGGCTTCTAAAATCTCTTTGGCTTCCACGCTAAAACTCGGGGCAATAATGACTTCTAAAAAGATGTTGGCAAGCTCCGTTGCTACCGTTGCCGTAACCGTGCGGTTAAAGGCCACAATACCACCAAAGGCCGATACAGGGTCTCCCTTAAGGGCATTTTGCCATGCGGTTTCAATATTTGTTGCCACCGCACCCCCGCAAGGGTTGGCATGTTTTACAATAATGCAAGCGGGCTCTTTAAACTCGGCCACCATAGAAAGAGCGGCATCGCCATCGTTAATGTTATTGTATGAAAGTTCTTTGCCTTGAAGCTGCTGCGCATTGGCCAAACCGAGCTCGCCATTTTTAGACTGATAAAAGGCGGCTTGCTGGTGGGGGTTTTCGCCATAGCGTAAATCGTAGACTTTCTCGAAAGAAAGGGAGAGTTTGGGCGGTAAATCTTGCCCAACCTCGGTGTTGAGCCATTTGCTAATGGCGGCATCGTAACTGGCAGAGAGCGAAAACGCCTTGGCGGCCATTTTACGGCGGAATTTTTTGCAAGTTGTATTGCCGCCATGTTGCTCTAAATCGCCCATGAGTTTGGTATAATCGGCAGGGTCGGATATCACCGTTACATAAGCGTGGTTTTTAGCGGCCGAGCGCAGCATAGAAGGCCCGCCGATATCGATTTTCTCAACCAATTCATCATATGTGCCGCCGTCTTTAAGGGTTTGCTCAAAGGGGTACAGATTCACAACCACCAAGCCAATGGGGGCAATTTGTTGCGCTGCCATGGTTTGTTGGTCGCTCTCATTATCACGCCGCGCTAAAATACCGCCATGGATTTTAGGGTGCAGGGATTTCACCCGGCCATCGAAAATTTCAGGAAAGCCCGTTACGTCCGAAACATCGGTAACCGGGATATTGGCATTGCGGATCGTTTTGGCGGATCCGCCTGTTGAAAGGATTTGGATATTTTGCCCATGCAAAAATTGGGCAAGCTCAACAAGCCCCGTTTTATCGTAAACCGAAAGCAGGGCGTGGGTAATCTGGGTCATTTGGTACTCCATGATATTTTAATCAGTTGAGGGTTTTATAACCCCCACACTATAAAAAATTTTAATCCATAAGCCAATGATTTTATCCGTAAATATCCATTATTGACCAAGGTGATGCAAAAATATGCCGCTCAATATGGGGGTGAAAAATTAAAACCCCCTAAATAAAGGGGGTTGGTCATGGATAAAATGGGATATAAATGGATAAAACGGTAAATCAATGGCTTAATCGTCATATCGATAGGCTTGGATGTTAATATCGCTTTTCATCGTGATGGGGTCGCGTTTTTGTAAATGGGCATGGGCAAGGCGTAATCCGCGCTCAAACGTATTTTGGTCAAAGGGTAAGGGGCAACCGGGACCGGACTCATGGCGAAACATCGTTTGCGCCAATGCCCATCTATCACCCTTATCCGCAAGGTTAATCGGCTCATCAATGCTCAGCTTATGGCCAAAATAAGCCTCCGAAAGCCCCGACCATTGGTCCACATAAACCCGAATTTTGCGCTCAATACCATCGCCGTAAATAGCGGCAATTTGGCGTAGCGTAATGGGGGCATCGTAGCGAAAACCCTTACGGTCAAACCATGCCCACCAAGCGGCAATACCCGATTCTATGGTGCTGAAATACATAATAGAGTTGCCCTCGGTATCAACAATATTTTTGCTTTGCACATAACCCGGCCAGCCCTCGTAATGGGGAATTTGGCCAATAAGGTCTTTGCGTAAAGTGAGCGCCCCGTAATTATAGGCACGGTAGCTTGCAGGTACGGGGTTGCATTGCGCCCATGCCGAGGCTCCGCCCGATAAAAGCAAAGCGACAATGATGATAATTTTTTTCATGATTATTCCTATAATAGCTTTATTCAGGCTGTAATTATAGCGGCTTATGGTTAAGTTTTGGTTAGAATCGGGGCAAAATTATTGGGGCTGCATTTTATATTATCACAAAGTTATAAGGTAAAGTTATAGGTAGCTTAAAAATTGGGCAAATAATTGTTTTCTGATTAAAAAGGTTGGTTTTAAATATCAAGAATATATTGAGTTTTACTTGCAAATAAGGCTCAATCACGGTACAAATAATTTAGTTTATTATTATTCTTAACTATGCTGGTTATTTTGCCGAGGCAATATTGTTGGCATATGTTAAGAAAGTGTCTGTTCATTAATAAATCGGGGAGTTACCGATGTCTGATATAAAAGCAAAACGTCCGATATCGCCGTATCTAACTATATACAACATATTTGGTAATCCGGGTTTGACCTCAAACCTATCAATTTTAAACCGTATAACCGGAATGGTCAACGCTGCCGGCTTGGTTTTCTTTACCTTATGGCTTGTAGGTGCGGCATTTTCTGTAGGCTCGGCAGAGCCAAGCATTCTGTATAAAATTACCAATGGCCTGTTTGAGGGCGGTTGGGCAATTTTAGGCTATACAGGATTGTTTCTATGGTCTATTTGTGGGTTTTATCATATTTTAGATGGTATCCGCTATCTGATCTTTGATTTGGGTTATGGTTTTGAAAAGAAACAAATTTTCAAATCTGGCCTTACTGTATTAATCGCTTTGGCTGTATCGGTTATATTGGTATGGCTTATTGTGTTGGTAAGATAGGAGGATATTATGGGACATGGAAGTTCATTAGGACCAAATCCTTATAATAAAAGAAGCGCCTTAGGGCATGCCAAAGGCCATGGTGCCTCGGGTCATGGTTCGGGCGAATGGCTAATGGAGCGGGTTACGGCTTTTGCAGCAATTATCCCTATTGCCTATATTGTACTTTCACTTGCTTTTGGCATGGGCAGCGATATTGCCTCGATGCAGGCATGGTTTGGCAACCCTGTTAACTTAACTATTGCCCTTTGTGGTGTGCTTGCAGCTTATGGCCATGGTGCTATTGCGGTTTCAACCGTTTGCGGCGACTATATTCATGGCGATGGTTTACTTTTCTTTGCAAAATTAATTGTTAAATTTGGTTTCATTATCATGGCGGTCATTACCATTGTATCGATGTTGAAACTCGGTGTGATTGGGGGATAATAATGGTACAATTTATCGATCATAAATATGATGTTATTATTGTAGGGGCCGGCGGTGCCGGTTTACGTGCAACATTAGGTATGGCTGCTGCGGGTTTAAGCACGGCTTGTATCTCTAAGGTGTTCCCTACACGTTCGCACACAATTGCCGCCCAAGGGGGTATTGGTGCCGCTTTAGGGAATATGGAAGAAGACCATTGGGAATGGCATTTTTACGATACCGTAAAAGGCTCGGACTGGTTAGGCGACCAAGATGCCATTGAGTATCTTTGCCGTAACGCTATCCCTGCTATTTACGAGCTTGAGCATATGGGTGTTCCGTTTAGCCGTACAGAAGATGGTAAAATTTATCAGCGTCCGTTTGGTGGCCATACCAAAGATTGGGGCGGGGTTCCGGTTCCGCGGGCTTGTGCCGCGGCCGACTTAACCGGCCATGCAATTTTACATACGCTTTATCAGCAATGTTTAAAAAATAATGCGGAGTTTTATGTAGAATATTTTGTGCTTGATCTCATTATGAATGACGAGGGCGCATGTGTGGGCGTTGTGGCTTGGAACCTTGATGACGGTACAATCCACCGTTTCCATGCACAGCTTGTTGTGCTTGCCACAGGCGGCGGGTGCCGTGCATTCCAATCGACCACCCAAGCCCATACATGTTCGGGCGATGGTTTTGGCATGGCAGACCGTGCCGGTTTAGCCTTACAAGATATGGAATTTGTGCAATTTCACCCCACCGGTATTTACGGTGCAGGCTGTTTAATTACCGAAGGCGCACGGGGCGAGGGCGGATATTTCACTAACTCCGAAGGCGAACGCTTTATGGCACGTTATGCACCAACAGCTAAGGATTTAGCATCGCGCGATGTTTGCTCTTTCTATATGGGGCAAGAAATCCGCGAGGGTCGTGGTGTGGGCGAACATAAAGACCATATTTTACTGCATCTTGAGCATCTCGATGCCGACCATTTACATAAAATGCTCCCCGGTATTATCCATACCGCCAAAATTTTTGCGGGTGTGGATTTAACCAAAGAGCCCGTGCCGGTTATCCCAACAGCGCATTATAATATGGGTGGTATCCCCACCAATTATCATGGCGAGGTTATTAACCCAACCGCCACCGACCCCGATGCCGTAGTGCCCGGCCTTATGGCCATTGGCGAAGCCGCATGTGTATCGGTGCATGGTGCCAACCGCTTAGGTACAAACTCGCTGCTCGATTTGGTTGTATTTGGCCGTGCTGCTGCCTTGCGTGCGGCAGAAACCATTGTGCCAAACAATAATTTTAGAGCCATGCCGAAAGATGCCGGCGAGGCATCGGTTGCCCGTTTAGAAAAAATGCGTAATGCAAACGGTGGTACATCGGTTGCGCAATTGCGCGATCAAATGCAACGCACCATGCAAGCCCATGCCGGCGTGTTCCGCGAGGAAGACGGCTTGCGCGAGGGTATCGAAAAACTCGATAAAGTTTATGAAGGTTTTGCCGATATTTGTGTGAATGATAAAGGTATGATTTGGAACTCGGATTTAATGGAAGCCTTAGAGCTTGAAAACTTAATGGTTTCTGCCCGCTCTATCATCTATTCGGCCGAGCCACGCCAAGAAAGCCGTGGCGCACAACGCCGCGATGATTATACATCGCGTGATGATACAAATTGGATGAAACATACAATTTCGCGTGGTGCAACCGAGCATAAACCTTTGGATATCTCGTATCGTGATGTTCATAAATATACTTTAACCGATGATGTGGAATATATTCCGCCCAAAGAGCGTGTATATTAGGAAGGAGAATAAATATGGGAACTTTTGTAGAATTTGTACTTCCGAAAAACTCTACCGTTAAAAAGGGTAAAGTATATGAGGCCCCCGAAGGTGCAACCAATATTAAAAAAGTGCATATTTATCGTTGGGATCCGGCCGAAGACGCCAACCCAAGAGTAGATATTTTTAATATCGACCTCGATAAATGCGGCCCAATGATTTTAGATGTTTTGCTTAAGGTGAAAAACGAGATTGATAGTACTTTAACATTCCGCCGTTCTTGCCGCGAAGGTATTTGCGGCTCTTGCGGTATGAATATCAACGGTACCAACACATTGGCTTGTACGGCACGTATCGAAGATTATAAGGGCGACCTTAAAATCTATCCGTTGCCTCATCGCCCTGTGGTAAAAGATCTTGTGCCCGATCTTACAACACCTTATGCGCAATATGCGTCTATTCAGCCTTGGTTAAAGGCCGATACACCTATTGCGGCCGACCGCGAACGTTTACAATCTCCGGCCGAGCGCGATAAGCTCGATGGCCTATGGGAATGTATTTTATGTTACTGTTGTTCAACATCTTGCCCAAGCTATTGGTGGAATGGCGAGCGGGGTTATTACGGCCCTTCAACGTTACTCCAAGCTTACCGTTGGATTGTGGATAGCCGCGATGAAGCCACCGGCGAACGCTTAGACATGTTAGAAGATCATACACGCCTATTCGCTTGCCATACCATTCTTAACTGTACCGATGTATGCCCTAAGGAGCTTAACCCTGCTAAGGCCATCTCGGAACTCAAAAAAATGGTTGTAAAACGCAAATAACACACGGAGTGTGTGTTGGTTTTTGGTTAAAGCCCGTGATATAAACATGCGGGCAGTAACCAAACAATAATAATAACCCCTAAGCTGTGATGTTTAGGGGTTATTTGTTTTTATAAAAAAACCTATTCGGCTTTTCTAGGTTTATTCTTTAATATCTCACATTAAATCGTCACTCCTGCGGAATCGAAGATGTGCGCAAAGCCACAAACAGGAGTCTGAATACAAGGCTTGCGCCACTATAGTCTATACATAATAAAATGATTATATAAACATCAGTAATAATTTGATGCTAAGGGGTTTGCAACCCGTAAAGCCGAAGGCTTTCTAAAAAAAGATAACTTGTCTCCGACAAGATATAATCCCCGCACACAGCTACGCTGTGGGCAACCTCAAAGCATTAGGTAATACTAAAATTTATTATCATTTTAAGTAGTATTACCTATAGATTCCGGATTAAATCAGGAATGACGATTGAGTTTCACCGTCATGCCCAACTTGATTGGGCATCTGGCGAAGTATAGTGAAAGCTGTTCGATACTGCGCACATAAATTCTGTCTAACGAAGTTAGTAAATTCAATCACACAAAGTGTGTTCTTGTTTTGTTCTTTACAAAAATGTATTTTTATGATATAGTTTATCTATAATCCGAAAAATATGAAAAGGGGATGTTAACGCTTATTTACCATATGTTCGGTAAGCATGTGGGCGTTTATGACCCAAGCCCCATATGTGCTTAAAATCCATATTTATTTACGTTTTATTTGTTGCATTGCGGAATAATTTGCCTTGGGATTCCGTAAGCATTTCCCCTTGTTTTTTATTGGCCATCATTTCGCGGGCTTTGGCATATTTGGGGTCGTTCCAAAAAATAAGGCAGCCGTTACAGCCACGGCCACAACAGCCCTCGGTACCAATGCGCGGTGGGTTGCGCATGGCGGATTGATCATCCAAATCAATAGCGGATTCTAATTTTTCACTTTGTTTTTTATAAAGATTTTCGCTATTAATGCCACGCTCTACATTATAAGAAATACGGTCTAATTTAAGGCGCTGATAATTGCGGTCGGTCATCGCCACTTCTTTACGCACCAAAGAATAAGCGGGCATAGCATTTTTGACAAATTCAGGGTCTTCATGGGTAAACCAAGCAAAAGGAATGCGAATATGGCGTTGTTGGCCGGCATGAACAACATCAAGATTTTCGCCTTTTTTCGCATCAATAAATTCGTAAATACGCAAAAACATGGTTTGTTTGCTATGGGGCGGAATAAACTCTAAAACATCGCCTTTTTCCATCTTGTTTTTTACAAGCATGATATAGGCATCGTCCGTAACTTCGGTAATTTGCCCCGCCCATTGCCAATCGCCCACATTGCGGGTGTCTTGGTACGAATGGGCATGGTTGGTAAGCCGCCCCTCATGAAAGGCAAATGTATAACCCCGGTTAGGGATAGTATTGATATCTTCCATATATTTATTGCCATCGAAATTTTCGGGGTCTTTATACCAATCATCAATGGCACTGCGGTAAGCACGGGCAACAATACCCGCATAAAAGGCCGAGCGCCCACGGCCTTCGACCTTTAAGCTATCAATGCCGATTTTCAGATAATCATCTAAATTGGGTAATAAACATAAATCGCGCGAGTTTAAAATATAACTCCCACGTTCGCCTTCCTCAAAGGGGAGTAAATCGCCTTCACGATAGCCTTCTTCTAAGAAAAACTCAAAAAGCTCTTTATTATCTTCGTTGAGTTCAATTTCTTTGAGTGTGCCATCCTTAAGCTTCATATGGAGTTTGTAATTCCAACGGCAAGAATTGGCACAATTGCCTTGGTTTGCCCCGCGCTCACTCATAAAGTTAGAGAGCAAACACCGCCCCGAATAAGTCATGCACATAGAGCCATGAACAAAAGCCTCTAACTTAACATCGGGGCATCTTTCGCGAATTTCGCAAAGCTCGGTATAAGTGACCTCGCGCGCTAAAACCACAAGCTCCGCCCCTTGGTCTTGCCAAAATTTGGTGCTGAGCCACGAGCATACATTGGCTTGGGTGGAGATATGCAAATTCAGCTCCGGTGCTTGCTCTTTAACATAGGCAAACACACCCGGGTCGGCAATAATCAGGCCATCGGGCTTTACACGGCGCACAGTATTGATATAAGCATCTAATTTCGGGATATCTTTATTATGAGAGAATAGATTGAGCGTTAAATAAACCCGCACCCCATGGGCATGGGCAAATTCTATACCCTCTACCACATCATCGAGCGAGAGTTTAGAATTGGTACGCAAACTTAAATCGGGCGTGCCCATATAAACGGCATCGGCGCCGTAAATAACGGCAGTTTTGAGTTTTTCGAGCGAGCCGGCAGGCATTAAAAGTTCAGATTTCTTTTGTGTCATGGAGTATCAGTGTTCTTAAATATTAATAAAGAGCGTTATGAAAATGAATTTCAGAACAAAAGTCAAGTAAATAACTTGGTTATATATATAACACAATGAGATAAAAATCAGATGAAAAAATAAATGGCTATTTTTAGCAGCTATAGCGTTTTTGTACGTTTAAATAACGGCCGGGCAGGGAAAGCTCGGGTACGGTCGCATTCTTTTTAGCGGCAAGGGTTTGGGCATTTTTGTAGCCTTGGCGAATATCGGCGCAAGTGACATCTTTACTGCCGTCCTCGGCTTTTGCTAACACACCATAAACATCGTTGGGGTTTTCTACCGTATCTTTAATATCAAAACGCGAACATGCCGATACAATTAATAAAAGACTTGTTGCCATCAGTAATTTTTTCATCATTATTCCCTTATTCGCTTATTTTTCTTATGTTGCCTTATTTTGCTAAAAAATTCAAGGCTAAATACGCATCGGCAAGCCGGCATTTTGCATATATTGTTTGGCATCAGTAATGGTATATTCGCCAAAATGAAAGATGGATGCCGCCAATACAGCCGAGGCATGGCCTTGGGTTACGCCCTCTACCAAATGTTGCAAATTACCCACCCCGCCCGATGCAATAACGGGTATGGTTACGGCATCGCTAATGGCGCGGGTAAGGTGCAAATTATAGCCGGCCTTTGTACCGTCGCGATCCATAGAGGTCAGCAAAATTTCCCCTGCGCCGAGCTGGTTCATTTTTTTTGCCCATTCCACGGCATCAATGCCTGTGGCTTTGCGCCCGCCATGGGTAAAAATTTCGTAATGGTCGGCACGGCCGGCATCGACCTCGGCTTGGCTAAGGGCTGTGCCATGGCTATCCACCCCTTTGGCATCAATGGCCACCACAATACATTGGCTACCGTATTTATTGGCAGCATTGGCCACCAATTGGGGGTTATAAATAGCGGCGGTATTAATGGAAACCTTATCGGCACCGGCTAAAAGCAGGTTACGAATATCTTGTATTTCCCGTACGCCACCGCCCACGGTAATGGGCATAAAAACTTGCTCGGCTGTGCGCTCGACCACATCTAAAATCGTATCCCGATTATCAGCGCTTGCGGTAATATCTAAAAAGGTCAGCTCATCCGCACCGCCTTCGTCATAAATGCGGGCTTGCTCTACTGGGTCTCCGGCATCAATTAAATCGACAAAATTCACACCCTTAACCACGCGGCCGTCTTTAACATCTAAACAAGGGATTACCCGAACTTTTAGCATGATGATGATTATCCTTCTAATAGGGTAATGGCTTGGTTAAGGTCAATGGCACCATCGTAAAGGGCACGGCCAGAGATGACACCTTCAAACAAATTATCACCCACCGATTTTATTTTTTCTAAATCCGCCATAGTGGAAACCCCGCCTGAGACAATGATGGGAATATTCACCGCTTTGGCAAGCGCTAAAGAGGCCTCGGTATTCGGCCCTTGCATTGCGCCATCGCGGGCGATATCGGTATGGATAATGGCCGAAACCCCAGCATCTTCAAATTTTTTGGCTAAATCCAATGTGGTAACCGATGAAACTTCTGCCCAACCTTCTACGGCCACAAAGCCGTCTTTGGCATCAATACCCACCGCAATATGGCCGGCAAATTCTTTGCAAGCTTGTTTAACTAATGCGGGGTCTTTTAGGGCAATTGTCCCTAAAATCAGGCGGTCTATCCCTGCGTTTAGCCAATTTTCCATATGTTTTAGGGTTCTTATGCCACCACCAAGCTCGGTTTTTGCCTTGCCTTTGGTGGATTGTAATATAGCTTTAACGGCATCGCCATTCACCGATTGGCCAAGAAATGCGCCATTGAGGTCGACAATATGTATCCATGAGCAGCCGGCATTGACAAATTCTTTGGCTTGTGCACCCGCATTATCATTAAATACAGTCGATGCATTCATATCGCCCCTAAGCAGCCGAACACATTGGCCGTCTTTAAGGTCGATGGCAGGTAAAAAATGAATCATGGGTTATACCTTCCATTTTAAAAAATTGGCAATGATTTGCTGCCCGACTTTTTGTGATTTTTCGGGGTGGAATTGGGTGCCGATAATATTATCTTTGCCCACAGCCACCGTAATTTCCCCGCCATAATCGGTGGTGGCATAAATAGATTGCTTGGGCGCATTTTGTATTGCCCAACTATGGGCAAAATAAACATCTTGATTATCAACATTTGATAATATGTTCTCATCTCCAAGTACATGCAGTGTGTTCCAACCCATATGGGGGATTTTCAGGTTAGGGTCGGTGGGGGTGATTTTATTCACAATGCCGCCAATCCAGCCCAAACCATCGGCTCCTTGGCCTTCTAGGCCTTTATCGGCCAAAAGCTGCATGCCCACACATATGCCAAAAAACGCCTTGCCTTGGCGTAGTACGCTATCATGCAAGGCCTGCCAAACCTCTTGGTTGGCACGCAGCGCATTGGCGCAATCGTCAAAAGCCCCTTGGCCGGGTAATATAATATGGCTGGCATTTAAAATATCGGCCGCTTTATTGGTTAATATCACTTTGGCATGGGGGTTTTGTGTTAAAGCGACTTTTTCAAATACTTTAACCACCGAGTGTAAATTACCCGATTCATAATCAATAACCGCAATTTTCATTATGGTTTTAAGCCTCTAAAATACCTTTGGTGGAGGGAATATTGCCGGCATTGCGTGGGTCAATCTCTACCGCTTTGCGTAATGCACGGGCAACGGCTTTAAATATAGCCTCGGCAATATGGTGGTTGTTTTCGCCATATAAAGCTTCAATATGCAAAGTTAGGCCGGCATGCTGGGCAAAAGCCACAAAAAATTCCTTAACAAGCTCGGTATCAAATTCACCGATTTTGGGGCGGTTAAATGTGGCATTAAATACTAAATAGGGGCGACCAGAGATATCAAGGGCGGCACGTGCCAAACATTCGTCCATGGGGACAAATTCGGTGGCATAGCGTGTGATGCCTTTTTTATCGCCCAAAGCTTGTTTAATGGCTTGGCCAAGGGCAATGCCGGTATCTTCGACACTATGGTGCATATCGATATGTAAGTCCCCTTGGGTGTGGATGTTCATATCAATCAAACTATGGCGGCTGAGTTGATCGAGCATATGGTCAAAAAAGCCAATACCCGTTTGGATATCCCGCTTGCCTTGGCCATCTAAACTGACTGCAACCTGAATTTTGGTTTCTAAAGTTTCCCGTTTGATTGATGCTTTACGCATGGATTAATGCCTTTTCATCTGAAAAATAACGCTATAGCATAGCAGAACTCTATTTTTGAAACAATCAAGGATTGCACCTATTGCGCATTTTTCTGACTTTTAATGCGGGCATAGTCGCTTTTTGTATAATTATAACCTTGGTTTTGAATAAGAGTTTCAAGCTGGGTAGAGATTAGCTTTAATAAATCAATGGCCTGTTGTGGGTTGGTATAGGCGGATTGTAAAATGCTTTGGATATTTGCTTTTAAATCATCGGGTTTATGGGTTAGAGTATCCAAATAATCCAATAAACGTTTTTCGCCCGGATGAAAGCGGGCATTGAGCGCAAATAAAATATCAAAATAAATTTCAAAATAGGCAGTAAGGCGATGATTGAGCGATAGATAATCTTGGCGTTTTATAGCCTTTGCAATTTGATAATAAAGGGCAGGCATTTTATCGGCAATAAGGGTAATGTTTTCGGTAATGATTTTATTTTGTAATTCAATGGGATATTGCTCTTTTAAATGGTGATATTCAGCCATTTTATTATTTTTATCATAAATAATTTTACTATTGAGGATATTAAAAGCAAAACAGGTAGAATAAGCGAAGCCTTTATGATGATGGGTGAAAATATCAGCGAACTGATTATCAATAAAATCAATATCTCTATAAATGATTTCGGCCTCGGTGCCATTGGTTAAAATACCGTCATCTTCTTCTTCCCAATAGGTGTTTTGATATTCGATATACCGAAAATATTGACTTAATATTTCTTTGCGTTGGCTTAAAGGGATTGCCCCTTTTGCATAAACATAAATATCGTAATCTGATTGTGTATCGGCTGTACCTGCACCATGGGAGCCCCCTAACATGATAAGCCTTACATTATCGATATTTTGTAAATCGGCTAAAATTGCATTTATCATGCTATTCCCCTAATTTTATTGAGCAAAAGAGATTATGTTATATATACTTTAAGAAAGTTGCATTATCAAATAAAAAACCCCCCGATAATCAGGAGGGTTCTTTGGTTTGTTTATTGATATTTTAATTATTGATATAATGGGCCATGGCTTCTAATGTATGTTGTAAAAGCTTTATTCGGGGCTCGATTGTTGAGATATAAATAAACTCTTCTTTCACATTATGGAAACCCCCGCCGCAAGGGCCGAAACCATCAATTGTCGGTATCCCTTTGGAGGCTGTGATATTACCATCCGATGCACCGCCGCCAGTAATAAAATCAACATCAAAATTGAGTTTTTTGGCTTCGGTTTGGATGATATTTATCAGATTATCCGTCTCATTGCTTACCTCAAAAGCAGGGCGGCCGGCAAGGCGTTTAACCTCAACTTTTGCCCCCGCAACAAAGGGGGTTTTGCTTAAATTGGTCAAATAATCTAATGTCCGTTTACCTTCAGAATTGACTAAAAACCGCTGATCAACCAAAGCTTTGGCATAATCGGGGACGACATTAATGCCTGAGCCACCCTCTATAACACCAACCGAGGCTGTTGTTCCTTTATCTAAATCGACTAAATTATTGATAGCGAGCACCCAATGGGCAAGCTCGGTAATGGCCGATATGCCATCTTGCAGGCTGCTGCCGGCATGGGCGGCTTTACCAAAAAATTCAATTTGTATTTTGCCGTTGCCTTTGCGGGCTTTAATCATATCGCCATTGGGTCGTGATGCCTCACCCACAAAAACATATTCTGATTTTTCGGCAAGTTTTTCAATATGGTTATATGAATATAATGCCCCAATTTCTTCATCGGGGGTAAAACAAGCACAAATAGATAATTTGTCTAAAGCGGTTTTATCCATATTTTTTAAGGCATAAATAACGGCTAAACAGCCGGACTTCATATCGGATACACCCGGCCCCCGATATTTATCGCCGTCAATAAAAGGTGGATGTTGGGCACAAGTGCCATCGGCATAAACGGTATCCATATGGCAAAGTAAGGTGATATCGTATTTTTTCGCATCGGGCTTATTGGTAAAATATAATATAGGCCCACATTCAGCGGATATATCTTCCCTATGGCTTTTCCAGCCACCCATGGCATTAAAATGCCCGGTGATAATATCGGCAATTTTATGAACGCCGGCTATATTTTTTGTTCCACAATCAATGGTAACAAGTTCTTTAAGCTCTTTTAAAAACTGATTTTGCATTTGTTATCTCCAATTAACCATAAAGAATAATGGTAAAGATGACACATAAAATAATTGATGAAAGCATGGGTACAGATGTTCGGCGTACGGCCTCGGTTGTGGTGATACCCGCAATGCCCGCACAAGCAACAATCACAGCCGAAATTGGCGACATGCTCCGGCCAATGGAGCTACCCATTTGCATAGGGAGCATTACAACAATGGGCGGTAAGCCAAATTTTGCGGCAATATTGGGGGCAATTTCTACAAAAGACATAAAACTGGCATTGCCCGAGCCCATTAAAATAGCGGCAAAAACGATAAGAGCTGTTGAAACAATCATCATGCCAATACCACCAATACCAAGCCCCGATGCAAATTCTAAAAAGGCATTCACTGCACCCATATCGGTTAAGGCATCGGCAAACATTTGCGCCGCAACAATCAGCACAACCACGCTGGCAAAAACCGAGCCCATGCCTTCTAAAAAGATGCGATAGCCATCGCAGGCTTCTTTAAAGTTGCGTTGGCGGATACCATGAATAATCATTGCAATAAAAGCCGGCACAATCATGGCGACAACCACACTCATATTGGTGGGTTTTAGCGGATAACCTGCCCAAAAGCCTTTAATCCATGTAATAACTTGCTCGTTTCCTAAAGCGAGTTTAGAGAAAATGAGCATTAAAATAAATGGAATAAGGGGGAAAAACGCATACCAATTGGGGGCATCGGGGATATGCACATTATCGTCATTGACTTCTTCTGTTATATTCATATGTTCTCTGGGGTTCCAGCCGTCTTTCATATCGCATCGGCGTTGCCACCATACATGAACAAACATGGTTGCAATAACCATGATGATAGCCATCAGTAATTGGTAGTTCGTAAAATATTCCACATTGGTCATATCAATCGCCTCTGCCGCCCGAATGAGGTTCGATTGCACATGGCCAATCTCGAAAGCTTGTGTGGTTGCAATTACACCCACAGCCGAGGCTTTAGAAATACCAGCACCGCGCATAATGGGGTATAATGTGACCATAAGTAATAAACCAAGCCCTGTTGCAGAAGTTACAAATAGGCTCACAAATATACCCACCAAATAGGCCAAAGCTAAAACCACCCAAGGGTTGTTGACTAAAGCCACGGGCTTAACCGATATACGTACCAAAGCTTGGGCAGCACCAATATGGGACATATAAGCGGCAAAACCGGCAACTGACATAATAATGAGACCTAAGCCCCCCAGACGATAAGAAAAAATATCGGCCAATTTAATAAAAACATCTAATATCGCAATGCCCGATGATTTTTCGACAATAGGCACACCGCTTATCCAATGGGCGGATAAATATAAGATAATGCCGGCAATAGTTAATACAGCTTGGGGGTAATATTGTTTAAGAATAAGCCAAGCAAGCGCAATAACCACAACCAGAGCAATGAGTAACTCTATAATTGTAGGATTCATTAAATCTTCTCCCTGTTTACTATGAAATTTTTTATTATATTTTAAAAAGTTATACCCAATATAAATGGGTATCAATATAAAAAAATAAATATGATATTTTATTTTTTGCCCTATTTTTTATCTATATTTATTGTTTATTTAAAAGCCTTAATATCCCTTGTGGATGTAAGGTTTTAATTTTAATCATTTATTTGATGACGCAATAGAAATTAAACGCGAATGCCCAAAAATAATTGAATATTGCATATTTGCATTAAATTAAATTTTTTTTATACAGAATCTTTATATGAATAGATATTTATTTAAAACGGATATATCAGGTAAAAAAAAGCTCCCTTATCTTTAAGGGAGCAACTATTAAATATAAGATAATTTAGGCGGATTTTTCGTCTTTGTTATCTGCTTCTTCTTTACCGGTTTCATTTTCAGCTTTTTCTTGGCTGGCATCACTATCTTTACTGTCATCGGCAGTTATATCTTCACCTTCTTTTGTTACCAAAACCACATCGCCAATCAGCTCAGCTGGGGCTTCTTTTTTATAAGGTAAAACATCGCTACTGGTGCTTAAAAGTAAATTGGGCGAGTTTTCATTATCAAGCATTAATGCATTATTTTGGATAACCTCGCCGGCTTCGGCCCAACGCAGACCATCAAATTTTCCGGCAGGAGAAATGGCTTGCCATTCTTTAGCCGGTATGCCCGAAACCTCACAAACCCAGTGCGGCATGGAGCGTGCGTTATTCATGGCCAGCATATATTCTTTAACTTTTTCGGGGTTTTGCCGGCTTTCGTCTCTATCTTCTAGCTCCGCCAACAAGCGTAAAGTGCGTTGTTGTGGAACTTCATGCTCGCTCATTAGGGTATTTAATATGCTTTCGGCATCTTTCCATTGCTTGGCGTTAATGGCATATGTGGCTACCAAAATACGGCTTTCTTCGTGATTATTATGCATAACAGCTAAGCTTTTAGCCGCGTTATATAATTTTTCCGGGTCTGTCTCATCTTGGATTTCTAACCATAAAGGTGTAAGGTCGGGCCGCGGTGAAGAGCGCCAAACATGCTCTATCAAATTACGGGCTTTGCGCTTTTTACCGCTATCGATATAATAACGAATAAGCCCTAAAATGGCGGGGATAAAGCTGGGGTCTTCCTTATGGGCATTATTGAGTAAGGGGAAGATTTCGTTATCATCTTTGCCATTCAGCTTTCTAATGCGGGCAATCTCTGTAGATAACACAGCCTTTAAATGATGCCCCTGTTGAATAGTGAAATGCTGTTTTTTTACCCCTTGCGGAACAAGCAATAAAGCGTCATCAAAATCGCCCATGCGAATACGTAAATCGAACAGGCTATTAAATGCCCAACGGCTATTGGGGTGGAGCTCGAATGCGCGCTTGGCAATGGCTAAGGCATCTTTATAATCGCCGCGGTTCACCGCAAGGCTAAATAACCCCCGGTAACCCATTAACCGTGTATCTTTATCTTTTAAAAGCTCGGTATAGCGGGTAATGGCTTCGGCTTCGTCATTGGCCGAAAGTGCCGCTTGTGCCGCTAAAAGATGAGTTAAAGAATTGCTTTCGCCCAATTTTTCGGCGCGTTTGGCTTGTTTTAAAGCCTCTTTAGAGTCACCGGCGGCCACAGCCACAAGGCCTTTATTAATGGCAGTATAGCTTTTGGCTTGGCGGCGTACGCTCCGCTTAAAGGGTGAAATAAAAGGGAGGTCGAAAAACCAATGGATAATGCGATCGAACAAAACAAAAAAGCCGATAATAGCCAAGCCCCCAATAGCTGCAACCGAATAGGGCATCGAAATATCGAAATTACCGATTTTTAAATTGAGAATATCGGTTAAATGGGTTGCTGCAAAAAACGAAAGCGCAACCAATAAAACCGCAAAGATAATAAAACCAAAAACCCGTAACATACTTATTCTCCCGCCTGCGCTAAGCTATTGCGAATTTGTGTTAAGGCTTCTTCGGCCTGAATTTTCGCTTTTACCTCACTTGACCATGTGGCAGCTGCATCTTGTGCTGCAGGGCTAGCTGCGCTCAATAATTGCTCAACTGTCGCTAAATCGCCGCTTTGTAATGCATTTTTGATGTTATAAACTAACCTATCGGCACTGCCATCGGCACCACCATCGTTACGGCTTATGGTAACAAGCTCGTTAAGGTTAGAGAGTAAAGATTGTTTTTTATCGCCATTTTGAGCGGCTTGGTCTTTGCGCTCGGCAATAATAATTTGGCGCGAAACATCGTTAAAATCACCCTGTAGTTGGTAAAGTGGTTTAATTTTACCGATATTTTGTTGCAACATTGTTACGGCTTCGGCCGCTTGGGGCGGAAGCTCCATCACCAATGCCGCTAAACTATTGCTATAATTTTCGCCCAAATCAATTTGGCGGGCTAAATTATCCACAGCTAAAAATTTTGAACTATTAACCGCACCGGATTCCACTGTATTTTGTAAATTTGTTATATTATCGGATAATTGAGTAACTTGGCCTTCCAAATCATTCACACGGCGGTCAAAAACCTCAAAAGCAGGCTGTTGTTTTTTAATGTCATCTAAGCTTTGGGTTAATGTGGTTACTTGCCCCTCAAGTGCCGATACCGCTTGGCGCCGGGCAACCTCTAAGGCATCTAAACGCTGTTTAATCTCTGGGCTTGCACCTTCGGTGGCCATTTGGCTTACGGCCTGTAATTGGCTAATAAGGCCATCGGTTTGGGCATTAATACGGGCATAATCCCCTTTAAGCTCGCTAACAGTTTTATTCATCGTGGTAATATCACTATCTAAGCGCCCATTCAGTGCCATAACATCATCATGTATGGGGCCGATTAATGCTTTAGGATCTTGCGCCGTTAATTGCGCGATTTGGGCTTTTAATGCTTCAATTTCTGCAGCCTGATTAACCAATTGGGTAATCGCGGTTTTATTGGTTTCGGCCAGTTGCGAAACTTCGGTTATTTGACCATCTAGCTGATTATTGCTCTTTTTTACCCACATATCTTCAGTAGCGATTAATCCGCCAGCTACTGCCACCGAACATAATACGGGCCACATAAACCCCGATATAGATTTTTTGGGTTTTTCGCTCTTCGGTTTAGCAGGCTTATCTGCCGGTTTTGCTTTGGTATCTTCAGGCTTTTTGGGCGCATCTTTTACCGTTGCATCGGCTTTTTTAGGGGGTTCTTTTACAGATTTTTCAGGCGGCTCGGTCGATTTATCCGCTTTTTTCTCTATAGTTTCTTTGGCTTTTTCTTCCGATTGAACATCGGGTTTTTTATCTTCGTTCATATTGCTTTGATTCGCCTTGTTATTATTTTCATTTGATTGCGGCATACAAACCTCCTGAATAAAATCTATCTGTTTTTACAATAATCTATCATAACTATATTTGATAAAAAAGTCCAATATGGACTTATGGTTTTTTAAATACCGATATTATGAAATAAAACTTGACCCAAAGCCTAGATTCTGCAATCTCTTAAGGCTATTTAACAAATTAGGATTATATTATTTTATGGAAACCAGAAATATTGCCATCATCGCCCATGTGGACCATGGTAAAACAACTTTGGTCGATAGTATGTTTCGTCAGTCGGGCGTATATCGCGATAATCAAAAAATTAACGAGCGTGCGCTCGACCGTAATGACCTCGAAAAAGAACGGGGCATTACCATCTTAGCCAAATGTACTTCGGTAGAACATAGTGGTGTGCGTATTAATATTGTCGATACCCCCGGCCATGCCGATTTTGGTGGTGAGGTCGAGCGCATATTGGGCATGGTAAACGGTGTTATTTTATTGGTTGATGCCGCCGAGGGGCCCATGCCCCAAACCCGCTTTGTGACCGAAAAAGCCTTGGCACTTGGTTTAAAACCCATTGTGGTGATTAATAAAATTGACCGCCCCGATGGCCGCCCCCATGAAGTTTTAGATGAAATTTTCGATTTATTTGTGGCGCTTGATGCCTCGGCGGAGCAATTAGATTTCCCTTGTATTTATGCATCAGGCCGCGATGGTTGGGCTTCTTACGAAGAAGATGTGAAAACCCAAGATTTAGAACCGCTTTTTGAAACGATTATGGATAAAGTTTCCCCGCCGAATTTGGATAAAGAAAAACCCTTTGCCATGGCGGCCACACTCTTAGACCTCGATGATTATTTGGGGCGGACTTTAACAGGGCGTATTGAACAAGGCCGCATTAAAGTGGGCGATCAAATTCAGGCACTTAGAGAAGAAGACGGCGTGGTGGAAAAATTCCGTGTATCTAAACTTTTAACCTTTCGTGGGTTAGAGCGTGTGCCTGCCGATAATGCCGAGGCCGGTGATATTATTGCCATTGCTGGTTTAAAAACGGCCACCGTGGGTGATACATTATCTTCTGTTGAGTGGAATACACCGCTTGATACACCATCTATTGAACCGCCAACCATTAGCATGACTATTGGCATTAACGATTCCCCCCTTGCCGGGCGAGAGGGCAAAAAACTAACAAGCCGTATGATTCGTGACCGCCTCATGCGCGAGGCCGAAGGCAATGTGGCCATTAAAATATCGGAAACCGAAAATGAAAACGCCTTTGAAGTCGCCGGTCGTGGTGAATTGCAATTGGGCGTACTGATTGAAACCATGCGCCGCGAGGGTTTTGAGCTCACGATTGGCCGTCCGAAAGTTCTTTTAAAAAAATCCGAAGAAGGCGGTATTTTAGAACCTTGGGAAGAATTACAAGTGGATGTGGATGAAGAATTTTCGGGCACTGTGGTCGAGAGCCTTTCTACCCGCAAAGCCCAATTAAAATCCATGGATACCATCAATGGTGGCAAACAACGGCTTATTTTTGATGTTCCGGCGCGCGGCCTTATTGGCTATCAGGGGCAATTTTTAACCGAAACCCGTGGTACAGGCACCATGGCACGCCTATTTGCAGGCTATCGCCCATGGGCGGGGGATATTGCGGGGCGTACCTTGGGTGCTTATGTATCCAATAGCGGCGGGAAATCCGTAGGTTATGCATTGTTTAACCTACAAGAACGCGCCACCATGTTCATCGGCAGTGGCGAGGAGCTTTACATTGGTATGATTATTGGCGAAAATAGCCGCGATAACGACCTTGATGTTAACCCCACCAAAGGCAAACAGCTTACCAATATTCGGGCATCGGGTACGGATGAAAATATTCGCCTCACCCCACCACGGCGCATGACGCTCGAGCAAGCAATATCTTACATTAACGATGATGAATGTGTGGAAGTTACCCCACAAAATATCCGTTTGCGTAAAATTATCCTCGATGCCAATGACCGTAAAAAAGCGATGCGCAGTAGCAATAAATTGGCTTAAATAGTTTAATGGGTTTAATAGGGCTGCCGCCCCAAACGCTCAAAAGGTTTATATGGGGCATCCGCCCCAAACCCCGGCAAGCGTTGCACGCTTGACCCCATTTTTTTCGGTTAAAATTTATAACTGCGTGGCGCATTTATGCGCCTATATACAAAAAGAAAAAGGACTCCTGAAATAAATTTCGAGAGTCCTTTTTCTTTTTATATATGGGTATCACTCACGCAGTTATGGAGAGCCATGAATATTAAAAATTCTTTGATTAAACTTTCTTATAAGAAAGTTTACCTGCAGAGCAAAATAAAATTAATGGCGGTGGGTAAGGGATATAAAAATATCCTCTAATTTGGCCTCTTGGGTTTGCAGGGATTGAATAGTCAAACCTTGGCTAATCAGTTGATGCAAAATTTTGCCCGACTGATTTTCTCCGCCGGCATAGCGAAACACCCAATATTCTCCTTCTTTTGTGCCATTAAGCTCATCTAAGGTGGGGGGTAGGCTATCGATATTTTGGCTAAACTGAATAAGCAGTTCTCGGTTACCAAAATTTTGCATCAGCTTATTTTTGCTTTCTTTCATAATCAGCTTGCCTTGGTCAATAATGGCAATTTCATCGCATAGCTCTTGGGCTTCCTCTAAATAATGGGTGGTGAGCATAATAGTTGTGCCTTCCTTATTAAGGCGCTTCATTTGCTCCCATAACATATGGCGAAGTTCCACATCAACGCCCGCAGTCGGTTCGTCCAGCACCAAAATTTGGGGGCTATGCACCATGGCCTTAGCCACAAGTAATCGGCGCAACATACCACCCGATAGCGCACGTGTATAAGCCCCCGCTTTATCGGCAAGGCCAACCATATCTAAAAGTTCCATAGTACGGCGCTCCGCTTTGGGCACGCCGTAAAGCCCAGCTTGTACGTCTAAAATTTGGGCAGGGGTAAAAAATGGGTCTAAATTGAGCTCTTGGGGTACAATGCCAATGGCTCGGCGTGCTTGGCGCATATCGTCTACAATATCATAGCTGTCAATCAGTATGTCGCCCGATGTTTTAATCACAAGCCCCGCCATCATATTAATAAAGGTCGATTTGCCGGCACCATTCGGGCCTAAAAGAGCAAAAAAGCTGCCTTTTGGGACTTCTAAGTTAAAGTCAATCAGCGCATGTTTTGGGGGATCCCCTGCCGATGCAGCATAAATTTTATTTAAATTTTGGGCTTTGATAGCGGGCATTCTTATCTCTTTAATAATCAATCTTTATTATGGTTTAGGGTAAGGAAAAATAACCCGATAAGCAATGATTTTTATAAAAATTTTTATCAATTATATATATGGAAATATCGGGTGAAATGAAAGTGATAAAAATAGTTTAAAAAACTCCTTTTCTTTTTGGGTTATGCAGTTTATCTTAAGGCTTTTAAACGATTATATTTATATTTAAAGGGGCTGTAATGTCGCGTTACAATTTTATTGAATCCGAAAAAAAATGGCAAACCGCATGGGAAGATGCCAAGGCTTTTGCCTTAGATGACGATAAAGCCAAACCAAAATATTATGTATTAGAGATGTTCCCTTATCCTTCGGGGCGTTTGCATATGGGGCATTTGCGCAATTATGCCATTGGCGATGTTACATCACGCTTTAGAAAAGCCATTGGTTATAATGTGTTACACCCAATGGGTTGGGATGCCTTTGGTCTACCTGCCGAAAATGCAGCTTTGCAAAATAATGTACACCCTGCAGATTGGACCTATAAAAATATTGATGCCATGCGGGTGCAACTTAAAAGCATAGGCCTTTCTATCGATTGGGAACGCGAGATTGCAACTTGCCACCCCGAATATTACAAACATGAACAAAAAATGTTTTTAGATTTTATGCGTGCAGGCATTGCAGAACGCAAATTTGCATGGGTAAATTGGGACCCTATAGAGCATACCGTACTTGCCAATGAGCAAGTGGTTGATGGTAAAGGTTGGCGCTCAGGCGCACAAATAGAGCGCAAGCAAATGGCCACATGGTCGTTTAAAATCACCGATTTTGCCGATGAATTATTGGCGGATCTGGGTACTATCGGCTGGCCCGATGCGGTAAAAACCATGCAATCTAACTGGATTGGCCGCTCTGAAGGGGCAATTGTCCATTGGGCAATTGAGCCGGAGTTTAACACCACCGATTTTAACCAAATTAGTGTTTACACCACAAGACCCGATACTTTATTTGGGGCTTCATTCATTGCCATTGCGGCGCATCACCCATTGGCGCAAAAACTGGCCAAAAATAATAAAGATTTACAAAAATTCATTGCCGAGTGCGATGCCTTAGGTACATCGGAAGAAGCCATAGAAAAAGCCGAGAAAAAAGGTTTTAACACCGGCTTAAAAGTAGTGCACCCATTAGACCCAAGTAAAAAATACGATGTTTGGGTGGCCAATTTTGTGCTGATGGAATATGGCACAGGTGCGGTATTTGCTTGCCCCGCCCATGACCAACGGGACTTAGATTTTGCCCGTAAATATGATTTACCCGTTGTGCCTGTAGTTGCCCCCAAGGATAATTTAGATATTACCATTGGTAACGAAGCCTATACAGAAGACGGCGTGCATATTAACTCGGCCTTTATGGACGGGCTTGATTATAAAGATGCCTTTGAGGTTGTGGTAACTAAATTAGAAAATACCGGCAAAGGCGAGCGTAAAGTAAATTTTCGCTTGCGTGATTGGGGTGTGAGCCGCCAACGTTATTGGGGTTGCCCGGTGCCAATTATCCATTGTGATGATTGCGGTGTGGTGGGCGTGCCCGATGCCGATTTACCCGTAACCCTACCAAGCGATGTTACCTTTGATAAACCGGGTAATCCGCTTGACCATCACCCCACATGGAAGCATGTAAAATGCCCCAATTGCGGTAAAGATGCCGTGCGCGAAACCGATACATTTGATACCTTTATGGAATCGAGTTGGTATTTCTTGCGTTATTGCTCGCCGCGCCTAGCCGATAAAGCTTACGATAGTAACGAGGTTGCCTATTGGATGCCGGTGGATCAATATATTGGCGGTGTAGAGCATGCCGTATTGCATTTACTTTATGCGCGTTTTTTCACCAAAGCTCTTAAAAAAGTGGGTTATCCAAGCCTACCTGCCGAGCCTTTCTCTAACTTGCTCACCCAAGGTATGGTGAACCATATGACCTATAAGGATAGCCATAATAAATGGGTACCTTTAGATGATATTAAAAAAGAAGGTGAAGGTTTTGTTAAAATATCCGATGGCTCAATCGTTTATCCGCAACGCTCAGAAAAAATGTCGAAATCTAAACTTAATGGCGTAGACCCCGAGATTGTACTCACCGCCTATGGTGCCGATGCCGCAAGATTATTTATTTTATCCGATAATCCGCCCGAGCGTGATATTGATTGGACAGAAGGCGGTATTGAAGGCTCTTGGAAGTTCCTTAACCGTATTTACCGTTTTGCGACCGAAAATAACGATATATTAAAAGCGGGGGAAGTGAATAACCCCGAAGGCGAAGGTAAAAAATTATGGCAACTTGCCCATAAAACCATTGCCCAGGTGCGTGATGATTTAACCCAAATTCGCACCAATAACGCCATTGCACGCATTCGGGAATTATTTAATGCGCTCGAGAAATTTAAAGAACAAGGCGAAGCCAATGATATTTTACGCTTTAATTGCCTAAATATTACTTGCCAATTACTTAACCCGTACACTCCCCATATTACCGAGGAGATTTGGGCGCTTATGGGGCATAAAACCATGCTTGTTAAAACCCCTTGGCCAATAGCCGATGACCAATGGTTGGTCGAAGATAGCGTAACTTTGGCGGTACAAGTGCGGGGTAAAATGCGTGGCACTATAGAAATTGCATCGGGTGCCAGCAAAGAGGATGCCGAAAAAGCTGCTTTTGAACTCAATAATGTGAAAAAAGAGCTTGAAGGCCAAGAGGTTAAAAGAGTTATTGTGGTACCGGGTAAGATTGTGAATATTATTTACTAACTTCGTCTAACTTCGTTAGATTGAATTAATAACATCGAAGATACCTAAAAAGATATAAAATATATTGAGGAATGATATGAAAACGGATTTTCAGTCGCTGATAATGGCATTACAACAATATTGGGCAGGGCAAGGATGTGCCATTTTACAGCCCTATGATGTTGAGATGGGTGCGGGTACGTTTCATCCGGCAACCACATTGCGCAGCTTGGGTAAAAAGCCATGGCGGGCGGCCTATGTGCAGCCTTCGCGCCGCCCAACCGATGGTCGTTATGGCGAAAACCCTAATCGCCTGCAGCATTATTATCAGTTTCAGGTCGTGCTTAAACCGGGGCCGATTAATGCACAAGAGCTTTATTTAAACTCGTTACGCCATATTGGTATTGACCCTATGGAGCATGATATTCGCTTTGTGGAAGACGACTGGGAATCACCCACCTTAGGTGCGGCCGGCTTGGGTTGGGAGGTCTGGTGCGATGGCATGGAGGTTTCGCAATTTACATGGTTTCAGCAAGTGGGCGGTATTGATTGCGACCCAGTCACAGTAGAGCTAACATATGGCTTAGAGCGTCTGATTATGTATATTCAAGGGGTTGAGAATGTTTATGACCTCGATTTTAATGGGGCTGGCCTTACCTACGGCGATGTTTTTTTACGGAGCGAAAAGGAATTTAGCGCCTATAATTTCGAGCTTGCCACAACCGATATGTTATTTGAACATTTTAAGGATTATGAGCGTGAATGTGCCAAAGCGGTAGAGGCCAACTTGGCTTTACCCGCTTATGACCATTGTATTAAAGCCAGCCATGTTTTTAACTTGCTCGATGCCCGGGGTGCAATATCGACCACCGAGCGTGCGGGTTATATTGGCCGTGTGCGGGAGCTGGCACGGGCTTGCTGTTTAGCTTATATTGCCGGGGAGGATGCATAATATGGCCGATTTATTATTAGAAATTTTATCCGAGGAAATTCCGGCTCGTATGCAACGCCAAGCTTCTGGCGATATGGAGCGTTTGATTACCGCTAAGCTTAAAGATGCGAATATATCCTTTGGTGATATCCAAAACTTTAGCACACCACGCCGTTTGGCCATTCATATCACAGGCCTACCCCAAGAGCAAGAAAGCCGTACAGAAGAACGCCGTGGCCCCCAAGTGGGTGCGCCCGAGCAAGCTTTGGCCGGTTTTATGAAAGCCAATGGTTTAAGCGATATGAGTGCCGCCGAGCAAAGAGAGATTAAAGGCAAAAGCTATTATTTTGCGGTGCAACATATTAAAGGGCAACAAACAGCTGATTTTTTTAAGATGATATTGCCCGAAATTTTACAAAATTTCCCATGGCAAAAAAGCATGCGCTTTTTGGGCGAGGGTAACCATACCAAATGGGTGCGCCCCGTTCGGAATATTCTTTGTTTGTTTGATGGACAAGTAGTGGATTTTGAATTTGGTGGTTGCGTAGCGAATAATCAGACTTATGGTCATCGTTTTATGGCGCCTGAACCTTTTGAAGTCAGCGATGCCGAAACTTACGAAAAAGGCTTGTTCGAGGCCATGGTGGTGGCTAATCGGGATATGCGTAAAGCCAGTATTGAACGTGCCTTGGGTGAAATTTGCGAAAGCAATGAGCTTATATTAAATCAAGATTTGGGCTTGTTAGAGGAAGTTACAGGCTTAGTGGAATGGCCCCATATTATTTTGGGGGGAATTGATGCTGAGTTTATGGAATTACCCAAAGAAGTTCTCATTGATACACTTAAAGATCACCAAAAATATTTTACTCTCAATGATATGGGTGGCAATTTAGCACCATATTTTATTACCATTGCCAATATGGTGACTATGGAGCCAGAGATTATTCGTGCAGGCAATGAGCGTGTATTGCGTGCACGGCTTTACGATGCCAAATTCTTTTGGGATCAAGACCGTAAACATAGTCTTGAAAGCCGCTTAGAAGATTTAAAGTCAATGTTATTTCAAGCCGATTTAGGCACACAATATCAGCGCAGTTTGCGTATTAGTGAGCTCGGTGCAAAATATGCCGATATTTTGGGTGCCGATGCCGCTAAAGTTGCCCGTGCCGGCCTATTAGCTAAAGCTGACCTTGTAACGGGCATGGTGTTCGAAATTCCCGAAGTTCAGGGGATTATGGGGCGTTATTATGCCCTAAACGATGGCGAAGATATTCACGTGGCACAAGCGATAGAAGATCATTACAAACCTGCGGGTGCCCATGATGATTTACCCGAAAGTAAAGTTTCGGTCTCTTTAGCTTTGGCCGATAAATTCGATGCTTTAGTTGGCTTTTGGGCCATTGGTAAAAAGCCCACAGGCTCGGGAGACCCCTTTGCGTTGCGCCGTGCGGCATTAGGGATTATCCGTTTATTAACCGCACAAAAGCAAACCACCCCGTTAGCCGATTTTATCGATTTATCCATCGCAAATTGGCAAAATACGAGCTTACTTTCAACTGAACAGCTTAAAGATGTTCAAGCAGAGCTTTTAGCCTTTTTTGCCGAGCGTATGCGGGTGGCACTTAAAGATAACGGTTTCGATGCCAATATCGGCATGAGCATATTAAGCGATGATGCCACAGGCTTTACTCCTTGGCTTATCGAAGAACGTGCCAAAGCGTTACAATCCTTCTTAGAAACCGATGATGGGCAAAATATGCTTGCGGGGCTTAAACGGGCAGGCAATATTGTGGCTGCGGAAGAAAAGAAAACAAAGCAAAGCTTTGGGCAACAAGTTAATCCTCAACTATTGGCAGAAGATGCTGAAAAAGTACTATTTAATGCGCTAGAAGCCGCAAGGAAAAATATTGCCCCGGCACTTAGCCAACAAAATTATACCCAAGCTATGGCAGAGGTTGCAGCGTTACGCACACCCATTGATGGCTTTTTGGATAATGTGATGGTGAATGTGGATGATGAGGCGGTGCGCAATAATCGCCTAAACTTATTGGCAAGCATTGGTAATAGCCTTAAAGAAGTCGCCGATTTTTCTAAATTATCGTAACTTTATTTTCAAACCAATAAAAAACCCCTTCTGATATCAGAAGGGTTTTTTACTTTATAAGCAAGGTCTTAAGTTTTAAATAACATTGCCATTCAGTTTTAATACATGGCAGATGTTGTTTTTTGTCGCTTTAGAATAAGGGCAAAATGCATGGGCTTGTTTTACCAAATTGGCAGCATCAGCATGGTCTAATTTAACATCAATCTCGGCGTTAATGCCAAAACCATCGGGTTGCTTTTCAAATTCAATAGTTACGGTAACATTGGCATGGCCGATATCATGGCCGGCTTGTTTGGCAATATGCTCTAAGGCACCACCAAAACAGG